>CAMORS010000004.1 GCA_946624005.1 uncultured Prevotella sp. | reverse complement strand
CGTGCATGCTTGGGGGCATCCGTGGCTGAAGGTGGCGCGCTCGATAGAAGAGCTGTTGCTCAACCTGCGCTACGGCAACTTCGCCATCATCGGCAAGGCCATCAAGAACCGCCTGCGCATCCTCACCGGCCAGAGGCACTACGCCTGATTGTTCTTCGAAGGTGCGGGGGACGCTATCGAGGGTGCTATCGAGGGTGCGAAGGTGCGGGGGTACGAAGGTACGAGAATAGTAAAAGCGCAGATGGTAATCTCGCACCCCCGCACCCCCGCACCCTCGCACCCCCGAAAGGCAATCTCGCACCCCCGCACCCCCGTACCCCCGCACCCCCGAAAAAAAAGCAATGGAAGAAAACCTAAAAGACAAAACAGCACGCGGCCTCTTCTGGGGAGGCTTGAGCAACGGCGTCCTGCAGTTGCTCAACCTTGCTTTTGGCATCATCCTGGCCCGACTGCTCTCACCTTCCGACTATGGCATGGTGGGCATGCTCCAGGTGTTCTCCTTAGTGGCCATCGCCCTGCAAGAGAGCGGACTGAACGTTGCGCTCATCAACAAGAAGGACCTGCGCCACGAAGACATCAACGCCGTCTTCTGGTTCAGTCTGACGGTGAGCATCACCCTATACCTTATATTATATGCGTGCGCGCCTGCGATAGCCGCTTTCTACAAACAGCCACTGCTCACTCCGCTGGCACGCTTCACTTTCCTCTCGTTCGTCATCTCGTCGCTTGGCATCTGCCACAACGCAGTGCTCATGCGCGAGCTGAAGGTGAAGCAGAACGCCATCATCATGATGGTGAGCCTCCTCGTCAGCGGCACGGTGGGTGTCGTCATGGCTTGGCACGGCATGGCCTACTGGGGCCTGGCCACGCAGTCGATGGTCTACATCGCCGGTGTCGCCCTGGGACGCTGGATGGTGAGCGGGTGGAGACCGACATTATTTTCGAGGTACGAGGTACGAGGTGCGAGGTACGAGAATAGCGAAGCGTGGTACGAGGAACATTTTCGGGGGTACGAAGGTACGGAGGTACGAGGGTGCGAGAATAGTAATGAAGCGCAGGCAACAGAGCCTGATAGTAATCTCGCACCCCCGTACCCCCGTACCCCCGCACCCCCGAAAGGCAATCTCGCACCCCCGAAAAAGCTCTTTGCCCCCCTAAAAACCCTCCTACCCTTCAGTCTGAAGATCATGGCGGCCAACCTCATCACCATCCTGAACAACAACATCCTGACCGTCTTGCTGGGCCGACTGTTCAACGAGCGCGAGGTGGGCTTCTACAACCAGGCGGCCAAGTGGAACCAGATGGGCTTCTCGGTCATACAGGGGATGATCGTCAGTGTGGCACAACCCGTGATGCGGCAGGTGGAGGACGACCGCGAGCGCCTGCTCCGCGTGTTCCGCAAGATGCTGCGCTTCTCTTCGTTCGTCAGCTTCCCCTGCATGTTCGGACTGGCCCTCGTCGCTCCCGAGCTCATCACCATCGCCATCACCGACAAGTGGCTGCAGTCGGCCCGTCTGATGCAGATGGTGTGCATCGGCGGGGCCTTCCTGCCCTTGCACCAGCTGATGTACCAGCTCTTGGTGAGCAAAGGGCGCAGCGACGTGTGTCTGTGGAGCACCATCGTTTTTGGATTGGTACAGCTGGCCACTGTGCTCGCCTGCAGCCCATGGGGCATCACGACCATGGTCATGGCCTTCGTCGGGGTGAACATCGTGTGGACGCTGGTGTGGTGGTGGCTGGTCAGACAGCAGACGGGGTTGTCGCTCTGGCTCTTCCTGCGAGATCTGCTGCCCTTCCTGCTCATCGCCGCCGCCTGCATCCTTGCGGCAGCATGGGCCGCTTCGTTCGTGCCCAACGTCTACCTTTCCCTCATGGTCAAGGTGGTCGTTGCCGTCGCCCTCTATCTCGTGGCCATGCAGCTGCTACATGTTGAGACCTTCCGCGAGTCGCTGACCTATCTCAGAAAGAGAAACAAGGCATAAAAAAATAATGTTAAAATAAGAGGAAAAAGCAATCGCTACAGCGTGCTTTTTTGTAATTTTGCAGGGTGAGGCAACAGGCATCGGAAACGAAGAATTAAGAACGTACAAGCACGAAAGCATCTACGACCTGCAGGGACGCAAGATGGGTAGCAACTCGTCAACGCTCAGAAAGGGTCTCTATATCATCCGTTCGGCCGAAGGTCGCTTGCAAGGCAAGAACGGCAGGAAAGTCGTGAAATAGTCCACTCACGCCTATCCGTCAATCTTACATCTTACGGCCGGCTGTGCAGCCTCTTGCACGGCTGGCTTTTTTATATGTTCCGCATTTTCAAGCAAATTTCGTGCATTTCACAATAATTATCAATTCTCAATTGTCAATTATCAATTATATTCACTACCTTTGCACCCGACTTGCAAAGCGCAAGTTAAAGGGGTGCTGCGGCAGGTGCCGTGGCTGAGATGATACCCTCTGACCTGATCCGGGTAATGCCGGCGTAGGAAAAGTTATGGGCGAAACCCTTTATCTCTTATTTATTAAAGGTATTCAAAACATGAAGAAAACACTGATGATGGCTCTGGCCATCGCAACGACAGGCAGCGCCTTGGCCCTGCCCGAGGCAATTCATGCAACAGCAGGCAGTGCCTTGGCTCTGCCCAATGTTCAGTATGCTGGGGTTTTACCGCAGCAAGAAGACCCAGACTCCCTCCGTATGGAGCAGCTGCAGGAGGTGGTGGTGAAGGGTGTATGGGCATCGAAGGATGCACCCTTCGCCGTGGCAAACATCAAGAAGCAGGAGCTCCAGCAATTCTCGAAGACTGGACAGGAGCTTCCCTTCCTCTTCGCACAGACACCAGGCATCCTCGCATGGAGCGAGAACGGTGTAGGCACCGGCACCTCCTATATGCGCATCCGTGGTGCCGGCGGCTCGCGCATCAACGTCACCATCGACGGCATACCCCTCAACTCGCCTGAAGACCAGACGGTGTTCTGGGCCAACATGAACTCGTATGCTTCGCTCCTCGGCGGAGTGCAGATACAGCGCGGCGTGGGAACATCGACCAACGGCGACGGTGCCTTCGGCGGTACCATCGCACTCTCTACGAAACAACCCTCGCTGAAGCCATCGGCAGAAATCAGCTTTTCGTACGGCTCGTACAACACCAAAAACGGGGGCGGACAGTTCTCTACCGGACTGCTCTGGGACCACTTTATCTTCGACGGTGCCTACCATGAGACGCAGACCGACGGCTATATTCACGGCACGAGCGGACGCTCAGGCTCTTACTACGGCAGCCTCCGCTATGTAAGCGACGACTTTGTCGTTGCCTACAAAAACATCGGCAACTTCGAAAAGACTGGACAGGCCTGGAATGCCGTGACGGCTGGCAACGACGACCTCTCGCTGATGGACGGAACCTACGGGGCCAACACAGGCATCAAGACCTACAAAGACCTGTACAATGTTGGTCTGGGCCGCTACAACAGTCTCTACGAGCACCTCACCTACGATGCCGAAGGCAACTTTGCACGCGATGCCAATGGCAACTATCTCACCGAACGCTATCAGGTCAACACCCAAAACCCAACACCCAATACCTTCCTTTGGGACAAGACAACCGACAACTTCTGGCAGAACCACAACATCCTTTCGGCTGCTTGGGACATCAACGAACACTGGAAGTCGACGGCTTCGCTCCATTACACCCACGGCTACGGCTACTACAAGGAGTTCCGCTTCGACAACAAGGTGAAGAAGCTGGGCCTGCCCAATGCCCAATTCAGCGACCTGCAGGGCGTAAAGCGCACCGACTGGATACGTAAGAAAGGGCTGCGCCAGAACAACTACGGAGCACTGTGGAACCTGAACTACAGCGACAACCAGTGGGACATCATCGGCGGCGTATCGTTCCAGCAGTTCCACAGCAAGCACTTCGGCTACGTCACCTATCTGAGCGAAGACATCTTGCGGCAGATGCTGTTAAGCAAGGGCGACTACCGTTACTACGACTCTGATGCCGACAAGTTCGACGGCAACATCTTCCTGAAAGGAACCTACCACATCAACAACGACTTCGATGTCTTCGGCGACCTGCAATATCGCCACGTGGCCTACCAGACCGACGGCTACAACGACAAGTTCATCTACAACGAAGACACCTATCTCTACGACAAGCACTACCTCGACATCGACAAGAAGTACCACTTCTTCAATCCCAAGGCAGGTCTGAGCTACCACAACGGGCCGCACCGAGCCTTCGCCTCTGTAGCCCTGAGCCACCGTGAGCCGGAGCGTAACAACTTCACCGACAACGGCAACTACCCGGCACCGAAGGCTGAATCGCTCATCGACTACGAGCTGGGCTACCAGTTTGGCACCCCCACCTTCCGCGCCGGAGCAACGCTCTACTATATGGACTACAACAACCAGTTTGTGCAGACCGGCCAGACGAGTGATATCGGTGAGCCCCTCACCACCAACATCAAGGACTCCTACCGCATGGGCATCGAGCTGACAGCCGCCTGGGACATCGCTCCCTGGCTCACCCTCGAGGGCAATGCCGCGCTGAGCGAGAACAAGCTGAAGGACTTTACCGAATATGTGGAAGACTGGGACGACTACAACTATGGCAAGGATGAAGCCGCACGCCAGTATGCTATCGAGCATTATCATATCGACGGCAACGGCGACGAGCTGCGTGAGTTCCACTACGACGATGCCACGCTGGCCTTCTCGCCGTCGGCCATCCTCAACGGCTTCGTCAACTTCCACCTGAAGGGCTTCCAGGCCGTATGGCACACAGGCTACGTCAGCCGGATGTATCTCGACAACACCGAGCACCGCGACCGCTCGCTGCCAGCCTACTCGCTGACCAACGTCAACCTCAGCTACGCCCTTCCCTTGAAGTATTCCGGCCTGAAGGAGATGGTGTTCGGTCTGAACTTCAACAACATCTTCAATGCCCACGTAGCCACGAGCGGATGGGTCTATTCGGCCGTCGCTGAGAGTTACGGCCACACCAACGACAACCGCTACTATCAGATAGGCTTCAACCCCACCGCCGGCTTCACGGCCATGGGCAGTGTGACCCTCCGTTTCTAAGGGAATACAATAACGAGAGAATCGCTTACGCCTCAGAACACGATGCGTAAGCGATTCTCTTGTTACATATCACCTGATGCAGGAAAAAGTGAAAAAATGCTTTACAGGCGTAACGTCCTCCCCGCCATCACCCCCTTCATCGAGTGCAGGCTCCGGTACCACGTCCTCGCCCTTCTTTTTCCGACGGTTCTGCGCAATCTGCTCCTCAATCTTCTTGATGTCCTGATTGTAAAACTGCGCGGCCTACGAAATCTGCTCCTCGGGCTGCAACTCCTGCACGGCATTCAGATAGGTGATGAATGAACGATAATGTGCATCCAGCGCCTCGCGGCAAGCCTTCAGGTTCGCCCACGATGATGGTCGATTGCTCCTCGTTGCGTGCAGTCATTAGGGCGATAATTTCCGTCGTCAACTGCTTCAGTCGCGTGTTCAGCTCCGTCAGCCCCATCGCTGCCAAGTCAACCTGCAGAGCCGCTTCACTCGTAAACCGCTGATCCATGTTCTGAATCTTCGCGTTCTCGGCCACCAGCGCCTCCGCCGTGCGGAAGTCGAAGTCCTTGAACACCTGCGCCACGCGCTTTCCGTGGATGGCCAGCGACTGGTCGTCCAGTTTCACGCCCCACAACTTTGCCACGCGCTCCATTACGTATGCGATATGGTCACGCTCGTCGTCCTTCTGCTTGATAGTGTCGCTCAACTGGCTCTTCATCGAGTTCTTCGACGAGCGAAGCGGCAAGCCGATTACTTGTAAGCCACGTCAAACGCCGTAAACAGCCTGTGAAACTCGGTCTCCATCGCCAGGAATCGCTCCAGCGTCGCCTCCACCGCCGCCGTGCGGTCGTCCATCGCCTTCATGACAGCGTAACAGAACGCCATGGGGAATCCCGTCAATGCCTTTTCTGTAAATTTCGTCATAATCGCTAATATTTTTAATCGTTAAACCTTCGTTTAATTTTTCATTTCACCTAAAACCGTCCGTTTTTGCTCCATTCAATATAGAAAACGCTCGAAATGATTCATTTTATCCATTTTCAATTTTCATTGGGGCTTAAATTGCTCATTTCAGCCATTTTTATTTTTCATCGGGCTTAAAATGATTCATTTTTTCCGTCTTCATTTTTCGTTGTGCTTCAAATCACTCATTTCATTCATTTGCCAATCGCGAAGTTACTAAAAAATCGCATACGGCGTATCATCAGTATGCGATTTTTTAGGCTTTATTAGCAAGTTAATGCTGTTTTTACAGTTTCAGATGCTATAAATACCAGCCAGACAGCTGGAGATAACATCTTTCCTCTCCGCTGCCGTCATCCCACCAATTAGCCAACGACAAGCGAATGATTGTTCCTGCAGGAATTCTGTTTACTGGAGTCTGAAATCCGACAAATTTAATACGCACATTGTCGTAATAGTAATAATGCTTTTCGAATTGAATGGAATGCGTCAAATCTTTGTCTGCTATCCAAAATTCAGTGCTGTAAGATGGAACATTAGCGCGATTGACATAGTTTTTGGTTCCAACAAAATGCAACGTTCCTTGAAAGGCATTGGCTATACTACCTCTTGCAATACGAAGCAGACCTATGTTTCGGAATACGTAATCTTTAATTCCTTGTATTCCCACATTACCGATTTTCCCAAATGGTGTTGTCTGCTTATCTTCGGTATGAGGAGCCGAGCGTACATTCCATGCGGTCTCAACGCTCATTCTCCATCTGTCGCCAATTTCATAAGGAGCATCTGAAGTAAGGTTACCGCCACGGTCATTATGGATGCGAATCAATTCATGGGTGTCCTCGTTAATTCCACCGACGCACACACCATTTCTCATTTGTGTTTTAGAGACTATTAGAACCGTTGCCATATTTAAAGGTCTGTTATATTGTTACCGTAAAGTTTACTGATTTCCTTCGCTACCAACGAACGATGACAAGCACTTGCATGTTCTTCTACGCAGAAGAAAACTATATTTTTTGCTCCAGTCTTCTCCAAGGATGCTACAAGATTCTTCATGTCGAAATGAGATAATATTTGCGAATTGTATTCTTCGACAAACACTTCTCCTAACGATGTCCTTTGCTTTTTAGTTTCGTTATTTATTTTATCGGCATCCTTTTGCTTTTGACGTATTTCAGAAGTGGGAGCCAGTTCTTTGATGTAAGTGTAGTTTATGCCTAACTCTTTCAATTTCGCTTGTAAATAATTACTATTTACATAGCGATAGAGAGAGCCTCTTACCCCCCTCCGCTGACGAATGTCACAAAACATATCTATGTGATTCTTCGTTAGTTTGCCAAAAAAACTGTATTCCGTGGAATTGTAAACACCAATTGTAAAAACGTTAATCATAAGCCAATACTTCTTCTGTTTCTTCTTTGTATACTTTCCTTGATTTGAAATAAGGCATGGGATATTGGAAAAGACTCATTTCGGGTGGAGTCCATTGCCCTTTTGTAAGTTCCATTATCACATGAACCTCGTCTAAAAACTCTCCCTGCGAAATAATATGCTTCATGTTGATATGGTAATTCTCGTACAATTCTCGCCCAATAAGTTTGCTCCTATGGCACTGCGAAGGGTCAGACTCACTGCACATCACAGCAACGTTGAACTCTTGCTCATTCGCTTTGACCAATCTTAGCAGTCCCTCTTTAAAGGATGGTTCTTGCGCCATCTTTTCATAATCGAAATGTCCCTCAATATCGTAGCAATAATCATTAATAGGCCTTCCTCCGATTGTATTTCCCATATACGCATAAACAATACCATTAATCTTCAAAAAGTGAGCAATCTCCCTCTGATTATACTGAGGTGCCCACTTAGAAAAAGGACTACTACGAACATCTATAACATATTGAATACCAAAAGAAGTGAGTTCCTTATAAAACTCCTCTAATAGTTTCTGTCCGTGACCTATAGAATATAAAGTCGTTTGCACATTCATACTTATATAAAATCGATGTTGTTAAATAATCTCACGCCTGTATCCACTCCGTTCATTTACGGTTTCTGATATCTGTTCTTTGTCAATTCTGTTTTAGAATTAGAGCACAAAGTTACAACTTTTCTGAGAACTATCGTCACCATAGAGCGAAAATCTTCTGATATTTAACGTTCTGAAAGGAATTGTAAGGTTTCTAGCCCCTTGTCTCTCAACATTTATATCATAGAGCGTCCCGTCCGTCTTGGCGGTCTTCTTCTTTCCCCTTTTGGCTTCTTGCGCTCCATTGGTGCTCAGGCGAGCAAGCTCGGAGTCCGCAGCCTCCCAGTTTGCCTTGTTGGTTGTCTTATTCATACACAGCTTGAAGTAGTCAAGAAAGCCTCACGACCCTGGACGCGATGACAATGTCAGCAAGGCCAAGTCGTTGGCACAATATGCAACGGATAATCCATCCATCGGTCGTGCCCAACTCATCCGCATGGTCAAAACACCGACAGGAGAAGCCCTGAGCCGTCTCGACTTCGCTGCCCATAGCGAGCTGCGGGAGAAAGTGGCCGTAATCAACACGCCAGACGAACTGGAGAACTTGTTCGTACTGTTTGGGGAATAATTCTTTATAAGCAACGCTGATGACATCGTCAGGGACTATCGCTGACTGAGTTAGAGATGGTCGCTGACTGAGTTAGAGATGGTTTCCGACTGAGTTAGAGATGGTCGCTGACTGAGTTAGAGATGGTCGCTGACTGGCTCTTAGACTATCTGCGACAGCTGTGCAGACCATAGCTAAGAGCAGAATAACGGTTGCTGAAAAAGGTTTGTTCGAAAAACGAGGCAACACCTCACCAAAAGGGCCAGAATCCCAGTGTTTATCGGCCTTCCCGATGGTGAGGTGTTTCTTTATCACCTCACCAGAGACCTCACCAAAGCACCCACCATTCATCTTCTACCAACAACCATCCTCCCGCATGTGCCACCTATGCGCTGTTGCGACGCTGGGAAGCGTCGCCTCCTACATTTGCCACCTATGCGCTAATATATGAGGTCACGCATTTGCGCTAATGTAGGAGGTCACGCTTCCCAGCATGACACCTGCCACGTACCCTGCCACCCTGCTAATGTAGGAGGTCACGCTTCCTAGCGTGACACCTGCCTCGTTATTGCCACCTATGCGCTGTTGCGACGCTGGGAAGCGTCGCCTCCTACATGTACCACTCGGTGCTCCTCTCCTTTGGGGAGGTTGGGAGGTGCTTCCAGATGGTGAGGTGTTTGGTGAGATGTCTGGTGAGGTGTTAGCAGAACATCTCACCATCCAAACCCCGCTGTAGCAAAGGGGTTGCGAGCATTTTGGTGAGATGTTTGGACTTAAAGGAGGTAGAGGATGCTCTCGTTGCCCATATTGAAGAGGAGGTCGAGGATGGATAGGTCGGGCAGGAAGCCCGTGCGGTGGGCATGGGTCTGGTAGTAATTGTTTCGAGGTACGATTTGAGGAGAGAGGAGAGAGGAGAGAGGAGAGAGATTACTATTCGATGGTGCGGGGGTACGGGGGTGCGGGGGTGCGAGATTACTATTCGAGGGTGCGGGGGTGCGGGGATGCGAGGGTGCGAGATTACTCTTCGAGGGTGCGACAAACGTCTCTATCTGTAACAGCTCGCACATCTTGCGGATGATGGCGAGGTTCAGATCAAAGAGGTACTCCCAATGGGGTTCGAAGAAGGGGCGGATGTCGTCGACGTAATAGTCGAAGAAGGGCGAGTTGCCGTATGCCGTCTCAAGGGCCTGCCAATGGACGTGGCGCCACTTGTTGTGCTCGGAGATGCGGAGGGAGGTGATGACATTACGAGGTGCGGGGGTGCGAAGGTACGGGGGTACGAGATTACTGTCGGGCGATGAGAGTGGGGCCTTGTGCTCTACCGGTACGGTGAGCGTCTGTCGGCCGTTGGGCGTAGCTATCTCGCAACGGTTGCGGAAGGTACGCTTGCGGAAAGGTTCGCAGGCGTCAATATAGCAGATATCGGCGGCGTTGAGCTGCCGATACCATGATATGGGTCCGAAATAAGTTGTTGGCAATACTATTGTCATCGTTGTCGGAAGGACGAGATCACTTGATGTTGTCAACCCAGCGGAAGAGTCTGCTCCAACGGATGCCACCGAAGCCCGAGCGGTCGGGATCGGAGCTCCACCAGATGAAGATGGGCTTGCCCACGATATGGTCTTCTGGCACGAAGCCCCAGTAGCGCGAGTCGGCCGAGTTGTGGCGGTTGTCGCCCTGCATCCAGTAATAGTCCATCTTGAAGGTGTATTCGGTAGCCTGCTTGCCGTTGATGAAGATCTTTCCGTCCTTGATCTGGAGCTGATTGCCTTCATAGTCGCGGATGGGCCGCTCGTAGATGTAGATATTGTCCATCGTGAGCTTCACCGACTGTCCCTTGGCGGGAATCCAGACGGGGCCGTAGTTGTCGCGTGTCCATCCTGTGTAGTGGTCGACGGGATAGGTCTGGTCGGTCAGTTTGTTTTCGGTGAGGTCGCTGTCCTTGACGGGGCGTACGCTCTCTACGAGCTCCTTGTTGTCAGCCAGCGCCTTGGCAGCCTGCTTTGTCAGCGGCATGAAGCCCGTCTGGTTGAGCATGGTGAGGTCTTCCATCGAGATGCCCAGCTGCTTCATCACCTCGTCGGGCATCATCTGCTTCAGCTTGACGAAGTAGGTGTACTGCACGTTGTCGGGTTCTTTGTTGGGTTTGCCGTCGAGATAGACGATGTGGTCCTTGATCTGCAGCGTCTGTCCGGGCAGTCCGACGCAGCGCTTCACGTAGTTCTCGCGGCGGTCGGTAGGCCGACGGATAATCTTGCCATACTCCTGCGGGTTGTTCTTGATAGCATCGCGTCCGGCATTGATGATGACGCGGTAGAACTCGTCGCGTTTCTCCTGCGGCAGGCTGTCCATGACAGGCAGTCCGCCATACTGATTCTTGTACATATCCAGTCCGGCCGAGAAGCATGCTTTATAGTAGTCGTTGGCCTGATATTGCGGGTTGGACATGACGCTGTCGCCTGCGGGATAGTTGAAGACGACGATGTCGTTGAGCTCCACCTTTCCCAAGCCCTTCACACGGCGATAGTCCCAGTGGGGCCACTCGATGTACGACTTACACTCGAACATAGGCAGCGTATGCTGCGTCAGCGGCAATGTCAGCGGTGTCTCGGGGATGCGCGGTCCGTAGGATACTTTCGAGACGAAGAGGTAGTCGCCCGTGAGGAGCGATTTCTCTAACGAGCTGGAGGGGATGACATAGTTCTGGAAGAAGAAGAGGTTGATGAAGTAGACGGCCACAAGAGCAAAGACGAGCGCATCAATCCACGACATGACGAAGCGCACGGGGCCTTCAGCCTCTTTCCACCACTGCCACTTGATCTTCTTCGTGATGTAGACATCGAAGATGAAGGGAACGACGATGAGTCCCCACCAGCTCTTCACCCAATAGAGGAAGAGCAGATAGAGCACGAGTACGACGATGAACTTGAGCCACTGTAGGGGCATGTTTGGAGCTTTTTCCTTTTTCATTGCTGATGTATTTTTGTGGGTTGTCGCTGCAGAACAGCGACTTACTGAACCTTCGGGTGATTATTACGACTTACTGAACCTTGGGGAGGTTTTTAGAAATCGAAGAGGTCGCGGGTGGTGAGCATTCCGCTGTGCTGAGCGGTATACTCGGCAGCCAAGACGGCTCCGAGGGCAAAGCCCTGACGCGAGTGAGCATCGTGCGAGATGGTGATGAGGTCGGCTGTCGAGTCGTAGCGCACAGTGTGTATGCCCGGCACTTCACCACGACGGATGCTGTCGATGCGCAGCTTGTCGGGATCCGTGGTGTCTTCGGCCCATGCACTCTTGCGGTCTATCTCGTGGAGGATGTTCTCTGCCAGGGTGATAGCCGTACCGCTGGGATGGTCGAGTTTGTGTACATGGTGTGTCTCCTCCATGCTGACATCGTATTGCGGGAACTGGTTCATGATCTTGGCCAGCTGCCGGTTCAGCGCCTGGAAGATGGCCATGCCGACGGAGAAGTTGGAAGCCCAGAAGAGCGTCTTTCCCTCTTCGCGGCAGAGACGTTCCATCTCTTCGCGGTGCTGGTCCATCCATCCTGTCGAACCGCTCACCACCTTCACGTTTTTGCTGAAAGCCTTCATCACATTGCCGTAGGCCGCCTTGGGGGCGGTGAACTCGATGGCCACATCGGCCCCAGCGAAAACTTCGCTGTCGAAGTCGCCGGCGTTGTCGATGTCGATGATGCTCACTATCTCGTGGCCACGCTCGCGAGCTATCTGCTCTATCATGTGGCCCATCTTGCCATAGCCTATGATTGCTATCTTCATTGCTATACCTATTTAATCATATTGACCTGCAAAGATACGTCAAAGCGGCCGTTTGCCGAAATTATTCAATATCCTTTAAGTTATTTTATTCAAGTTTCGCATGCCGTCAGGCTGTCTTCTTACGCCATGCACGCACCATGCAGACGATGCCAATGACGATGAAGGGCACTGAGAGGAGCTGTCCCATGTTGAACATCATGCCAGCCTCGAAGTCTTCCTGGATATCCTTGGTATACTCGATGAAGAAGCGGAAGGTGAAGATGAGCGTCAGGCACAGTCCGAAGAAGAAGCCGCTGCCCACGCTGATGGGTAATGAGTGATGGGTGTTGGGTGTTGATGGCTTGCTGCCTGCATAGCCCGAACTGTGGCGATAGAACCACCAGCCGACGAAGAAGAAGACGGCATAGGCGATGGCTTCGTAGAGCTGACCGGGATGGCGAGGCACCATGTCGACACGCTCGAAGATGAAGGCCCAAGGCACATCGGTGGGTTTGCCGATAATCTCAGAGTTCATCAGATTGCCCAAGCGGATGAAGCAGGCCGTGACAGGTGTCGCGATGGCGATGTTATCCAGTACGGTCCACGCTTTCAGCTTCGACCAGCGCACATAGAGCAGCAGGGCGATGATGATGCCAATCGTGCCGCCATGAGAGGCCAGTCCCTCATAGCCCGTAAACTTCCACGACCCGTCCTGCATGAAATGGATGGGCAGGAACATCTCGACGATGTGCTTGCCGGACGAGAGGAAGTAGTCGGGCTGGTAGAACAGGCAGTGGCCCAGTCGGGCACCAATGAGGATGCCGAGGAAGCAGTAGATGAAGAGTGGGTCGAAGACGTTCTCTTCTTCTTTCTTCCCGTTCTTCATGATTGTCCTGACGGCGATGCCCTGCTGGTAGAACAGTTTTCTGACGATGATGTAGGCCAGTGCCAGTCCGACGAGCCAGCACAGCGAGTACCAGCGGATAGGTCCGAGAGTGAGGCTCGGGTTCCAGGTGATGTAAAGTAATCGAAACATATTCTATCTAAGATTATTATTTATATTTGTATTTCCTTCTGTAGGGGCGGATCAGCGTATCCGCCCGTAATACCTATAACATTTTCAGATTATCATTGATATTATCAACCTCCTCACCATGATGTTCGTTCAGCAAATCCATATCCCATCTCATCGGATTTGTGTATATATAATTATGTATGTAATTCAACTCCCGCTGATTTCTCACAATCCGGTCGTAATAGTCGCGTTGCCATACTTTCTTGTCAAACGCTATCAACTGGTGGCTCTTCACGCCCCTGATATAGAGATTGGTGGTTTTTCGCTTGAATGCCTGAACAAAATCTTTTACATTGGGCGTCTCTCCATCATGGTTAAAGAGAAGAAAATGAATGTGATTAGGCATTACGACCACAATTGGGTCTGCGACAATCTCTACTTCTTTCGACATATCTATGTATGTATCTTTTACCATTCTTCCTGCTGTGTTGAGAATCATTTCGCCATCCTTAATATCGCCGAATAGACATTTGCGGTCTTGTGTGACTATGGTGATGAAATAGTATTTTCTGTCAGCATAGTATTCAGTGGGTAAATGGTGATTCTTTCTTGATGGGAATTGGTTATTCTGCATATTCTTTTTCTGCGGGGGTGGCGGGCGGAAACGCTGTTCCGCCCCTACGGAGGATTCTTGCGCGATGGCGGGCGGAAACGCTGTTCCACCCCTACGGGGGATTCTTGCGCGATGACGGGCGGAAACGCTGTTCCGCCCCTACGGGGACATAGGGCGATCAGACGTTGAAGCGGAAGTGCATGATGTCGCCATCCTGGACGACGTAGTCCTTGCCCTCGACACCCATCTTGCCAGCTTCGCGGACAGCGGCCTCGGAGCCATACTGGATGTAGTCGGCATACTTGATGACCTCGGCGCGGATGAAGCCCTTCTCGAAGTCGGTGTGGATGACGCCGGCACACTGCGGAGCCTTCCATCCCTTCTTGTACGTCCAGGCCTTCACCTCCATTGGTCCGGCGGTGATGAACGTCTCGAGATTGAGCAGGGCGTAGGCCTTCTTGATGAGGCGGTTGACGCCACTCTCCTCCAGTCCGAGCTCTTCGAGGAACATCTGCTTGTCCTCATAGCTCTCCAGCTCGGCGATGTCCTCCTCAGTCTTGGCGGCAATGACCATCGCCTCGGCACCCTCTTCCTGCGCCAGCTGTTCGACGCGACGGGTAAAGTCGTTGCCGCTCTTGGCATCGGCCTCACCGACGTTGCAGACGTAGAGCACGGGCTTTGCCGTCAGCAAGAACAGGTTACGGGCAGCCTCCTCTTCGTCCTTTGTGTCGAAGCTGACGATGCGCGCATTCTTTCCCTGCTCGAGCACCTCCTTGTAAGCCTTGAGCACGCTGACCTCCACCTTGGCATCCTTGTTGCCTGCTGCGGCAGCCTTCTCCGTCTTCGCCAGTCGCGAGTCGATAGTCTCGAGGTCTTTCAGCTGCAGTTCGGTATCGATAATCTCCTTGTCGCGGATGGGGTCGATGGTGCCGTCGACGTGAGTGATGTTGTCGTCTTCGAAACAGCGCAGCACATGGATGATGGCATCCGTCTCGCGGATGTTTCCGAGGAATTTGTTTCCCAGTCCTTCACCTTTGGAAGCACCCTTCACGAGACCAGCGATGTCCACTATCTCGCACGTTGCCGGCACGATGCGTCCCGGATGAACCAGTTCGGCCAGCCGTGTGAGTCGCTCATCGGGAACAGTGATAACCCCGACGTTGGGCTCAATGGTGCAGAAAGGGAAGTTGGCAGCTTGTGCCTTAGCACTTGACAAACAATTAAACAGAGTCGACTTGCCAACATTGGGCAGTCCGACAATACCACATTTCAAAGCCATATCTTTTTGTTTACTTTATTTACTATTGGAGGGGCAAAGGTACAACAAAAATCGCAGACTCTTCGATGATTGTCGAAAAATCTGCGAATATTGTTGTTTTTTTGTCTTATCAGCGCTGCACGAACTTGCGTCCTTGGCACACCACAACACCTTTGTAAGAGCTGTCAACACGATGGCCCTGCAGGTCGAAGCGCGGTGCACTGTCGGGGATGGACGATGGCATCGGTGTGGCATTGACGGCGAGGATGCCGTCGGCCGTAGCGCGTTCGTAGCATCCGAGGTCGGGAGCCGTTCCGTTGAAGGTCACATAGTCGCCGATGTGCTCACCCTGGAAGTCGCGGAAGTCGATGCCCTTGTCGATGAGGTTGTTGGCCGACGACTTCAGGTGGAGCAGTAGTGTCTCAGCCAGCGAGCCGTCTTCGTTGCGCGGTGAGAGGATGAGCGTCTCGTCGAGACTCTCGAAATCGTCTGCCGATGTGGCAAAGCCGCTCAGCCAAGTGTTGTTGCTCTGCACGACCGTTCCCTTCTTCGCTGTCGAGAGGTGGTAGTTCTGTCCGCTGCCACCAGTGGGCGCGAGGCTGATGCAGTTGAAGATGCTGAGCGTGTAGGCATAGTCGTTGCCGAAGCCGTAGTTGTACTTATTCTTATACGAGGTACAGTTGACGATGGTCATCGTGCCGGCGTTGTTGTTCTGGTCGAAGCCTTTCGAGCGATGACCGACAGCAAGACAGCGGTACAGCTCGGTGTTGTGAAGGGTTCCCTTACCGCCGAGCTTGAAGCCGTTGGGGTTTCCGCCGTTGGGATATTTCGTCAGGTCCTTGCCTTCGAAGAAGTCGGCATCGACACCGTTGGCACGCGGATGGTTCGACAGATCGAACGTTGCCGGACCATTGCCATAGGCGATGCAGTTGATGTAGACCGTCGGTGTGCCGTCTGTCACACGCTGGAACGAATCCCATCCGTCGTCGCTGTTATGCCATGCACGGCAGCCAATATAGATGTTGCCCGCACAGGCGTTGCCCTGTTTGTCAGCGAAGCCGTCGGCATTGCCGCCTTCGTCCTGATAGTCGAAGTTGTCGTGAGCGTCGCAGTTGACGACCATGTTGTAGCCTCCGCTGCGCAGCTGGATGCCCGCGTTGCAGCATCCGTAGACCTCGAGGTTTTCCAGGATGTTGTATTTTCCGCTTTCCACCCAGATGCCCTTATAGCCCGCGTAGCGCACGGTGAAGCCTCTGAGGTGCAGATAGCTGCCACCCACCTTCACGGCGTTGGTCTTCAGGGCAGTGTTGCGGAAGTCGAGTATGGGCTTCGCTCCCGGATAGGCCGCGATGAGGATATAGTTGTCGGCCGTTCCCTTGCGGTTGATGGAGAGCGATGACGTCAGGTCGTACTGCCCGTCGAGCAGGTAGAGCTCGTCGCCGGCGTTGAGCTTGCCGATCATCGTAGAGAGCTTGCCCGGAGCGTCGATAGAGGTGCCGTTGCTGTCGGTACCGTCGGGAGAGGCATAGCGCACAGTAGCCGTGGCGCCCTGCATGAGGGCCGCCACGGCTATCGTTAGGATTGTTTTCTTCATGTTCATGGGGATGGGGGAGATGACGCGGCGGAGCCGCGACTTACTGAACCCTTTTTTTGATGACTTTTTGCGGATGGCCTTTAGGCGTTCCTAATCTTTTGGGGTGATTATTTGCGGATGGCCTTCTTGCCGTTCTGGATGACGATGCCCTTGTAGGTAGCGTCGACCTGCTGTCCGGCGAGGTTGAAAGCGACGGCAGAAGCCGTGTTGCCGCTGATGGCCGTGATGCTTGTCGGGTCCTCGATGATGGGCTCTTCGCCGCTGCGCTCAATCTTCAGCGTGGTGATGCAAGTCTTGGTGTTGCCGTTGCGTCCGAAGTAGATCACCTCGGTGTCCTCTTCCAGTTCGTAGACCTCCTCAACAGGATCGTCGGCTGAGGTGCGTCCGTTGATGAACGGCTCGGTGGTAAAGAGCTCGTTGACAACGGTATTTCCATCCTCGTCGGTAGAAATGGTGAAGGCGATGATGGCAGCCGTCTTCGAATCGTCGCTGTTGTTGAAGGCTCCGGCGATGGTAATCTTGTCGCCCTGCTTGAAGCCGCCCTCCACGTTGGGATGAACGATGATGTAAGTATTGAGCTGCTTGTCGCTCTGGTAGCTCTTCTCGAAGAGGATGCAAGGCAGGTTGTCTGTGTTCTTGTGTACCAGCACAGCGTCGTAAGAGCAGGTGCCGACGAACTCGATGGTGCCGAACTTGTCGACCCATTCCTTGCTGTTGTTGCCGGCAATCATGGCACCGTCGAAGATAACGCCCTCTTCCACATCGGGAATCACTTCAGGCTCCAGGGGAGTCTCCTCGCCGTCGCGCACCACCTTGAATACGGTGATGAACGTGCCGGTCTTACCATTACGTCCCAGATAGAGCACCTCGACATCCTCTTCGAGCGTGAAGGTCTCCTCAACGGGATCTCCTTCAGCGTGCTTACCGTTGATAAACTGCTGTGTGGTGAACAGCACATTCGCCGTCTGGTCTTCGTTGGGCGTGAAGATGTCGATGGCAGAGAGCTTCGTGTCGTCGTCGTTGTTGAACGCACCGGCTATGGTGATGACATCGCCAGCCTTGAAGCCGCCCTCGCAGGTCACGGTGACATAGTTCTCGTTGAGCACTCCTTCAGAGGTGTAGCCGTTGGCAAACTGAATACCGCTGACGGCATCTTTGTTCTTATGGATCTTCACCGTGCCGGAAAGGTTGCAGGTGCCGCCTGCCGTGAAAGTACCGATATTACGAACATAGTCGGCCACGGTTTCTGCCTGAACAGCGAAGGCTGCCATTGCGAATAGAACGAGTGTAAATAATTTCTTCATAAGTCTGGATTTTAATAGTGAATAAATAGATTGTCCTGATTTTTTTTGCAAAGTAACGGTTTTCTGCCGACATACGCAAATTATTTCTTAAATAGTTGCAAGTAATCGTTTACGCTTCACGGCCTGTTTTCCATCCTTTCGGCACACAACGCGACGCATTTGCGGCAGCAGTTTGCGTCATATTGCAACACTACGTTAATAATGTAGTGAGACTACCTTATTAATGTAGTCAGACTACTTTATTAATGTAGTGTGACTACTTTATTAATGTAGTCAGACTACTTTATTAATGTAGTATCGCCGTTTGCCGCAAATTGCATCGTGATATGCCGTCAATAGCATTCGTGTTAGCCACTTGCTGCGCGCTGTTTTGCCTTTTCGGGATGAACAAATCGGCAGAAAATAAGAAAAGAAAAAGCGGTTTTTCTTTTGTACTTCGTACAATTTTTCGTACCTTTGCCAACACAAATCAAACAGGCTCTAAAAATTCTACTTTCATGAAAAGAAGTGCTATCTTATTCTTTCTGATTATCGCGCTGATGCCGGCGTGGGCATCATTATTGTCGTCCGCTGACTCTCAGCCGTCGGCTTTGCAGGGACAATACATCGGTGCCGTGCCTGGCGAGGGAAGGGCTCCGCTATTGAGGAAGACCTTCACGGTGAAGGATACGAAGTCGGCCGTCGTGCTGCGTGTCAACTCTTTGGGCTATCACGAAGCCTACCTCAACGGCGTGAAGGTGAGCGACTATGTGCTGACGCCTGCCGTTTCGCAGCTGAACAAGCGGTCGCTCGTCGTGAGCTACGATGTTACAGGCATGCTTCGCAAGGGGCAGAACGAGCTGGTCATCTGGGCCGGCTCGGGTTGGTATAAGCCGAAAACCTTCGGGGCTCAGTACGACGGACCCCTCGTCAAGGCCGAGCTGAGCTATTCGGCTCCCTCCGCCCATCATCCCTCGCTCATCGTCTGCACCGACAGCAGCTGGCAAGGTGCCTGGAGCGGCTATAGCGACCGGGGCACATGGGAGGCCCACAAGATGGGAGGCGAGCTCATCGATGCCCGCATCGTGCCCACCGCACTATCGGCAGCGAGTCTCGACAAGATGGCGTGGCAGCCGGTCGATGTCGTCCGGGTGGACGGCATGGAGGTATCGCCGCAGCTCTGCGAGCCTTGTCGCGTACAGGAAACCCTGGAGCCCGTCAGCATCGAGCCCGAGGGCGAGGGACGCTTTGTGGTAGACTTTGGCCGCATCGTCAACGGCATGATCGACCTCACGCTGCCGCAGATGGCTGCCGGCGACACGACGAAGGTGTCGTTCAGCGATGTGCGGCACGACGACGGCTCGTTCTATTTCGTCACTGCCGACCGCTATATCTCGTCGGGACGCAATGGTGGCGACCACTTCGAGAGCCGTTTCAACCACCATGTGTTCCGCTATGTGGTGGTCGATTATCCGAAAAACGCCGACGTTTTGCACGCCTCGCTACCCCCGTTCACCATCAAAGCTCGGCGCATGCGCACCGACTTTCGGCGGACGGCCTGGTTTGAATCGTCGGACGAAGAGCTGAACAAGATTCACGACATGGTGGCCTACACCTTAGAGAACCTCGCCTTCAACGGCTACATGGTGGACTGTGCCAACATCGAGCGACTGGGCTATGGCGGCGACGGCAATGCCTCGACACAGACGCTGCAGACGCTCTTCGACGTTGAACGGCTCTACGACAACTGGCTCATGGCTTGGCGCGACGTCATCCATCCGGATGGTTCGCTGCCACACACAGCACCGGCGCCCTATTTTGCCGGTGGCGGCCCGTATTGGTGCAGCTTTGTGGTGCAGGCTCCGTGGCGTACCTATATGAATTATGGTCATGAGGAGGTGCTCCGTGAGAACTACTCAACGATGACGCTATGGCTGAAGTATGTCGACAAGTATACCGTCGACGGACTTCTGAAAAAGTGGCCCGACCAGCCCGATCGCTGGTGGTACTTAGGCGACTGGGCAGCCCCAAAGGGAACCGATGTGAATGTTCAGGACGAGCAATCGGTCGACTTGGTGAACAACTGCGCCCTTTGTCAGGTTTACCTTCAGTTGGAACAGATAGCCCGCATCTTGGGCAAGGAGGCCGACGCAAAAGAGTTTCAGCGTCGTTACACCGAACTGGCCCGGGTGATACAGAAGACGTTCTACCACCCCGAGAGCGCCACATACGGCACTGGGAGCCAGATAGACATGGTATATCCGATGCTCGTCGGCGTGACACCGAAGTCGGAACGCGGACGTGTCGTCCAGTCGCTGAAGGCGCGTACAGAGCAGCTCTACAAGGGCCATCTGGTCACCGGACTGGTAGGCATACCCGTGCTGACAGAATGGGCCACGCTCCATCATGAGGCCGACTGGATGTACTCGATGCTCAAGCAGCACGGCTATCCCGGCTATCTCTATATGCTCGACAACGGCGCTTCCGGTACGTGGGAACACTGGAACGGTGAGCGCAGCCTGTTGCACAACTGCTATAACGGCATCGGCTCGTGGTTTTATCAGGCCATCGGGGGCATCATCGCCGACGAACCGGGCTACCGTCATGTGACGATTTGCCCACAGGTGCCGCAAGGTTTGGAATGGGTCAACGTGACGCAGGACACTCCGCAGGGAAAGATTGTCGTGCGCCGCAACGGAAGGCAGCTGCATGTCGAACTGCCCGAAGGCATCACCGCCAACATCTTCGGCAAGGAGTATACAGCTGGCAGCTACGACCTCACGATGCCTCAACCGCTGAAAAACAAGGCGCAACAGGTGGTCCGCGCCCTGAACGACCCGTCGACCGACTATGTCGTCGTGGTGGCTCATCGCGGCGATTGGCGTAACTATCCCGAGAATTCGCTGCCGGCTATCGAGTCGGTCATCGACATGGGCGTCGACGTGATGGAGCTCGACCTGAAGCTCACCAAGGACAGCGTCTTGGTGTTGAGCCACGACGAGACACTCGACCGATGCACGACGGGAAGCGGAAAAATCAGCAACTACACCTACGAAGAACTGCTGAAGTTCGACCTGAAGCGTGGTCACGGCATCGCCATTCCCGGCATGAAGATTCCCACTCTGCGGCAAGCGCTGCAGCTTTGCAAGGACCGCATCGTGGTGAACGTCGACCAAGGCTATGGCTATCACGACCTTGTGCTGGCCATCACCGAGGAACTGGGCATGACCGACCAGGTGCTCATCAAGAGCGGTTCTCCCTACAGCGTGGTAAAGGAGAAGTTCGCCAAGCATGCCCACAATATGATGTACATGCCCGTAGTGGGCATCTCGTCGGCGGGAAGCACGCAGCTTCTCGACGAATACATCAACGCCCCACAACCGCCTATGGCCTTCGAACTGTGCTTCGGCTCGCTCGACGAGGCGGTGAAGACGGCTGCCCGACGTGTCGTCGATGGTGGTTCGAAAGTGTGGGTGAACACCATCTGGGGTTCGCTTTGCGGCAACTATGACGACGACCGGGCTTTCAATACCGATCGCCCCGACGATGTCTACGGGACGATTCTCAACCTCGGCACATCCATCATTCAGACCGACCGCCCGGAGTTTCTCATCAGGTATCTCGAGGAGAAAGGTAGAAGGAACTTTGATAATTGAGAATTGAGAATTGATAATTGATAATTGAGAATTGAACATTCAGTATCCATCATCACCCATCATTCATCACCCATCACCCATCATTCATCACCCATCACCCATACAATATGAAGCGATTGTACATAGCAATGGTAGCCTTGTTCGTGGCAGGTTCCACGACAATGGCGCAGGAAAGTATCGGACAGCGCACACAAGCCCTCGACGATTCGGCTTGGAATGCGTCGCAGTGGATTTCCGTTAAAGACGCCCCCGTGGCAGTAGGACGGGCCGACCAGATACAGCGTGCCGCCGACGGGGCAAGCTGGTTTACCTTCGAACTGACCAACGAAAAGAAGGTGAAGTCGGCCCGATGGATGGCAACGGCACTCGGTGTGTTCGACCTTTTCCTCAACGGACAGCTTGTCGGCGAGGAAGTCTTGCGGCCGGGCTTCACCCATTTCGCCAAGACGAAACGCTCGTTCACCTACGATATCACTGAGGCTTTCGTCAAGAAGAAAGGCAAGCAGAACGTCTTCATGGCGCAGGTGACGCCCGGTTGGTGGGCCGACAAGATTGTCACGGAAGGTCACCTCGAGGGGATGTACGGCAAGAAGTGCGCTTTCCGCGCCGTCATCGAACTGACCTTCACCGACGGAACGACACGCCGCTACGGTACCGACTGCGAGCATTGGCGCGCCGAGATAGCAGGTCCCGTCACCCATGCCGCCATCTTCGACGGTGAAGAATACGATGCCCGCATCCCTTCGCCAATCGATTCATTCACGGGTCATCTCGCACCTCGTACCGCGCACCTCGTACCTCCTGAACCCAATACCGCCTTCGAAGGTGAGATACTCCCTTCCGAAGGAGCCGAAATCTATCAACGCCAAGACCTCAGACTGAGGCCCGTGAAGGCTTATGTGTGGCAGGACATTGCCAATGCCAAGCCTGCCGAGAAGAAGGAAGAGGTGGAACATGGTACGGTCATTGTCAAGCGCGAATATGCCGATGGCGAGCCACTTGTCGTCCGTCCGGGCGAGACGCTGGTGGTCGACTTCGGCCAGAACTGCGCCGCCGTGCCGTCGTTCGTCTTCAAAGCCAAGGAAGGAACCGTGCTGACCTGTCTGCCGGGCGAGATTCTGAATGATGGCAACGGTGCCGAACGCCGTGGTATGGACGGTCCGGAGGGCAGTGTCCACCGCCGCAACCTGCGCACCTTCGACCATCATTTCCGCCTGGTCTATACCTTTGCCGACGATGCCGACTACGTTTCCTATACGCCGCGCTACACCTTCTTCGGATATCGCTATGCCTCCATAACGGCTACCGACGAGGTGGTCATCAGCAGCATCAGCTCTATCCCCGTCACTTCGATAGCGCAGAACATGGAAACAGGCACGATAACAACCGGCAACAAAGACATCAACCAACTCATCTCCAACACGCTCTGGGGACAGCGTTCCAACTATCTCTCCGTACCCACCGACTGCCCACAGCGCGACGAACGACTCGGATGGATGGCCGACACGCAGGTGTTTGCCGAGACGGGAACATTCTTCGCCAATACCGACCGCTTCTTCCATAAGTGGATGCGCGACGTGCGCGACAGTCAGTCGCCAACAGGAGCCTTCACGGGTGTGTCGCCCATCGCCCAATATGGCGGTTCGCCGCACGACATGATGCGCCTCGGCTGGGCCGATGCCGGCATCATCGTGCCCTGGACGGTGTGGAAACAGTTTGCCGATACAGATATCATCAACGAGAGCTGGCAGTCGATGGACCGCTTCATGCAGCACATCTATGAGACGAAGTATTGTCACGACTCGCTCATCGCCGAGAACGGCAACTACCAGTGGGCCGACTGGCTGAGCTACGAGGCCTTGGAGAGTTGTACCGGAAAGGCCTTCGCGGATGCTGAAACCCGCCGCCAAGCTGCCGACTACTGGAGCTATCTGAGTGCCTCCTACTGGGCCATCGATGCCACGATGATGCGCGACATGGCACGCGCTACTGGGCGCGATGCTGCACGCTACCAGCGGATGGCCGACGAGGCGAGGGCATATATGAAGACGACGTTCATGACCGAAGACGGCCGCTTCAAGACCGAGGTGCTCAACACGATGCAGACGCCGGCCCTCTTCGCCCTGAAAAACAACCTCGTGGAAGGTAAGGCTCGCGACGAGATGTTGGCTCGGTTGCGGCAGAACTTCGCCGACCACGGCAACTGTCTGCAAACGGGATTCCTCGGCACATCCATCCTGATGCAGACGCTGACGGACAACGGGATGACCGACATCGCCTACGAACTGCTCTTCCAACGCAAGAACCCCAGCTGGCTCTACTCCATCGACAACGGTGCGACGACCATCTGGGAACGCTGGAACAGCTATATGAAGGACAGCGGCCTCGGTCCTAACGGCATGAACAGCTTCAACCACTATGCCTATGGCTGCGTATGCCAGTGGCTATGGGAGACAGCGGCCGGTATCGCTGCCGACCCGCAGGAGCCGGGGTTCCGCCATATCATCATGAGCCCTATTCCTGACAAACGCCTCGGTCATCTCTCGGCAGCATATCCTTCGGTCGCCGGACTCATCAAGAGCGAATGGCACTACGATGGCGACCTCTGGACATGGACTTTTACCATCCCCGAAGGAACTACCGCCACCGTCACGCTCCCCGGCGAGACAACCTCAAAGGAGTACACTGCCGGCACCTATACCCTCAGCAAGCTCCTCCCCCTCACCCACCAAGCTAATCTCGAACCCTCGAACCTCCGTACAGCCGTACCCTCGACAGAATTCTTTCAGGCTCCGCCACAAGCGGCACGCCCTCGAGTGTGGTGGCACTGGATGGATGGCAACATCACCCTCGACGGCATCCGTAAAGATCTGGAATGGATGAACCGGGCCGGTGTCGGCGGTTTCCACTGCTTCGAAGCTGGCATGGGCATGAAGAACGTTGTCGACAACCGCCTCGGCTATATGTCGCCCGAATGGCGCAATGCCTTTCGCCTTGCCATCAACATAGCCGACTCCTTAGGCATGGAGACGGCCATCGCCAGCTGTCCGGGCTGGAGCAATACGGGCGGACCATGGGTGAAACCGGAAGATGCCATGAAGCGACTCGTATGGACCGAAACATTGGCACAAGGCGGAAAGCGCATCACGCTCTCGCTACCCCAACCGCAAGAGAACCGTCTGTATCAGGATGTACGCATCATCGCCCAGCGCGTCAACTCCGCCGACCTCACCATGGAGCAGATGGGTGCCCGCCTGAGGATGAACGACATCGACAAAGACGGGGGGTGGATGCAATACGAATTCAGCAATCCGCAGACCATCAAGGCCCTACAGATAGCCGACGGCCACTATCGCAGCATCTGGGCGGCCCTGCCAGCTCCCATCACGAAACATCTGCAAGCCAGCGACGACGGTGTCAGCTTTCGCGACGTCTGCGACATTCCGCATGGCAGCATCCGCAACCAGACCATCAATATACCGCCTACAAAAGCAAAGTTCTTCAGAGTTGTTTTCGACAAAGCTCCGGCCTTCACGCCGGAGCTGACTCTTTTCACGGTGCCAAAGGTTAACCACATCGAAGAGAAGGCTGGCTATGCCTCACCATCAGACATGATGGACTTCACCACCGAGGCACTCTCGTCGGAAGCGACACCGCTCCATGACATCGTCGACCTGACAGACCTGACCTCTGCCGACGGCGTGTTGCAGTGGAATGCACCGAAGGGCTGCTGGCGCATCTTCCGCTTCGGCTATACGCTGACGGGAAAGGAGAACCACCCCGCACCGCCAGATGCCACCGGTCTGGAGGTGACGAAGATGGACAAGGATGCCTTCACACGCTTCCTCACCTACTACCTTGATACGTATAAGGAGACTTTGGGCGACGATTTCTCCAAACTCGACTACCTGCTCATCGATAGCTACGAGGCAGGTTGGGAAACATGGGCTCCGCAGTTGGCCACCAAGTTTGAGCAGCGCCGAGGCTACAGTCTGTGGCCCTGGCTGCCTGTGCTGACAGGACAGATTGTGGAAAGCAGCGAGCGTAGCGAGGAGTTTCTCTACGACTGGCGTACGACCATCGGCGAACTGATAGGTGAGTGTATGTACGAGAATGCGGCACGCATCGCTCATGATTACGGACTGAAGACCTACTTCGAAGCCCACGAAAACGGTCGGCTCTACCTCGTCGACGGTATGACGGTGAAAAGCAAGGCCGACATCCCGATGGCTGCCATGTGGCGACTCAGCGACAAGAAAGCTTTCAACTCTTCGGGAACGATGGGCGAGAGCGACATCCGCGAGTCGGCCTCGGTGGCTCATCTCTATGGAAAGCCCTTCGTGGCTGTGGAGTCGATGACCGTCAACGGCTACGTCGGCGGCGCTTATACCGACTACCCCGGCAGTCTGAAGTCGACGGCCGACCTCGAGATGGCCAACGGTGCCAATCGCTTTGTTATACACGAGAGTACCCATCAGCCATTGGACAACGTGCGCCCCGGACTCGGACTGAACTTCTACGGACAGTGGTTCAACCGCCATGAGACGTGGGCCGAACAGGCCCGAGCATGGACCGACTATCTCGCCCGCAGCTGCTACATGCTGCAACAGGGCCGCAATGTAGCCGATATACTTTATTATTATGGCGAAGACGATGTGGTGACAAGCCTCTTCGGACATCAGACGCCCGACCTGCCTGCCGGTTTCAACTACGACTATCTGAACAAAGATGCGCTGCTCGACCTGATACAATACGACGGCCGCTACCTCACAACACCCAGCGGATCAAGGTATTCGCTCCTTGTCATCGGAAAGACCTGCCGCCACTTTAGCGAGTCTGTCGTCAGGAAGATAGAAGCTCTGCGTGCGCAAGGCGCTCCCATCGTCTGCGAATCGGACGATGGTTTGCCTCTGTATCCTATCGCTTTTCCGTCAGGACAGTATGCTTCCGTCCTTGCTTCCCTCACTCCCGATGTCTCTGCTTCTGACATGACCGACCTTCGCTTTGTCCATCGAACCTCGCCCGAAGCAGAAGTCTACTGGCTCAACAACCGCTCTGAAACTCCTCGCTCGCTGCAGGTTACTTTCCGCACAGCTGGCAGGAAGCCCATGCTTTGGCATCCTGAAACGGGGCTGACGGAAGAGGTGTCCTACAGAATAGACAATGGAAAGACCACCGTCAGTCTGGACATGTTGCCCAGTGATGCTCTCTTCGTTGTATTCTCCGAAAAGACGGAAAAGCAAGAATATGATGTTGAAAAGTCACAGGCGTCGGTGTTCTGTCGGATTGACAGTCCGTGGGAAGTGACGTTCTTCCCTTCTTCCGACCCTGCCCTCTACGGAAAACCGCAGGCAGAAGGTGGGAAGACCATCGTCGTCGACCATCTCGGTTCTTACACCGAGTCGGCCGATGCGGACATCCGCTACTATTCCGGAACGGCCATCTATCGCAACACATTCCGGCTGTCCAAGAAAGACCTCAGCCAGGGACGTTTCATTCTCGACCTTGGAGACGTGGGCTGTGTGGCCGATGTCATCATCAACGGTCAGCCTGTAGCCACGCTATGGAAAGCTCCATATCGTACGGACATTACTGATGCGCTGCGAAAAGGGGAAAACGAGATAGAGATACATGTCGTCAACCAGTGGGTCAACCGCATCGTCGGCGACCAGCAACCCGACTGCGAATATCCTGTCACCTACACACCTGTCAAGTTCTACGAAGCCGCATCGCCCCTGCTGCCAGCCGGTTTGATGGGACCCGTCAGCATACTCAAGTAGAATTATTGCTGCATGTCGTGCAGCTTGTGATAATAGCCATCGCGGGCGAGCAGTTCGTCGTGGGTGCCCCGTTCAACAATCTGTCCCTCATGCAGGACGCATATCTCGTCGGCATTCTTGATGGTCGACAAGCGGTGGGCGATGGCTACGGTGGTGCGCGTCTTCATCAGTTTCTCCAGTGCATCCTGTACGAGCCGTTCGCTCTCGGTGTCAAGGGCCGAAGTGGCTTCGTCGAGGATGAGGATGGGCGGATTCTTCAGGATGGCCCGCGCTATGCTCACACGCTGCCGCTGACCGCCTGAGAGACGTCCGCCGCGGTCGCCTATGTTCGTATCGTAACCCTGTTCCGACTGCATGATGAAGTCGTGGGCGTTGGCTATGTGAGCAGCCTGTTCGATGTCGGCCTGCGATGCCTGTTGGTTGCCAAACGAAATATTGTTGCGGAACGAGTCGTTGAAGAGGATGGCCTCCTGATTGACGTTGCCGATGAGTTGCCGCAGGTCGTGCAGACCTAAGTCTTTCACGTTGATGCCATCGATGAGCACCTCTCCCTTCTGCACATCGTAGTAGCGTGGGATGAGGTCGACGAGTGTCGACTTTCCCCCACCCGATTGTCCTACAAGTGCTACCGTCTTGCCTTTCTCGATGACGAGGTTGATGTCGCGCAGCACCCAATTGACAGACGTTTCCTGCTCAATAGCGCAATCTCTCCCCTCTCCACTCGGAGAGGGGTTGGGGGTGAGGCTATATCCGAACCACACATGGCGGAACTCTATCTGATGTTCGAATGTCGAGATATGCTTCGGATGGGCAGGTTCCTTGATGTTGCTCTCGGCCATCAGTATCTTGTCAACACGCTCCATCGAAGCCAAACCCTTCGGGATGTTGTAGCCTGCCTTGGAGAACTCCTTCAGCGGATTGATGATAGAATAGAGAATGACCATATAATAAATGAATATAGGGCCTGTCAAGGTCATGTTGTTCAGCACCAGAATACCGCCGAACCACAACACGATGACAATCATCACCGTGCCCAAAAACTCCGACATTGGGTGAGCCATCGACTGGCGGATGTTCACGCGCATGATGTCGTTGCGGTAGGCTGTGTTGATCCGGTCGAACTTCTTGTTCATCAGCGTCTCGGCACAGAAGGCCTTGATGATGCGCAGTCCGCCCAACGTCTCTTCCACCTGGCTCATCGTGTCGCTCCAGAGTGCCTGCGCCTTGATGCTCTTTCGCTTCAGCTTACGGCCCACCATCCCCATGAACCATCCGAAGATGGGAACGAAGATGATGGTGAAGAGCGTCAGTTGCCACGACACGACGAGGAGCATGGCGAAATAGACGATGATGAGGATGGGGTTCTTGAAGAGCATGTCGAGCGACGACATGATGCTGTTTTCTATCTCCTGCACATCGCCGCTCATACGGGCGATGATGTCGCCCTTGCGCTCTTCGCTGAAAAAGCCGAGCGGCAGCGATGTTATCTTCTGGTAGAGTTGGTTGCGGATGTCGCGGACAACGCCCGTTCGGATGGGGATGATCGTTGCCGACGAGAGGAAGTAGGCTCCCGTCTTCAGAGCCGTCATCACAGCCAGGACGATGCCGATGACGAGCAATGCCGTTGTGGCTCCTGATGAAGCGATGAGCTGGTTGACGTAGTAGTTCATGTTGTTCATCGCCACTTCGTCGATATTGCTCCACGTCCAGGGCATCAGCTGTGTTGCACTCTCACCGTCGCCCGTCTTGAACAGGATGTTGAGCATGGGGATGAGCGTAGCGAAAGAGAAGATGTTCAGTACGGCCGACAGGATGTTGAACACTACCGACAGCACCAAATACTTCTTATAGGGCGGCACGAATCGCCGCAATACTTTCAGGAATTCCTTCATGAATCTTATTTTATTATCGGTATATCGATAATTAGGGATGTCAATCTATCGATGTTTCGATGTCTTGAAATTATCAAACAGGTTTGCCGAACAACGTGGCACTGGTGCTCCCCGTGATGCGGACACGAACGGTATCGCCAATGTGGTTGTTGCCCTTGTCGAACACCACCATTTTGTTTTGGGGCGTACGGCCGCACAACTGTTCGTGCGAACGTTTGCTGAAATTCTCCACCAACACATCGAAGCAGTGACCCACATCGAGAGCGTTGCGCTGCGCTGAGATCTGTGTCTGCAGGGCTATGAGCTCATTCAGACGACGTATCTTCTCTTCTTCGGGAACATTGTCGTCAAGGTGTTTGGCAGCATACGTACCCGGCCGTTCGGAATATTTGAACATAAAGGCGGAGTCGAACTGAACCTCTCTGACCAATGAGAGCGTCTGTTGGAAGTCGGCTTCCGTCTCGTTGCAATAGCCTACGAAGATGTCGGTCGACAGTCCGCAGCCTGGAATGATGCGGCGAATCGAGGCCACTTTCTGCAGATAGTCCTCGCGGGTGTACTTACGGTTCATCAGCCTCAATGTCTCGTTGCTGCCACTCTGAGCCGGGAAGTGAATGTGCGGACAGAGGTTAGGCTCTTCGGCAATGGCGTAGAGGATGTCCTCGCTCATGTCTTCAGGGTTGGAAGTAGTGAAGCGCACGCGCATCTGTGGCACCTCACGAGCCACACGGCGCAGCAGTTGGGCGAAGCTGGTGCCGCCCTCTATGGGCTTTCCTGAAGGCGAGAGGCCATAGCTGTTGACGTTCTGTCCGAGCAGTGTCACCTCGCGGAAGCCTTTCTCGCTCAGGTCGTTCACCTCGCGAAGGATGCTCTCCACGTCGCGTGAGCGTTCCCTTCCACGAGTGTAAGGCACGATGCAGTAGTGGCAGAAGTTATTGCAGCCGCGCATGATGCTGACGAAGCCGCCGATGCGTGCACCGAAAAGGCGTTGTGGGATGATGTCGCGGTAGGTCTCGGATGTTGACAGCTCGATGTTGATGGCCTTGTGGCCAGTCTCCGCCTGTGCAATAAGGTCGGGCAGCGAGAGATAGGCGTCAGGTCCGGCCACGAGGTCGGCATGATGATTGTTGAGCAGGTCTTCCTTAACCCGCTCCGCCATACACCCGAGTACGCCGATAATCAGGGACGTCCCTCGCTGACTATCCCCTTGGGGGGAAGATTCGCGCCGCTTTCGTATAGCGTTCAGCACATCGAGGCGATGGTAAATCTTCTGCTCGGCGTTGTCGCGCACCGAGCAGGTGTTGAGGAATACGGCATCAGCCTCGTCGAGGCTGTCGGTTGTTTCGTAGCCCGCCATCTGCATGACGGCGGCGACGACCTCCGAGTCGGCTACATTCATCTGGCAGCCGTAGGTTTCGATATAGAGTTTTTTCATAAAGAACAACGTTTTTATTCGGCGAGCGTGAAGTCGAGCTGTCGCTTGTCGATGTTGGCGCGTGCCACACGGATGCGGATGGGGTCGCCCAGCTGATATTTGTGGTGACGGCGACGACCCACGAGGCGGTAGTTGCGCTCGTCGAAGTCGTAGTAGTCGTCGTCGAGGTCGGACATGGGCACCATTCCCTCGCAGTGGTTCTCGTCTATCTCGGCATAGATGCCATAGGAAGTGATGCCGCTGATATGGGCATCGAACTCCTCGCCGATGAACTGCGACATAAACTCCACCATCTTGTATTTGATAGAGTCGCGCTCGGCATATTGTGCCGTCTGTTCCATGTCCGATGAGTGCTCGCAGAGTTCCTCGTAGTGGTCTTTGTTGGCCGAACGTCCACCCTCCTGGTATCGGGTGAGCAGCCGGTGCACCATCGTGTCGGGATAGCGACGGATGGGCGAGGTGAAGTGGGTATAATAGTCAAAGCTAAGACCGTAGTGGCCGATGTTGTGGACACTGTATTTGGCCTTCATCATAGCGCGCAGGGCCACCATCTGGATGACGTTCTCCTCCTTCTTGCCGTGAACATCGTCCATCAGCTTGTTGAGCGAACGCGATATCTCGCCCTTCGTACCCATCGTCTTCACTTTGTAGCCGAAGCGGGTGATAAACTGTCGCAGCGTTTCCAGCTTCGTCGGGTCGGGCTGCTCGTGAATGCGGTAGGGCAGCGTCTTGGCTTTCTTGCCTTTCGGGACGCGACCGATGCTCTCTGCCACTTGTCGGTTGGCCAATAGCATGAACTCCTCAATGAGCTGTGTAGCCTCGTTCGAGCGCTTGAAGTAGGCGCGTGTCGGCTTGCCCTTCTCGTCGATGTCGAAGTGCAGCTCTTCGCGGTCGAAGCGCATTGCCCCGTTCTTAAAGCGCTGTTCGCGCAACTTCTGAGCCAGTTGGTTCAAGATGAGGATGGCAGTGTTTATCGAAGGTGTGAGATTACTCTCAGAGCTATTCTTTTGCTCGCCGACTGCCGTCCCCTTGTCCCCACGAGTAATAATCTCCTGCACCTCCTCGTAGGCAAAGCGTCGGTCGCTGCGGATGACGGTGTGAACGAGTCGCCAGGAGTGTATCTTTGCTTCGTCGTCGAGCACAAATACCACGCTATAGCACAGTTTCTCCTCGTCGGGCCGGAGCGAGCAGATGAAGTTGCAGAGTCGTTCGGGCAGCATGGGAATAGTCCTGTCTACGAGGTAGACGCTTGTGGCACGACGCTGCGCCTCCTTGTCGATGACGCTACCCTCCTTGACATAGTGCGACACATCGGCAATATGGACACCCACTTCGTAGAAAGACGACGAGCCGTTAGCCTTTCCCCCTTTCGCCTTGTCGATCATCCGGAACGAGAGCGCATCGTCGAAGTCCTTGGCGTCTTTCGGGTCGATGGTAAAGGTGAGCACGTCGCGGAAGTCTTCGCGGCGGGCTATCTCCTCAGGCGTTATGCCCGGCTCGATACGTTTGGCGGCCTCCTCAACATTCTTCGGATATTTGTAAGGCAGGTTATACTGTGCCAGGATAGCGTGCATCTCGGCGTTGTTCTCACCTGTCTTACCCAGGATGTCGACCACTTCGCCCGCAATGTTCTTGCTTTCCATCGACGGCCACTCGGTTATCTTCACCACAGCCTTGTCGCCTGTCTTGCCACCCTTGAGCTTGCGCTTTGGGATGAACACGTCGTGGACGAACGTGTTGTTGTCGGAGATGAGGAAGGCGAAGTCGCGCTCCACCTTGAGCCGTCCCACCACCTGGTCGTGGGCACGTTTCAGTATTTCGGTCACCATGGCCTCCTTGATATGCTTCTGTCGGCGGGCCATCATCGTGACGCGCACCCGGTCGCCATTCAGGGCGAACATCGAGTTGCGCTCCGCCACGAAGACGGGCTTGTCAGAACCATCGGCGAGGAACGAGTTCTTGCCGTTGGCCTTACGGATGAACGTTCCTTCGGCCACCTGCCCCTGCATGTTCAGGCGGTAGTGGTTTTCGGCTTCCTTCTTCAGATAGTCGTCCCAGGCCATATCCTCGAGGATGTCTACACATAGCATCTTTGCCGGATGTGTATCCAAATGGAGTAACTTGAATATTTGCTTCATGGAGAACGATGTGGCGGGGTTCTGCTGAAACAATGCAGAGACCAACTCCACCATCTGCTTCTTGGTCAGGCGTTTGCCTTTGTTTTTTCCTTTTGCCATAGCTGTAACTGTCGTATGTTTTTGCAAAGGTACATAAAAAAAATGAGACGAAAAGCGAAAAACGAAAAAATCGACATAAATTGAAGTGATTTAAAGAAAGATATTTGCGCAATCCAGAATAAATTAGTAATTTTGCACCTTCAAACGTACACGAATGGTGAGAAGCGTAGCATTGATGTTGACACTGGTGGTCATGCTGACAGCGTGCAACCGCCAAAAAGGTAACGAAGGCAACATGCAGTCGCCTCCGCAGACGGAATGCATCGTTGGCTACACACCAGTGAAAGACCAGGGGCACAGTTCGCTTTGCTGGATGTATGCCATGCTGGCCACGATAGAGAGCGAGCACCTCATGCGTGGCGACTCGGTGAACCTTTCGCCTCACTTCGTGGCACGACGCATGCTGGAGATGCAGGCCGAACAGCACTACCTGTCGGACGGCAGAAAGCCCATCGTCATGCGTGGTGTCTGTTCGCAGCTCGTCGACCTGCTCATGCGCTATGGTACATGCCAGTACGATGCCTACCGCAGCGACGTCAACTACAACGTGTTGATGCGTCGTGTAGAAGAACTGGTCAACACCTCTATAAAAAAACGCACGGGCGTGAAACAGCTACGACGCGACCTGGCCCGTCTGCTCGACAACGAGATACGGCCCGACCTGCGCTATGTATTCATGTACGGAGCAGAATATACGCCGCAGGAGTTTGCACGAAGTGTCTGCCAGGAAGACGAATACGTGGCGCTGACCAGCTTCACACACCATCCTTTCGGTGAGCAGTTCGCCCTGGAGGTGCCCGACAACCACGGGCGTTACCCATTCCTGAACCTGCCTATCGACACGCTCACGACACACATCGAGCGAGCCCTTCGCGGCGGTCATCCCGTCTGTTGGGAAGGCGACACCAGCGAGGCGCTGTTCTCTTTCGAGAGAGGCATTGCACGCATGGCCGACGAGCGTCAGGAGGTAACGCAGGAGACGAGGCAGCGCGACTTCGAACGATTCACCACGACCGACGACCACTGTATGGAAATAGTGGGCATCGCCCGCACGCCAAAAGGGAAGAAATACTTCATCTGCAAGAACTCGTGGGGTACGGACAACCCCTTCGGCGGACTGATGTACATGAGCGAGAACTACCTGCGCGCCAAGACCATCGGCGTATGGATGACGCAGGAAGCCTTTCAGCTTTGACAAAACCTAACAGCCGACTCGACAGAATGATTCAACAAGACTATATCATGCGGATTATCCGCGAGTTTATGGAAGCCCTGCAGCTGTATGTCAGCCGGCAGAAAGATGTCAAGAAGAAGCAAGAGAAGATTCTCGAGCTCTACGACAGCTATGTTGGCGACCATGTGTTCTATCATACCGCCACGATGGACGACGTGATGGACTCCTTCACCCAGTGGCCGGTGGAGGAACGTCTCTACCGCATGGAGATGCTCGCCGAACTCTATTACGCCGAGACGGAAGTCAAGACAGGGCCTATGCGCCAGATGCTGCTCGAGCGGGCCATGCAGATGTTCGTCTTCATCGACCGAAACAGCCGCACCTTCTCCTTTGACAGGCAAAGCAAGATAAGCCGTATTCAAGAAATTCTCCATCGGGAAACAGCTCAAAATGGAGAGCCGTAGAGCCGATTTGTTGAAAAAAAAGTGGTTTATGCTGAAGATATTTTGCATATTACGAAATTTGTATTACCTTTGCAAGCGAGATAGTTATTCAGGGTGATAATAAAAAGGAGCCAGAGAGACGAACTCTTACATTGTCTTCTCACTCATTATGTTTCATTTATTTTTTTTGAGTTTGTTTCTCTGCTCCTATTTTAAAAACTTTAGCAAAGATGGACAACATACAGCAGCTCTTGGAATCCTACAGCCCCATCACTCTCGAAGAGATGAAAGGCATCAGGCTGATGAACCGTATCGACACGAAGTTCATCACCACCACCGATATGCTTCTGCTATTGTTGGAAATGGCACGCAACGAATATCACGTCCAGGAGACGAACGCTGAGCGAAATATGCTCTACCGCACACTCTATTACGACACAAGGGGGTTCGATATGTTCTATGTCCATCAGCATGGTCATGCCAACCGCCAGAAGATGCGTTTCCGCTCGTATGTCGGCTCCGACCTCCACTTTCTCGAAGTAAAGACAAAGAACAACCACGGACGCACGAAGAAGAAGCGCATACGTGTAGACAGCAGGGAGATAGGAAAAGAGCAGCGCGACTTCCTGAGCCAGACACTGCGATATGATGCCGACGGACTCGTTCCGACCATCGAGAACGCCTTCCGGCGCATCACCTTGGTGAACAAACAGCTCACCGAGCGGCTCACCATCGACACCGAGCTCTGCTTCAACAACATCGTCAGCGGTCAACAATGCGAAATGAACCCGCTGGTCATCATCGAACTGAAACGCGACGGACTCCAGCCGTCTCCCGTGCTGGACATGCTACGCCAGCTGCGCATCCATCCTCATGGGTTCAGCAAATACTGCATGGGGTCGGCGCTGACCAATCCTTCTCTCAGAATCAATCGCTTCAAGCCGAAACTACACGACGTGGAGAAACTGTTGGATAATTAAAGAATTAGAAAATTAAATAACAATTGGGATAGTAAAAGAAAGGAGTAAAACTATGGATACAATAGCAAGCTTATTCACAGCCGACTTCGCCCACATGCTGGTGAGGTTCCTAATTTCTGTTGCGGTCAACTGGTTCATCATCGACCGCCTATATTACACGAAGAGTCGTCGGCGCGACTTTTACTTCACGTTCATGCTCATCGCCATCGCCATCTTCTTCCTCGTGTTCTTCATGATCTTCGTGCTCGAGGATATGAAAGGAAAGACAGGCATCGGCATCGGTATCGGACTGTTCGGAATCTTCTCTATCATGCGCTACCGGACTGACACGATGCCCGTGCGCGAGATGACCTACCTCTTCGTGCTCATCTCCCTCTCGGTGGTCAATGCCCTGGGCTCCACACTGTCGCTCGCCGAACTGCTGACGACCAACCTCATCGTCGTCGCCGCCATCTGGCTGTGCGAACGATTCCTGCGCATGCAACCCGTCAAGCTGGTGCAGTACGACCGCATCGAGCTGATTGCTCCTGACCGCTATGCCGACCTGAAGGCCGACCTCGAACAGCGTCTCGGCCTGCAAGTCAAGAAAGTGGAGGTGGGGGCCGTCGACTTCCTCCGCGACACGGCGATGCTGAAGATCTACTATGTCGGCGACGACAAGCACAGCAACGGCGTCGACACCATGCTCAAAATGCCAAAAGTTACCTTATTATAATAATGTATAGGAGAGAGAAGCAATGAAAAAGTTATTGTTAACGGCCTTGGCAGCCTTCATGATGCTGCCAATGATGGCCCAAAGCGACACCGAGACGGGTCTGTGGACCAGTGTCGAGGTGCTGAAGAAAATCAACAAGCAGTGGAACATCGCAGCCGAAGCAGAGTATCGCTTGCGCGATTACTTCGGTGCCACCGACCGCTGGACCATAGCGGCTTCGGCCACTTACAAACCGTTGAAATGGTTGAAGATTGACGCGGGCTATAAGTTCATGCGCGTGCTGAACGACGACGAGACGTCGTGGAAGGACAACGGCGTAGATCCCAACAAATGGACACCCGCCTGGTGGTGTACCAAGCACCGCCTGTTCGCCTCGGTGACTGGAGAGTTGCGACTCGGGCGCATCGACTTCTCGCTGCGCGAACGCTGGCAGTACACATACCGCCCGGAGACCACCGCAGACCGCTATGACATCGACGACGACGAATGGGAGGAAAAGACGAAGGATGGCAAGGCACAGTATGTGCTCCGTTCGCGCCTGCAGGCCGAATACGACATCCCAAAATGCAAGATCGACCCCTATGCCAGCGTCGAGCTGTACAACGCCAAGGGCGGCTTGCAGAAGATACGCTACACGGCTGGTGCCGACTGGAAACTGACCAAGCAGCACGTCGTCAGTGCCTTCTACCGCTACCTCGACAGCCACGACGACGATCCCAACATGCACATCATCGGCCTCGGCTATAAGTATAAGTTCTAATGGAGAAAATCTTGATAACAGGCGCTTCGGGCTTCATCGGCAGCTTCATTGTCGAGGAAGCCCTACGGCGTGATATGGAGGTATGGGCCGCTGTGCGCAAGAGCAGCTCCCGACAATACCTCTCCGACCCGCGAATCCACTTCATCGAGCTCGACCTCTCGTCGGAGGAGAAGCTCGTCAAACAGCTCAGCGGGCATAGCTTCGACTATGTCGTACATGCCGCCGGCGTGACGAAATGCGTCTGCCGCGACGACTTCCGACGCATCAACACGCAAGGAACCATCAATCTGGCCAATGCGCTTGCCCAACTCGCACCTTCGCACCCCCGCACCCCCGCACCCTCGAATGCTAATCTCTCTCCTCTAAAACGATTTGTCTACCTGAGCAGCCTCAGCATCTTCGGCCCCATCCACGAAGACATCCCCTATCGCGACATCTGCGACCTTGACACACCGCAGCCCAACACGGCCTACGGAAAGAGCAAATACGAGGCGGAGCAATGGCTCGACCAGGCGCAGCTGCCCTTCCCCTACATCGTGCTGCGACCCACAGGCGTCTACGGACCGCGCGAGCGCGACTACTTCCTCATGGCCAAGAGCATCAAGGGGCATGTCGACTTCGCCGTGGGCTATAAACCGCAGGTCATCACCTTCGTCTATGTGCTCGACGTGGTGCAGGCGGTCTTCCTCGCCTTGGAGAGAGGAGCATCGGGTAGGAAGTACTTCCTCACCGACGGCAATGTCTATTCGTCGAAAGCTTTCTCCGACCTGATCATCCAGGAGCTGGGCCACCCCTTCTGCCTGCGCATCAAGGCACCGCTGTGGGTGCTGCGCGTCGGAACGTTCTTCGGTGAATGCTTTGGCAGACTGACAGGCCGCATCAGTGCCCTGAACAACGACAAGTATCACATTCTGCGGCAGCGCAACTGGAAGTGTGACATCCAGCCCGCACGCGACGAGCTGGGCTACGACCCGCAGTGGCCACTCGCCGTCGGTGTTCCCACGACCATCCAATGGTATAAAGACAACCACTGGCTGTGAGACTAATTGAAAATTGATAATTGATAATTGATAATTGATGATAGAATCCAAACCATCGAAAAACCTGTTCGCCGTAGAATGGGCCATGATAGCCTACCTCGTGCTGACGACGCTCGTCATCGTATTCTGTTATACCAAGGTACAGAACCCCGAAGCGATGCTCTGGGGGCGTGTGCGTATTCTCTTCACCACGGCGGCCCTCTATGCCGTCTACCGCATGGTGCCCTGCCGGCTGACTCGTCTGGCGCGTGTCGTCGTCCAGGTAGCCCTGCTCTCGTGGTGGTACCCCGACACGTATGAGCTCAACCGCATGTTTCCCAACCTCGACCACATCTTCGCCACGTGGGAGCAGCAGCTCTTCGGTTGCCAGCCGGCTTTGCTCTTCTCGCAACTCCCCTTCTTAGGAGGTGACGGGGTCGGGGGATGGGGGGATAGTCTCCCCTCCTTTGGAGGGGTCGGGGGAGGCATCTTCAGCGAGCTGATGGACCTGGGCTATGCCTCCTACTACCCGATGATAGCCGTCGTCATAATCTATTATTTCTTCCGCCGCTACGACGAGTTCCTCCGTGCATCGTTTGTCGTCATGGCATCGTTCTTCCTCTTCTACGTCATCTTTGTCTTCCTGCCCGTGGTCGGCCCGACGTTCTATTATCAGGCTGTCGGTCTCGACACCATCATGCAGGGCGTCTTCCCCAACGTGGGCGACTATTTCAACCACCATACCGAGTGCCTGCCCTCGCCAGGCTATACCGACGGTTTCTTCTACCACCTCGTAGAAAACGCCAAGGCCGCCGGCGAGCGTCCCACGGCAGCCTTCCCTTCCAGCCACGTCGGCATCAGCACCATCCTGATGTTCCTGGCCTGGCATGCCCGCGACAGGCGTCTGCTTTTCGTCCTTCTGCCTTTCTATGTGCTGTTGTGCTTCTCTACGGTGTATATCCAGGCCCATTATGCCATCGACGCCTTGGCCGGACTGGTCACGGGTGCCGTCTTCTATTTTGTGCTGATGTACCTCACAACCGACGTTCAGCATTCGAAGGAGGCTGGAAGAAAGCGCAAATCGTGATGCAACAAGCCGTCAATAAGATTGCAAGATGCGTCATATTGAATTACAATAAGCGTCATATTGCGACACTACATTAATAAAGTAGTCTCACTACATTAATAAGGTAGTCACACTACATTAATAAAGTAGTCCGACTACATTAATAATGTAGTATCGGGATTTGGCATCAATTGCACTTCATTCACCCAATGATTGCGCACAGGAATAACACTAACACCCATCCATTCAACGACAGAGAAGGAGGGTATGCCACAGATGGCATACCCTCCAATTCGTTTCAGGCGACGTTCCGACAAACTGCAGTGTCGGAACCTACCTGTTGAAGCTTCTCATGCTTACTTGCGGAGCACCTTGACACTCTTCGATGTTCCGTTGTTGTAGTTGATGCGCATGATGCTGACACCCTGCTGGGCACGGCTCACCTTGCGACCGCTGAGGTCGAAGTAGTCGATGCTGCGGATGTTGTTCATGTCGGCGGTCAGCGTTGTGATACCCGTATTCTCGCCTACCTTCACCTTGTTGGCATTGCACACCTCGCCTGTTTCCAAGTTGACGAGCAGAGCCACGACGCGCAGCTTGTTCTTGTCCTGGATGACGTACTGGCCGCTGGTGTTCAGAGCCTCAGCCAGGTTGAAGGTGTAGGTGTGGTTGATGGGGGCGTCGGCTGTGAAGGTAGCCGGCAGGCTTTCCTCTATACCGCCAACTTCGGAAACCATCACGACGACATCGTTGAACACGAGGCCTTCGATGTGATCAGCAGCATCGATGAAGGGCTGCAGCTCGTCGCATGCCTCATCGGTTTCGCCAGCATAATAGTTGCTCTGAGTCCAGTCTGAACCCTCGCCGGTCAGTCCGTCGGCCAGGAGGAGATACTCGATGGCAAACTGCGGCTCGTCGGCTTCCGTCTCGTCGTAGGGGAAGGTGACGGTGGTGTTCACCGTGACGAGGTCGTTGTCGGCATCAAAGGCTGTCTCCATGTCGATGCTGGCCTGTCCGAACTCCTTGGCGCGCTCAGCCATATCGTCGGCGATGCCCATCGGCTTTTTGCCATAGTTAAAGCCCCAGAACGGATCGATCTCGGCCATACGATCCATATAGGCTGTCGGGAATCCTGCCACAACACTTGGGAAGTCTGTGTCTGGCATAATCTCCATCGGGTCGCCGTTGTGGAAGCTGGCGCATACGAAGTCGTCGGGATAGAGCTCACCGAGCTTCTCCAGACCTACGAAGCCGCGGATACACCATCCACACCATGTGCCGGTGTATTCCTCCATCAGCGTACGGTGCTTCGGAATAGAGTTCAGGGCCATAATAGGCGTTGTAGCAACAACGTCTGCCTCGACGTTGTCCTGTCCGTTCACCTTTGTCACCTTCACGCTGAGCTCATAGTCGCCACGTGCGGGCAGTGCGGGCAGTGTGACGTTCTGCGAGGTGGTCACGCCGTATGCTCCCTCTACGGGTTCTGCCAGGTCGATGTGCTGCTGTGTGGTTGTGCCGTTGAGGGTGAGGTCGAGGTCGAGCGACTGTATGCCCTTCGAACCGTGGTTGACGAAGGTGAGCTTCTGCTCGAAAGGTTCGCCCACCTTGACATACTGCGTGTTTTTGTCTTCGCAGAAGGCAGCATTTTCGGGTACCGTCTTACCCGACAAGGTCACTTTGATCATGGAGTTCAGGCCCATGTCGTCTGCCATGGGAAGCCACTTCACGAATCCTTTGGAGGTGTGCAGGAAGAGACCGTCGGTCTTGTCGCCCTGGCAGAGTACAACAGGATAGGCAGCATCTTCGTCAAGCACCTCGTCGATGGTCACGGAGTAACCCACGTACACACCTTCAGCGGGAATGGTGTAAGGCTTGGGCAGCTCGATCACGGTGAAGCCCTCTTCTGTAGGCGTCACGTCGATGCTCATCAGGTCGGGCACGTTCTGTCCGTTCTCCACGCGCAGCTGCGACGAGAGCCATACCTTCACGTCCTTCATATTGGCCAATCCTTGCAGCGGAATCTGTATGTTGTCGATATGTGTGCCTACGAGTGCCGACTCGTTCAGGCGGATGGCCACGTCGTAGGTCTGAGGTTTTTCTTCGCCCCATACCCTGACATCCTCCTTGCCGGTGAAGTAGCTGAAGTCGATGCTCTCGCCCACATTGTCGGCAGCGACCTCAGGATATTCGGGCGTAGCGGCCTCTGGCTGCACTTCGCTGCCAAGGTCGTACACTTCCTGCCAGGCTATCTCGGAGCGATGCTCTTCGCCGGCTCCGCGGTAGATGGCCTGTATACCGAAGGCCTCCGGGCCGATGACGTAGTAGTACAAATACATGTTGGCACCACTGGAAGCGATGTCAAAGGCTCCGCCGTCGGAATATCCGAAGGGTACCTCCGTCATGTCGTTGTCGATGTAGAGATAGTCTTCGGTAGTGAAGGTGAGCGGTATTTCCTCACCATTGACGCGTGCATAGAAGGCGTATGACAGCTTCTCGGGCAGGATATAGTCGCCGTTGACATCAAGGGTGATCATGTCGAAGTTCATGTAGCCCCAGCCCCATCCAGAGGCATAGTAGCCGTAGCCGCCCTCGTAGAGCTCTACCCATTCGGGAGCTGCCGGTGTGGCAGCCACCTCGGTGAAGGGCTTGATGCGTGCCTTGTCGTATGTTTGTGCTACGAAAGGTTCCTCTGTTCCGGCGTTGACGAAGAAGAGCGAGCTGTTGGAGAGCGTCTTGGTAGCGGCATCGTAGTCGAAGACGATGTCCTCGCCGGTGAGCGTATAGTCTTCGTAGGTCTCCTCCCATTCGGGGTCGTAGACCTCTTCCACGCCGCCGCCCATGAGATACTGGTGGTAGCCCAGCACCTTGTCGCCGCCGATGTACTGTCCGTTGGGGAACGTCACCTTGTCGCCGTTGATGGTACCCTTGATCCAAGCGTCGGGCATGTTGGGATAGAAGCCCTGCACATAGACATCGTTGCCGTCGAAGCCCACCTGTGCCAGGCAACCGGGGAAGCCTTCAGCCGTAACGGCATACTCCTCGGTCTTGAGGTCGGCGGGAACGCTGACGGGCTTGTCGTTCATCACCTCGAACGACATGTTCCAGTCGCCGCAGCCGATCCACAACTCATTGTCGCCCCAGATGAGTCCGATGATGACGTTGCCGTCAGTGAGAGGACTTCCTTCGGGAGTGGTGATGGCGCGTGTGGCGGCATCATAGTTGAGTGTGAACGATGTCATCTCGGGATTGTAGACATAGGTCTGGTTGGCCTCGTCGTATGTCATCATGGCAGCATACAGCTCATATCCGTTATAATCGGCCACCATTGAGGGCATCTCGAAGGTGATGGTAGAGCCTTCCAGCTTACCCTCTATCCAGGCAGAGTACTCCAGCGGAGCCTGCGAGATGATGTTGCGGATGTAGACCTTGTTGTCGGCACCGAACACCACATCGCCTAAGCCACCAGCCAGTGTGGTGTACATGGGTCCGAACATGGTGTAGGCGTAAGCATCGCCGCTACGGACGTAAGATACATACTCGCCAGCGGGCTGCTCGGAGATGAACTTGCCACCGGTTATCTCCTTGTTAACCATCTTCCGCTGCCAGGGAGCTTTGGGGATGCTGTTTTGACTGCGGCTTGCCAGCATATTGCGCAGCGGCGGTGTTGCACGGTGTTGCCGTTGCATGTCAGCCATTCTGGGCTGCGCCTTCATCTCCTTGACGACGCCTTTCGTCGTGCCAGGCAGTTGAACTACTCTCTTTTGGCCTGTCTGTGCCAGACCGGTGGTAGCCATCATGATGGCGGCCATCAGGAACAAAGTAAATTTCTTCATACGCTTAGTTTTGTTTAGATTATTAGAATAAAACGCCACAAAGTTACACCTTTTTACTGAAACGACCAACGATTTTTCAAAATAAAATCAAAAAGATAGGGATTTTCCTCTCTTCTTTTAGGAAAAAGCCTTTGCACGGGTGAAGAAAAAAACGTTACTTTGCAGCACAAACCAAAGAAAGGAACGCGTATGAAAAGACTTATCTTATTGGTCGCTCTCGGGCTGATGGCCCTGACGGCCACACAGGCACAAAGCTATCGCAGCAGCAAGTACTACAACCCGCAGACGGGCCGGCTCGACTACCGCCAGCCGCAACGGCCGGGCTACTGGCACGACGGCACCACCTACTACGGCCTGCGCATCGGTCCGGCCTTCGCCACCGTCAACAGCGACGACCGCTACCTCGACGGCAGTTCGATGAAGACGGGGCTGAACGTCGGCGTGGCGATGGGTGTGAACTTCGTGCGCGAGGCACCGCTCTTCCTTGAAACGGGTCTCTACTACACGGAGAAGGGCGGCAAGGGCCATGCCGACGGCACACGCTTCACCTACAGTCTGAACTACATCGAGCTGCCGCTGCTGCTGAAGTATAAGTATCATGTAGACCGCTCGCTCAGCATAGAGCCCTTCCTCGGAGGCTATGTGGCCTGCGGTGTAGGCGGAAAGATTCGCGACTTCGGCCAACGCGAAGCCTACAGCAGCTTCTCGTCGTCGCCCTACAGCTTTGAGCGTTTCGACGGCGGCCTGCGCATGGGCTGCGGCCTCAGCTACGACCTGCTCTATGCTGAATTGAGCTACGACCTCGGTCTGGCCAATATCTCGCACGACGACTTCGACACAAGCCACACCGGGGCGCTGATGCTCACCGTAGGACTGAACTTCTGAAGGAACCCCTCCCAACCTCCCCGAGGGGGAGGGGCAGCTGCGGTTAGCGACGGACGACCTTGCGCGTTGCCCCGTTGGCATACGTCTCAATGACGATGCCTCGATAGTTGCTGCCTACTGCCCTGCCGTCGAGGGTATGGCGAGCCTTCACCTGCTGCGACTCGTTCTTGTCGTCGATGGAAGTAGTTACTTCATACCCTTCGATGACAACACGGATGCGTTCCGAGGAATAACCACCCATCGGCAGCAACACGTAACGATAGGGAGCCACTTCGCCCTCGGTACGATAGAAATATGCGCCGTCGGGCGATAGTTGGTACATATTATCGTAATTACAAGGAATATTGTACTTGACTACCCTGAAATCGCCCCACTCGGTGAATATACCATCCCCGTTTGTTTCGCTTAGGAAGATGATGTCCCTCTCACTAGTCTTGACAAGGAAAGGTTGTCTCCATGTCCACCATTCAGCGTCTTTGTCCCATTTCTTGAAATAGAGCGTGTTGCCTTCGAAACGGTCGAATGTCATGATCTCATCAAACTGCATCAATGCTTCCGTGTCTTTTATGAGTACAGAAGGTGTCCCTAACAACACCCATTCATCGGCATTGAAATGCCGTTGGTAGGAGATATTGAGCCCAAGAGGCTTATTGGTTACCGGGTATCCATCAACTATGTTGAATTCTTCAGTTGCTGTAACATTGTCGCGAATCACGAAACAGCCCTCAATGCCTTCAGGAATAGGTTGGTCTTCTCTGAAAAAATATACGGTATTTGGGTTGTGGTTGGGAACAATCGTCACCCCATCGCTCAGGCTGCTTGCATTGCTGAAAGAGACATAGAGCGCATTCTCAGGAACGGCACAATGGTCAACATACTGTTGTTTTTCCTCTATTACTTTATTGTCTCTGTAGGTCTGCATAGTGACAAAGGGCACAATATCGTAATTTTCTGATTGATAGACAGTCACAGTATCGTTGTAGTACCTCTTGTAGCCCAATTCGAAATGAACTTTCGAATTGATTAAGTCCGGATAATCATAAATAAAGCCAAAAAGCTCACGCCACGTCTGAGTATTACCAGTAAAGGTATTGCCACCCATACCGATAGTTCGACCGGCTTCATCAACACATTTTGTAACTAAAACCGTTTCCGATGCTGTGGGAGCAGAATGGGCGGTATAGTTCAAATAGAATTGATTGAAAAGTCTCATGCCGGCAGAGGATTCGACACTCACATTGTCGAATACAATCTCTGCAGCCAGAGGTTTGACCGTACCTTGTGCTATGGTGAACTCGCCATCCAAAAGTTCTGTCAGACACGAATAGGCGAAAGAACCATTGGTATTTAAATTCACGGCAATGTCTTGGGTAACAGACTGGTTCTTGTCCAATGTCACCTTCATGCTATAAGTGCGCTGGTTGTTACCGTCGAACGCAAAAGAAAGCTTGCCGCTGAGCGATTGGCCTGTGGGGTTTGTCAAAAAGACTCTAACCTTATAATTGTTCAGATACATGATACTGTCAACCTGTAAGTTGCGCGAGTTGTATATCCCGTGATTCATGGTCGTCAACGTATCGTTTCTGAGCAAGGCGTAGACGATAGCATCATCGGAAGAAACATCTTCCCACTCACCGATATTGGCATCGCGCCCGATGCCTTTAATCTGATATTCACCCTCTGGCAGATCGCCAGGTATGTGCACCGTTTCGGTTTTTAATTCCTTACTGTGCGTGAGATACTCGCATAGGTGATTGGTAAGCACGCATTGCAACATATCGTCATGGAAAAGTCCTAAGCCATAGTCAGCATATCCATGCTCGCCAGGATTGCTGACGATATACTTGATTGGGGCATCATAGGTTCCCGTAGTTGTGCCCTGAGTGAATGCTACAGGGGCGTAATCTGCCTTGGTAGAGTTTGTCATAAGGCTACTGCACAATGGCTTGACAAGGTTTGTGGGCTCGATATAGATACGATTGTCTCGCTTCACCAAATTCAGCTTCGTGTCTTCAGGCAACAGAGAAGGATACCACCCCTGAAGGGAGCCACATTCGTGGTAAAGACCCGTCAGATAGAAATTTCCATCGGGAAGCGAAGTCCAATCGAGGTCGAATACACACTCAATAGGGCTTGACTTACTTGAGGCTTGCTGTAAGATGGACTGATGGCACAAGACTTCCCAATCAGTGCTAATTCCTAGTCCATAATCGAAATAATGAGTAGCTGAACCTCCGTTGTAGTTGAAACGCACTTTCAGGTTTTCGGAAGAGCGGCCCTCATCGTCGATTGTTACACACTTCTCGTCAGTATCGAAACCTGTCTTCAGCCCGAAAGATATGTTGCCGTTAGTATTGATAGCATATTCTAAGTAGAGTTGCTTGTTATCAATTTCTACTCTATAGAAGTTCTCATCATTGTAAGAATCTCCCATATTCTCCATCCAATCGTTATCGTCAAAAGTCCTGCTGACCGATCTGATTTCATATCCGCCGGCACATGGAAAATCCCGACTAATAGAGAATCGGAAAGTGAGCTGTTGCTCTCGGCTTTCTTCATCCGAAAGGTCAAGCAGGGTGTCAGCCAATATTTCTAAAAATTGGCCACAATCATAAAGTGCTAATCCATATTGCACTTTCTTGTTGATTCTCCCCTGAGTGAATGATCTTTTCTCTTGAATGACGATATCTGTAAAATCGGCCTCGTTATTCTCACGGGTGAGACATCCCTCTCGGCTCAGTTGCGGGTTGAAGACCATATCCGTACACTTAATTACTTCCGAAGGTGTGAAGTATGCGTCGCTGTAAGGACTGTGGAGGTCTAAAATGGCATATTGCTTGCGGTTGTACGTAGATGTACCATTGGGCGACAGGTCTGACAAGAGAAAGTAGCCGTCGTACGAGCCTGTCCACCCCCAGTTGATGTGGAAATAGCCGTCTCGGTAGCCGTCTAAGACGAAGGCATGGCCTCCGCCTCCCGCTTTTTCACCGCCATAAAAGATGGGAGTGCCTTTTATGAGACTTCTTTCGTATAAAATATTTTCCCAATTTGTTTGGTTATCGTAGTAGCTGCGGTAAGTAAGGCTATGTCCCTCAAAACCCAGATGTGAGAAACAGCCATCATCTACACTCTCAGCTTTGATAGTCGATGCGTCTTTACCATAAAATGTTGCGATAGCTTGTCCTGTGTATCTCATCAGTTTGGCCACCTCTTCTTGGCAGTCGGCGGGGGATGTGCTGTCGTAAGTGTCGAGGAGCTTGTCCCAATCGAAGGTGGTGGGAGGCAATTCTTCGCACTTGCTGATTGAGGGTATGTACCCCACCTCTTCGGGCCACTGCTGGTAGCGGATGATTTGTGCCAAGGCGACGGCGCCACAGCCTGCCGGTGCGTGCTCGCCATCGAAGAGGGGTGTCTGCTGGTTGTAGGGTGCGTTCTGCCCCCACTTGGAGGTGAGCATCGGAGCAATGGAATCGGGATAGGAGGTTTCGTCGGTTTCTTGCTTTGCCGACCGATAGAAGCCATCGAGCCACCAACGCATGTTCTCGGGCATTGCTTCGGCATCGATATGGCCGTTGTCGGAATAGCCGATGATGGATTGCTGCGAATCATCGGCCGACACGATAACGTAGCCACCGCCTTCCTTATTATATATATAGTAGCCCGCCGAGGTCGCGGATTCTTGCATCGGAGAGGTGAGAGATGATGGCTTCGCCAAAGCCAACGACAGCTGAGGGGGCGCTGCATTCTTACCCAATCGCTGGCGGAAGAATGTGGTAGCCCGCAGCTGTGCCTGCTTGGGTGTTATGGGAGCAGCTGCTACTTTCGACGAGCTCAGGAGCAAGAGCGCCAATGCGAAGAGGCTCTTCGACAAGCTCAGGAACTGCTTCGATGAGCTCAGGCGGTGGCCAGATTCCAGACAGCGGATTGTGTCTATGATGGGCCTGATGATGTTCAGAATGATCTTCATAACTGCTTTTTATTATTGTTTGATTATCTTTCTCGTTTTTCCATTACCTGCTACTTCTATGACAACACCTTGATAGTTTGGATTGACTGGTCGCCCGTCGAGGGTATAGTATCCTTTTGCTTGATGCTGCTCGCTGACATCGGTGATGGCTGTTGGCGACTGATATCCTTCGATGACGACGCGGATAAGCTCGGGGGTGTTATTTCCTACAGGCAGAAGTACGAATCGGAATGGCGGCACATCACCTTGTGTGCGCCGGAAACACGATCCGTCGGTGGCGAGTTTATACATCACATCGTAATGACAGGGCAAGAGTCGCCTAAGAACTTTGAATTTGCCCCATGTTGGACCGATGTGGTCTGCTATTCTATCATGTTGTTTGTTTTTACCACCGATAAAGTTGATGTCTTTTTCCTGTAGGCATCTAACGAGGAGCGCTGTTGGCCACACCTCCTTTTTGGGCGTTTTCTCCCATTTCTTGAAATAGATGGTATTGTCTTCGAAACGGTCGAAGGTCATGATGTCGTCGAATTGACTAAGTGCTTCCTCGTCGCATACCCGAACGAAGGGAGTTCCGAGCAATACCCATTCCCCGGGATTGAAATGTCTCTGGTAATGTATGTTTGACCCTGTTATGGAGGTGGTAATGGGATATCCGTCGACGATATGAAATTCCCTATCGTATATTCTATCGTCGTTAACGACGAAGCATTCTTGCATGTTATCCGGCAAGGGCTGATCATTCCTGAAGAGATAGACTGTGTTAGGATTACTATTGGGTATGACAGAGATTGCATCTCCTACACGGCTTGCATTCTTGAACGTGACGTAGGTAACGTTGTCTGGTATGTTCCATTCGTCTTGCAAGGGTTGTTTGTGGTAGTCTATTTCGCCATCACTATAATCTTCGACGTAAGCGAACGGTGCGAGCTTGTATTCATGAGAACGGTAGACGACGACAGTGTCGTTGAAGAATCGGGTATATGCAAGTTCGAAATGGATTTTAGAGTTGACATAATGGTGATATTGCAAGGGGCTGTACTCAAAACCTAAGTCGAAGCGCCCTGATTGACTATCACCGCTATAGAGCTGGCTGTACTCTAAAAGCGTATTTCCTGCCTGGTCGACATTTCTGCCTACGACCTTTGTATTCTGAGCAGTTGGTGTTGCGTTGAAAGTGAAATATAGCATGAAACGGTCAAGGAGTGTAGTGTCGTTAACGCTTTCTACACTGACGTTATTGAAGCTGACGCTGATGGAGAGGGGATTGAGGATGCCAGCATCAAATATCGTTGAATCGTTTATTGTCTTGAACAGGCAGTCGTAGAATACAAAGAGGCCGGTTTCGGGCTTGATGTCCATGGGGACTATTTGCCTGACTGACGCTTTTTTATCTAACGACACTCAGATACGGCTTGAAGACTTATAGCTTAACTCGGCCGCTCCTCCATCATCAAAAGGATCGAATGTACCAAATTTAAGGGTTACGTATCCGTTGATGGGCTGGTCGGATGGGTTTCTGAGATAAGCCATTGCTTCGTTGTCGTTGAGGTAGGTGAGGCTGTCGACCTCAAGATTGACGGTGTTCAATATTTCTTCGTTGATGGCCGACAATGTATCGTTTTTGATTGTGGCGAAGACAATGGCCCCTTTTCCAGAAATATTCTCCCAGTGGCTTGTATTTGCATCGCGTCCGATGGCACAGATGATGTAATTACCGTCCGGAAGGTTGGCGGGTATGTGAACTGTGAGTAATAGGTTTTCTTGCTCTGGCAAGCGCCCATTCATGCCGAGCGGGATGGTAGATGTTGGGAGGTGAGAAATATACTGGCAATTGTCGGAATATAGGACATGCTGCAGGGTAGCATCCTGTTGGTTGAACATGCCTATGCCGTGGTCTACATATCCGTCTTCCTGTTCATTGATGACGGAATAACGTATTGGGACATGATAGGTCTGTGTAGTGTTGTTGCGGTTGAATTTGACGATATCGCAACCTATGTCGGCTAATACTCCGAGGTCAAGGCTGTTGCAGGAAGGCGTAACGAGGTTGGCGGGTTGTACATAGACGAGGCTGTCTTGTTTGATGAGCTTGAGCAATTGGGTGTTGGGTGTTGGGTGTTGATGGTATCACCACAGGGGTAGGCGAATGCGTCGAGGAAATACTTGCCATCGGGGAGTGTTCGCATGTCAAGATTGAAGCCATACTGAATATTGTTTGCAGAGCTTAGTGGTTTTTGTTGAAGAATGGTCTTGGTCTGACGAAATTCCGAATTCTCGCTGAAAAGGCAGATGGAATAATCGTAATAATGGTTTTGCAGGTCTCCGAAGAAGCTGATGTTAGTCTTGAGATTGTCGGACAGGGTGCCGTCGTGACGTATGGTGGCAAACTTTTCGTCGCTGTCGAATCCTGTCTTTATGGAACAAGATGTACCGGTGGAGGAAGATGTAACGTAGTTGAGGTAGAGGTGTTTTTCGGTGACGGTCACGATGTAATATTCTTCTTCGTCTATCGCGTTTATTCGCCAATAGTCGTCTTCATTATTTCTGCTGACGGTCTGGATTGTGAAGTCAGAACAAGGAATGTGGCTATAGATAGAGAATCGGAACGTAAGTCTCTGCTTCCGGCCTTGAATGTCTGAGAGGTAGAGTAGGGTGTCGGATAGGATTGTCTCAATATGGCCGCCGTCGACTAATGCTAATGCATATTGTATAGTACCATCAACTCGCCCTACTTTGAATAAACGGTCTTCTTGGATGACGATATCCGTAAAGTCAGCCTCCTTGTTTTCGCGTGTCAGACATCCCTCCCGGCTTAACTCTGGGTTGAAGAACATGTCTGTTGTTTTGATAATTTCAGAGGGATGGTACTCTCCGCTGTTATATGGATTTTGTATGTTTGTAAAGGCATATTGGTTGCGGTTGTATTGTGTTGTGCTGCTGGGTGAAAGATCGGACAGGAGGAAGTAGCCGTCGTAGGATCCTGTCCATCCCCAGTTGATGTGGAAATAGCCATCGCTGTAGCCATCTAATACGAAAGCGTGTCCTGAGCCTCCAGCTTTTTCTCCGCCATATAAAACAGGGTTGCCAAACTGAAGACTTTCATACATCTCGTTGTCCCATATCGTTTGGTCGGTAAACGCATTGCGTAGTTGTTTATGGCATCCTACGAAGCCGAAATACTCAGAAAGAGCATAGGTGACATCATCCGAGTTGAAAGACGACGAATTGCTGCCATACTTTGTATTGATGGCCTGCCCGACGTATCTCATCAGCTTGGCCACCTCGTCTTGGCAGTCGGCGGGTGAGGTACTGTCGTAAGTATCGAGGAGCTTGTCCCAATCGAAACAGGTGGGCGGCAATTCTTCGCACTTGTTGATTGAGGGTATGTATCCCACCGAATAGGGCCATTGCTGGTAGCGGATGATTTGTGCCAAGGCGACGGCGCCGCAGCCTGCCGAGGCGTGCTTGCCATCAATGAGGGGTGTCTGCTGGTTGTAGGGTGCATTCTGCCCCCACTCGGAGGTGAGCATGGGGTCGATAGGGTCGGGATAGGAGGTGTCAGCAGCTTCTTGCTTTGCTGTCCGATAGAAGCCGTCGAGCCACCAACGCATGTTCTCGGGCATGCTGTCGGCGACGATGTGTCCGCGGTCGGAGTAGCCGATGATGGGCTGCTGGCCGTCGTCGCCTGACACGATGACATAGCCGCCGCCTACCTTATTATATATATAGTAGCTGGCCGAAGCAGGGGATTCTTGCTTTGGCAAGCGACCAAGGTCGAGCGGCAAATCCCCAGGAACTGAGGGCTTCGCCAATGCCAACGACAGCTGAGGGGGTGCTGCATTCTTACCCAATCGCTGGCGGAAGAATGTGGTAGCCCGCTGCTGTGCCTGCTTGGGTGTTATGGGAGCAGCTTCTGATATTAGCGCCAAAGCAAGGAAAGCTGTTGCCACCAAGAGCCTGGTGGCAACGAGCCGTGTATGTTTTGTGTATTTTCTCATGTCTGTCTTCTCTTTTTTATAGTTTTCAATGAAGCTTCTTTTGGTCTTCAATGATGAGGCGGAGGAGCTGCTGCACGGCGTCCTGTTCGGGGATATTCTTCAGGACACACTCCTTGCCGCGATAGAGAGAGATCTTGCCGCGGGCGGCTCCGACGTAGCCGTAGTCGGCATCGGCCATCTCGCCCGGGCCGTTGACGATGCACCCCATGATGCCTATCTTCAGTCCGACCATGCCCTTGGTGGCCTCCTTGATACGGCGGATGGTGGTCTGCAGGTCGTAGAGCGTGCGGCCGCAGCCTGGACAGGAGATATACTCCGTCTTGGTGAACTTGATGCGGGCTGCCTGGAGGATGCTGTCGGCCAGGGCGGTCAGCTGTTCGTGGGTGAAGTTTTCGTTCGTGATGGTGAGACGATGGGCCTTCTGGTCGATGAAAAGCGCGCCGACGGCCATCGCTGCTTTCAGCTGGAATGTCTCCCAGTCGGGTTCGTCGAGACAAAGGGTGACGGTGTCGTCGTTGAGCGAAGCCTCAGCCTGCGCGCGCAGGTAGGTGCATTCGCTGATGCTCTCCACCAGTTTGCGGGCTACCGGTATCTCGTATTCGGGATCTTCGCTCAGCGAGACGCGGATGGTGTCGCCGATGCCTTCGGTGAGCAGTGCTCCGATGCCGACGGCACTCTTGATGCGACCGTCTTCGCCCTCGCCAGCCTCGGTAACGCCGAGGTGGAGGGGGTAGTGCATGTCTTCGCTGTCCATCGCCTTGACGAGTAGTCGAACGGACTGCACCATGACGACGGTGTTGGAGGCTTTGATGCTGATGACGACGTTCTGGAAGTTTTCGCGCTGACAGATGCGCAGGAACTCCATACAACTCTCGACGATGCCTTCGGGCGTATCGCCGTAGCGCGACATGATACGGTCGGAGAGCGACCCATGGTTGACGCCGATACGGATGGCTGTGTGGTGCTCGCGGCAGATGCGGAGGAAGGGAACGAAGCGCTCCTCTATCTTCCGCAGCTCGGCTTGGTACTCCTCGTCGGTGTACTCCAGATGGCGGAACGTGCGGGCGGGGTCGACATAGTTGCCGGGATTGATGCGCACCTTCTCAACATAGCGTGCTGCCACGTCGGCCACATTGGGATTGAAGTGGACATCGGCCACCAAAGGTGTCATGAAGCCCTGGAGGCGCAGCTCGCGCACAATGTTCTGCAGGTTCTCTGCCTCGCGAGTGCCTTGTGTGGTGAGACGCACCAGCTCGCCGCCCATCATGATGATGCGCTTGGCCTGTTCGACGCAGGCCTGGGTGTCGTTGGTGTCGGTGGTGGTCATCGACTGGATGCGGATGGGGTTGTCGCCGCCGATGGCGATATTACCCACCTGGGCGACGGTGGTGGGGCGACGGAGGAAGGGCCGAGGGGCGGGGTCGCCATTTAATGGCGACTGAACAGACGAAACATACGATGCCGACTGAACAGACGGGACATTCGAGGCATTCGATGGCGACTGAACAGACGGGGCATCAGTTGGTTTTGTAGTCATAGTGGACTTCTTTTAGGTCGTTGTTGGCTTTCTCAATCTTCTTGCCGAGGTTGGCTTTATATTGGCGCATCTTTTCAGCCAGCTGGCTGTCGGCGAGGGCTATCATCTGGCAGGCCAGGATGGCGGCATTCAGCGCTCCGTTAATGGCTACGGTGGCCACGGGGATGCCCGGTGGCATCTGGAGGATGCTGTAGAGCGCGTCCATGCCGTCGAGGACACTGCCCTTGATGGGCACACCGACGACGGGCAGGGTGGTGCTGGCAGCTATGACACCCGGCAGGGCGGCTGCCATACCGGCACCGGCTATGATGACGCGGACACCACGCCCTTCGGCGTTCTTGGCGAACTGCTCGACGGCTTCGGGTGTACGGTGGGCTGAGAGTGCGTTTACTTCGAACGGCACTTTCATATCATTCAGGAATGTCATGGCTTTCTCCATGACGGACAGATCGCTTGTGCTGCCCATGATGATGCTTACGACTGGAGACATTTTTTTGAATATTAAACGTTAAACATTGAACATTGAACATTAATAACGGGCTACCTTTTTATGGTTCTTGCCTTGTAAGCGTCCTTCGGCCGAGCGGATGATGTAGATGCCGCGACTTGCGGGCGGAAACGCTGTTCCGCCCCTACGGATGCAGCGGCCTTGGAGGTCGTAGAGAGGTTGACGAGACAGAGTCTCGCCGTACTGAACCGACTGGATGGGGGTTGGTATGGCGGGTGCTTCGGTGATGGTGTAGGTGGCATTGTTGAAGTCGATCGTCAGGCGATAGGTGGTTTGCTGTGTGGGTGCAGGGATGTGCCATGCGTAGCCGTCATTGCCGATGGCAAATGTTCCCGTTTGATCCTCGCTGCCTTCTTGCGGACGAAGAATACTGGACCATGGGGCATCGGAAGTCAGCGCCGATGCGGGGAAGATGTTGAACCAGTCGTCCTGCCCGGCCGGTATGGTGATGTCTATATAGAAGCGCGGATCGCTGGGCCACTGGTCGCCGCTGAGACAGGTCAACGGCATGGAGAGGTTGGAGTAATCCCAGAGCGTCTGAGTGCCGACATAATAGTAATGCTCTTCGACGGGCATGCTAAGCATCTGCACCGTTAGCGTGAACGGTTCAGACTTGAATGTACGGGCAAGATCGCGCTGTATGCCTGCCATGACGACCTGGGCCTCTGCGTTGTGCAAGCCATACTGTCCAAACCTCCGCTTCATGGCAGCGACAAACGATTCGGTATTCACCTCGCCTTGCTCGTTGATGACGAACTCTTCGTCGCCAATAACCAGGTGGAGCTGGCTCACCTCGACATCTTCGGGCATGACGATGTCACACAGTTTGATAGTCGCTGTGGTGGCATTGAGATGCACCACATCCACGGGTGCCACTTCTATCTGACGGTAGTTTCTGCTGAAGAGCTGCGGGAACAATCCCGTCGTGGCATCCGTAAACTGATAGTAGCCAGTCATGTCGTCGAAGAAGACCACATAGTCGCCCTTCCTGACAGGTATCGTCAGCGAGGCATCGGTGGCATAGCCGTAGGGGAATGCCTCGCCACCCACCTTTGCCGTCTCATTGCCGTCGGGGCGGAAGTATACGGTGTCGTCGCCGTCGAACGATACGCGTGCGTACCATACATGATTATAGGGATTGGCCGGATTGCAGGCGGTCATCTCCGTGACGACACTTCCGCAGAATCCCGATGCCATTGCCATGCTGGTATAGACGGGCCATCCTTGATCGGATACCTGCATGCAATAGGCTGACCCCCACTGCGGATATACCTGGAATGTATACCAGCCCGTCTCGTAGATATTGATGTTTTCGCCACCACCTGAGATCATCAAACCGTAAACCGAACCATCGTTCGACTTTACACACTCTTCCCAACTGCCAGGCTTATTGACCATCACGAAGGAGTCGCCCTCGCGGAAATAGCCCGTGTAGACACTACTGCCGTCGGCACTGATATTCATCGGGAACATCGACTGGCCGAGTTTCGAGATACTGTTGTCCCACTGTCCGTCGCCGATGCAGTTGCCAACGAAATACCAAGGCTGGGGCATCTGCTCGTAGCGGTTGTCGTAGGCCTTCAGGTTCAGTTCGACGGTGTTGGATACAGCATTGTTTGTGGCACAGCGTGCATAAACCGTGACTGACGAACTGAGGTAGGCTTGGTTGTCGTTGGACAACAAGAAACTGTTCAGGTTGCGTGCATCGACCCATACTTCGAAAGCATCGGCATTGGGAGCGAACGATGTTTTCGGATCGTTGAAATCGGGGTTCATCGACAGCTCTAAGCTGCATTTCAGGCTTCCATCTTCCGGCAGGTTGGACGGTCGCTGCCAAGAAAGGCGCATGGCATCGACTGACGACAGGTCGACGATCTCTGCCCCAAAAGCAGGCGTATTGAGGACAAAGTCGTCGGGAATGAAGTTCGGGTCGCTGTAGCCCGTGTTCTGCGTAAATTGCGTATGCTCTACGAGTACCTCTTCGGGCATCGGCATCAAGTTGCGGAATGCCTTCAAGGCTTGCCCGGAATCTGTTCCGCCTTTACCTGTCCACAGATAGTCGTCGCCGGCGAAAAGTCCGAAGCGGATGAGATCGGAGCGGCGACGTCCTTCGAGATAGAACTCGCGGCACCACTCGTCGGCCAGGTCGCTCAGCGTTGCCTCCGGGAGCGCCGTGGCATGGGCACGCTGACGGAGGGCATTCAGCTTCTCCAGTCCGTCGTCGGTGCAAGCACCTCCGTTCTGGCGGGCATCGGCTTCGGCATAGCAGAGATAGGCCTCAGCCACACGCATCAGCGGGAAGTCGGTATCAGGAAACTGTGTGGAAGAGGCTGTGCCGTGAACACAGTTGTTGGTGAACTTGTCGATGCTGAAACCATCGGTAAAGTTCAAGCCCAGCTGCTGGCCTTGCTGACGGCCGATGCCATAGAGCAGACAGCGGTCGTCGCCGGCAGCTGCAACAGTTCCCTCGGTAGACTGGTTGGGAATGTCTTCGGTTTGGAAGAACTTCGTGAGCAGGCTGTAGCGGGCATAATAGCCAGCCCAGGGGCTGTTCAGTCCGAACGGAGGCATATCGGAAGCATGGGTGGCCGATATGACGAACATCGTATTGCCATAATCATACTGCGTCAGTCCGTCGACGATGGCCGGCAGGACGATTTCGCTCTGTGCGCCATTGCTGTCGTTGTCGCCCATGAAGAGGTGGGAATAATGGTCGCAGAGGGTATAGTCGCTGTCGATGACCAGCTGTGCATAGTCCTTGGCCAGCTGCCACTGGGCCGTGCCGGTGTACACCTCGGCATTGAGATAGAGCCGCGCCAGCAGCAGCCAGGCAGCCACTCGGTCGGCCCGACCATACTGCGAATCAGCGGGCAAGGCCATGTCTTCGGCACACGATGTCAGCTCTTGTGTCACGAACTCGAACACTTCCTGCCGGCTCGTCCTTGTTGCGGGATCGTCGGCGACCGTCTTCCATAGCGGCATGTCGCCCCACAGGTCGATGGCAAGGCTGTAGTAGTAGGCACGCAGGAAGCGGGCCTCGGCACGTTGACGCTTGCTCTCAGCATCGTCGTCGGAGGTGTTGTCGAGGAACTCGTTGCACTTCAGAATATTGTATTCCAGTCGGCGGTACATACCCAAGACCAGCGGGTTGTCGCTTTCCGGCATGGCTGAGGCCAATTCGGTCAATCCAGGGTCGCCCCAGATTGTGTACACCACATCGGTGGTCAGCTCGTTGAGATTGATGAGCTGTCGGATAAAGTTGCATGAGCCTTCATCCATCCCATCGATATCAGGATATACCCCACTGCCCGATAGCGACAGTCGGTTGTAGAGGTTGCGGAAGGCTTCCTGCTGGTCGAAAGCCTGTGCTCCCTGCAAGGAAAACAAACAGACAAGGAAGGCAAAAATCTTTTTCATCTTACGTATCTTTATATTTTTTGGGTTCTATAATTTTATAATCATACATGGATGACAGCAAAGAGCGCGATGACCAGTCCGATGAGGAAGCCCGCCACCACCTGTTGCAGCGAGTGCTGTCGGAGCACCATGCGGGCCGTACCCACCATGCCAGCCAGAAGGATGACAAGACAGAACCACCACGTAGGGTTGAACATAAACATTACCGAGAAGCCGAGCAACGCTCCGGCCACCCCGCCGATGGCTGCTGTGTGGGTGCTCACCTTCCACCACAGGTTGATGATGGCGCAGACCACCTGTATGCCCAGAGCGGCCACGATGATGCTGCTCATGAAGTGGGGGATATGCAAGAGGTTCATCAGGTAGTAACAGAGGAAATAGCATAGGATGGCGATGACATAGGGTATCATGCGTCGCTCCTTCGTGCCCAGTTCGATACGCGACCATCCCTGATAGCGTCGGTAGACACGGATGAGGAAGGTAGGCAGCAGAACGGTGCAGAGATAAACCACAGCCAGCACGGAGAGCTTGTAGCCCAAGGGCAACAAGCTCAGATAGCTGAAGACAAAGAGAATGGCCAGTCCGACTATGGCTAAGTAGAACGGGCTGAAGAGGGCGCTGATGGCCCGTGCGGCGTAGATGATATTTTTTTCTTTCACTTTCGTTGCAGATTACTGCGGTAGAGCCACAGCACAATACACTTAGAATATTTTTTCAGGTCCTGCGCATCCGTGCGGTAGGGATGCCGAGCTGTCCGCGATATTTCGCCACAGTGCGGCGGGCAATGGGGAAGCCCCGCTCTTTCAGCTGAAGGGCCAGCTGGTCGTCGCTGAGCGGATGCTGCTTGTCCTCATGGTCGACGATGTCCTGCAGCTCGTTCTTGATCTGATGGACTGACAGTTCCTCGCCGTCGGCCGTTTTAACACCTTCGCTGAAGAAATGGCGCAGCCGGAAGATGCCCCATCGTGTCTGGCAGTATTTTGAATTGCAGACACGCGAGATGGTGCTGATGTCAAGCCCTGTCCGCTCGGCAATGTCTTTCAGCACCATCGGCCGCAGGTCGTTCTCGTCACCATATTCGAAAAACTTCTTTTGCCAGTCGATGATACTCCTCATCGTCGTGTAGAGCGTGTGCCGTCGCTGCTGCAGGGCGGTGATGTAGCCCTGAGCACGGTCTATCTTGTCGCGGGCATAGACATAAGCCTCTTTCTCCTGTCGGCTGAGTGGACTCTTCTTTTGTTGGAAGCCCCTGACGATGTCGCTGAACATGGGCGACACCGACAGTTGGGGCACCCGTCCGCTGGTGACGACGAACGAGACGTTGCCATTGTCGTCGGTGTCGACGATGAAGTCGGGCGTTATCTGCTGCGTGCTGCGCCCCTCTGTCTCGCCCATGGCTGCTCCGGGTTTCGGGTTGAGGCGCAGAATCTCGCGTTGCACCTCGCGTGCTGCCTCGTCGGTGATGCCGATAGCGTCGGCGATGGCACTCCAGTTGTTGTGCGTAAAATCGTCGTAGTGTTGTTCGATCACCTTCTTCATCAGTTTGAGCAAGACGGCCGACCCCTCGTTGTTCTCACGTTTCCGCTCTATCTGTATCAGGAGGCATTCCTGCAGCGAGCGAGCCCCGATGCCGGGCGGGTCGAAGGTCTGCAGAAGTTCTATTAGCTGCCGGATGTCGGCCTCTTCTATATATATATTATAGTATAGAGCCAGTTCGTCGCTCAGGGTGGAGAGGTCTTTGCGCAGCAGACCGTCGCTGTCGAGTGAGCCGATGAGATATTCCATCACCTCCTGCTGCTGTTCGCTCAGTGAGAGTTCGCCCATCTGTTCGCGCAGCGTGTCGTAGAACGATGTCTGTTCGCCATAGACCATCGTCTCGCGCTCAGCATCGTCGGTATAGTATGAGCGCGCCGTCGGCATCTCGTCGTCGCCTCCAAGCCGTTCCAGCGCATCGTTCATAGCCTGTTGGCGCTCTTCCTGTTCGAAAGTGTCGTCGGTCCATTCGTCAGCGCTCTCTCCCCCTTCGCTCCCCGTAGCCGTCTCGTCGCTGGCCATGCTGCTCTCATCGATGCTCAGAGCGGGGTTGTCGTCTATCTCAGTCCTGACATTCTCCTCCAGCTCAGCCAGTGGCATTTCGAGCAGCCTTACTTGCAGGATTTGCTGGGCCGACAACCGTTGTTGCTGGACGAGCCTTTGTTCTTGGGTTTGTATCTGTCCTGTTAATGTTTTCATCATAAACTCCTATAATTACTTGGAAAGCTTCGGCTCTGTCGATGCCCCTCTCTCCTCTCTCCTCTTTCAGACAAAATATGCTTTCAGCTGTGCGGCCAGGGCTGCCAGCTTCTCGGGTTTGTCGTTGCCGAAACGTTGCCATATCAGCCTGCAAGGTAGCAAGAACTCGCTCACCATCATGGCATCGCGCTTCAAGTAGGGATCGCAAATCTGGAACACGTCCATCACCTCGACAACCGTCTCGGCCGGTATGTCCAACAACCGTGCGAGGTCTTTCACTTCGGGAGTGGAAGCAACCATAGTTGTCGGTGTCAGGCGGAAATACTGGTCGAGAATCATGATGAGGTGGACGGGCATCATCGTTGTCTTCTGCGATGATGCGGCGGTTTGCTGTTGCGGCATGGTAATGCCCTCCAAGGGCATGAAGTCGGTTTCCCATTCGGCAATAGTCTCCTCCACTCCATCGTAGAAGGCGTTGGCATTGCGGAAGCCCTTCATCTGGCGCAGCATCTTCACCCCCTTGGCCAAGCGTCTCGGGCTGTTGCCATACTGCTGCCAAAGACGCTCCATACGCGGGGTGTCTATCTGCCTGAGCTTCATCATCTGCTCGTAGAGCACCTGCGGGTGGATGTGCAGTTCAAGGGCGAGGTCTACCATCGGGCGTGAATAGATAGGCTTCACGCCGACGGGCTTGAACAGGTAGAGCTGCATCAGCAGCAACCAGTCTTCGTCGTTCCATGTGGGATGTTTTGTTGGCATACACTCCGTATTTTTACGGCAAAGGTACGAATAAGTGAGCGAAAAGACAAGAAAAAGCAAAGAAAAGTTGCTTTTTTTCGGGCTTTTCCGAACGGAAGTACCTTCGGCGGAAGCCAATCACCCAGCAAGGTCCGGTAAGACAGGGCTCAGCCACGTCAATCACCGCCCTACCCTTTTGGCCAGATGCTCCTCATCGGCCACACGGACATGGAATATGCCGTTCCCAGCATTTGGCTGAACAGTTCGAAGGCCGTATGGCTGTCGGCGGTGAAGGTAGCCAGCGAGAAAACACACGTGCCATCTTCCGAAAATATTTCAACAGAACACCTGTCAACAAATATGTCCAGCTTCAGCCATCCGTCGATGGGTGCTACCTTGGCATGGCACGTCGTCTCGAACTTCGGCATGTCGAAGTCGGCCACCTGACTACGGTCTACGACGAGCGAATGGCTCTCGGTGTCGTAGGTGATGACAAGTTTCCGACCGCCACCGGCACAAAGGTTGATTCCGAAGGTGTTGCTTATCGACGTGTCGAAGCCTACCATCGCCTCATAGGTGTTGCCCAGCTGGCCGACGGCGTCGATAGTCGTCCTGCCCGGAAGGAGGAATCCCTCAAAAAATTGTGGATTCCCCCTGAGCGAATAAATCTCTTTCTTGGGCTTCTGTACGAGACGCCATCCTTCAGCCGTTTCACGGAGAGACAGTTCGCGCGGAATCGACCAGAAACCCTTGCCATACGTCGTCGGCAAGTCGCGGCAGTAGCGCCAGTTCGACATCCATCCCATGCTGTACACCTTACCGCCCAGCGTTCCGTCGAAGTCCTTGAACGTCCTGGAGGCATAGAAGTCGGGGCCGCAGTCTACATAGACGCCTGTTTCTTGTTTCAACCCTTCGGCCGTGAAGGTGGTGCCGTCGAAGTCGCCAACGAAGTATTGCTCGTTGTCCCAGTCTACTGAGACGACGAGTACCCACTTCTTCTGTCCTTTCATGGGGCCGTTATCCACCTCAAGCTCAAAGAGGTCGGGACATTCGAAGCAGCGATACGTCCGCCCTGCTGGTCCGAAGTCGCTGAGCCACGTCCAGTGTTTGAGGTCGTCGGAGGCATAGAAAGCCACTTTGCTCTCCAACGTCTTGCTGACCACCATGAGCCACCGACCGGTCGCCTCATGCCAGATGATCGTGGGGTCGCGGAAGTCCTGATAGCCGATGTCGAGCACCGGGTTTCCCTCGTAGTAAGTGAACGTCCTACCGTCATCATGACTGATAGTGAGACCCTGCGACTGGTTTTTGCGTTCGCCGTCGTTGAACGTAAGACAGGCAACGTAGGCTTCCTTTCCGAAACCGGCGGTATTGGCCGTATCGACCACAACACAGCCTGTCCAGCAACCCAATCCTCGCGGCACATCCTTGTGAACATGGCGGCTAATCTCGGTAAAATGGACGAGATCGACCGACTCGGCACACCCCCACCAATAGCAGTGGTATCGCCCGTCGCGGTAGACGAAGCCGCAAGGGTCGCTGATCCAGCCCCTTTGTGGACTGAAGTGATACTGGTTGCGGTAGTGCTCATTGTAGTCAAGGTAAGCGTCGGCTCTGCCGATGCATAACGCAGCAGAAAGCGATTCTGATGGCAGTGTTGCTGCCATCAGAATGCTTGTCAAAATTGCTATACGATACTTTTTCATCTCGTCGTTATTGTGTTGGTTCGTAAAGAGAGAGATTCTTTAATTCTTTAATTTTCTAATTCTACAACGAGTGTTTAGTAGGCTGAAACCTTCAGGTTACTAATCCTGATGTCGCCACCATAGCCGTTGATCGACCAGCAATTCTTATAGATGCCGTAGATACGCTGTGTGTAGCCGTAGATTCCGTTGATATACATCGTCACAACGGAGTTGTCGGTATAGATGCTGACGTTGTAAACATTGTCAGCCGGTCGCGGGAAGATATAGCCGTCAATGCCCTCTACAAAGCCCTTGCCTTCTGGGCCTTCCTGCTCGAAGTTCACCTTGCGGCGACCGTTCTCCCATTCGGGGTTGACCACCATGGTGTAGTACTTCGTGGCATCGGTACCGCGGCAGAACGACACACCGAACTTGTCACCGTCGCCGCCGGTCGTCACCGTGAACGAGATGTGGTTGTGGTTGCCCAGACGGTTGTACAGCACGTAGGCGCCATCGCCCGAGAGGCGACCGTCGCTATAGCCGTTGCTGGCCATCACCTTGCAGTCTACGGGTGTGGCATATTTGGCTGCCATTGCTGGCACCTCCCCAACGGTGAGCGTACCGTTCTCATGCTGTACAAGCTTGTGGCACACCAAAGCGCCCGACCAGTTGGGCTCGCCGTTGGCACCCACGGACAGGTTCTTGTCGTGGTAGGTCGTACCCGTGCGATAGGGACACCATCCCCAGATGTAGCGGTGCTGTCCGTCGGAGGCCGTCTTTCCGGCATAGAAGGCACGGCTGTCAAGCACACCCTCCTTGTCGTCCTTCGGCCAGTTGGCACCCGGATCGTTGAAGCAGTTGCGCAGTCCTTCGAACGAGTCGGCCATCATATACTTCACCTTACGGCTCCAGCTGGTGGGGAAAGCCTCACTGTAGACGAGGTACCACCACGAACCCATCTTGAAGACATCGGGGCATTCGCACATTCGGTCCCACACCATGTTGAAGCCTCCCTCGCAAGTCCAGTCCTTCAGGTTCGACGACTTGAAGTAAGCGAAGCGATTCTTGCTCGTGATAACCATATAGTAAACCCCGCCGTCCTCGAAAATCTGCGGGTCGCGGAAGTCTACTCCCGAGAAACCGTAGTCGGGGCCGTTGAGGCGCCACTCGCGATCTTTCGTCCAGTTCTTGAAGTCGGGCGACGTGGCGCGCATCACCACCTGGCGGTTCGTGCAACGGGCATTCTCGCCTGTATAATAGATGTAGTAGAGCTGGTCCTGCTCGTTGTAGACACAGCAGCCCGTGCCGAGAGCTGCATCCTGCTGGTCGATGTTGGTGCCGGCGGGAAGGATCTCGCCGAGCGACTCATAGTTGCAGCCGTCTGTCGTAGCGACAGCCCAGATGGGGTGGAAGAACTCGCTGTTGTTGTTATAGTCCTGCAGGTAGAGCACCTTGAAGTTTCCGGCCTTCTTGTCGTAGAAAGGCATGGGGTCGCCGATGCGGCCGAGATAGTGCTTATAATAGGTAGAGAAAGCCTCCTCGGTGTCGTCGTTGACCGACGTGAAGGTCGTTGCCGTTCCAGCCCAGTCCTTCTGAGCGTCGCCGGCGAAATCGTCGTCACTGCAGGCTGTGGTTGCGGCGATACCGCAACACACAAGACCCATGCAGAATATATTCATCATTTTTTTCATCATGGCTGGTTTATTTCGTTAAGTAATTGAATGCGTTCTGAGTAATGATGGCAATGTTGCGGTGGTAGTTCTCCTGATAGCCGGCCTCATAGGTGTACGAATACCAGTCGTAGCAGCCCGAGCCGATACAGATGATGCCACCCTTACCGTCCGTGGCCGGATATTCCCAGGCCACGACAGCACCGTCGCCGCCCACGCCGAGAATCTTACCGCCCGTGCGGGCCTCCCACGCAGCATGGTCGTCATAGCCGCCCCAGTCGGTGCCGATATGATACTGTGCCGTAGAGTTGGTGATGTGGTAGCCGGCATCCGTGCAATACACCTCCTGAGCATTGTCGCCGGCGATGAGATTCTGCCACAGCGGATGACCGTTCTGACCGTCGAAGATACGGAACGTCCACGGGCCGCCGCAAAGCTCGGCGCCATCCTCGTTTTGACCCCAGCAGTTGTTGGGCGTCGTCCACTCGTCGTCGCCCGTCACACCGATGAACGACGGCAGGTTCGTGGCGTAGCGCGTCAGGAAGAGCGCGCCGCCATTCTCGCGGAACGTGCGCAGCTGGTTCGTGGCAGCAAGGGCCTCAGGAGCGTTGGCCACAAAGGCATCGTGGCCGTCTACGCCGCCATCCTTATGATAGTGCCACCAGATAATCTTACACTCAGAGAGGTCGATCTGTTCCGACTGGACGTCGGCAAACGAAGCATACATCGACTCCGGTACGTTGGCCAGCATCCACGAGCAGGCTGCCTGGGCCTCCGGGTCGAGCTTCGACATATCCGAAGCAGCGCCAACGAAGAGGGCCTTCGGCTTGCCGATGGCATGAACGGTAACAACATACTCGTTTTTCGCCGTGTTGTTCGTAACGGTATACGTCACAGGCTCGCTGAAGTCGGTAGCTACACCGCTCAGCGGACTGATTGTAGCATTCGTCGACACCTCGATGGTCGGCACGATGGTCTTCACGTCCACCGAACCCGGCACATACACCGTGATGGTCTTGTCCTCCTCGTTGATGACACCCGTATAGATATCGTTCACCACGAAGGACAGAATCTTGGCCTCGTCGTGCAGGATGCTGAGGTTCCAGTCCATATAGAGGTCGCCCATGCTGACGCGGATGGCCTGTGCGCTCTCCATGTTGAGCACCTGACCCTGAGCGATGTCGGCCTTTGCGCCGTCAGAGATTTTCAGGCTCGTCACCGTCATTCGCGAGGCATCGTGCCCCTCGGGCAGACGTACCACAATGCTTCTCGTAGCGAGGTCTATCGTGCCCTCATAGTTGTCGAGCGACAGCTCCTCTATCATGCAGTTGCCCGTGAGGTCAAGGCTGCAGTCGTCGTTCTTGTCGCATGCCGTCATGTAAGCGGCGGCTATGCCGACGCAAACAAACATCATTATTCTATATATTGTCTTCATCTTTCAGAAATCTTTTATTTGTTATCAATTGTCAATTATCCATTGTCAATTACCAGTTGCCGCAATTCTGAGTGTAGTTGCCGTTGGCAGCTGCAAACTGCTGGTAGGGGATGGGCAGATACTCGTTCTTGTTGGCCGTGAAGCGAGCTTCCTCGTAGATGTTACACTTCGACTTCTCCACGGCATAGTAGTCGTTCAGCACCTTCGCAGCATCTCCCCAGCGCACCAGGTCGAGGAATCGCTCCGACTCCATGGCCAGCTCCAGACGGCGCTCCATCTTCACGATCTTCATCGTCTCTTCTTTCGAGTAAGTGCCGTTGTACGTCTTGCAGTAGAGCTTCACGCCATAGCGCGACGGATAGTTCGAAATCATCTGTGTCGAAGCGGCGGCACGCGCACGAATCTGGTTGACCAGCGCGATGGCCTCGGCGGTGTTGCCCAGCTGAGCCTCAGCCTCGGCACGCATCAGCAGCACGTCGGCATAGCGGAAGACGATGCGGTTCATCGAAGTAGCCCAGAACGAACTCTTGATCAGATAACTGCCAATCAGCGCAGGGTCCACATTCTGCTTCAGCGTCACGTAGTAGCCATACAGGCCACCCGAACGGCTCCAACTCGACGAGCGGTCCATCATCAGACTCGAATTGAACATATACGGCAGTCCGGGCATACCAACGGTCAGGAAGAGGCGCGGGTCGGCATTGTCGTTGGCCATGTCGTAGTCGGCATCGTTGAAACTGTCTAACAGAGGCAGACCGTCAGCACCCGTCCGGAAAGCATTCACCAGGTTCTGCGAAGGCTTATAGAAGTCGGTACCGCCATCCGTCACGTTGACGATGTTGGGACAAATCAGTCCGTTGCCCAGATTGAGGTTGCCATACTTCGTACCGTCGTTGCGCGAGTACTGGATAGCCCAGACTGACTCAGGCCCGTTCTCGAACTGCTCCTCCGGGCGGAAGTTGTTGTGGATGTCGGTCTCCAGCTCGTAGCCGCCGGCGGCATAGATGGCAGGATTGGTATATTCTACCACTTTCTGGAGGTCGGCCTCGTTGATAGAGGTCACCTCGTTGGTGTTCTCGTTGTCCTGGCGATAAGCCTTGTAGAGATAGACCTTGGCGAGGAATGCGGCACAGGCAGCCTTTGTGGGGCGACCCTTGTCGGCCTGTTTCACGGGCAGGATGTTGTAGGCCCACTCCAGGTCTTCGGCAATCTTTGCCCATCCCTCGTCGTTGGTAAACTCGGTGTTGGAAATAAGGGCATAGTCGTCGTAGGTCAGGTCTGTACGGACGACGAAGGGAATCTTCTTGAACAGGCGCTTCAGCTGGAAGTGGGCGTATGCGCGGAGGAATCGCAACTCGGCCAGGCGTTCGTTCTTCAGGCTGTAGCTGTCGTCGACATTCTCCAAGGCGCGGATGCCCGCATTGACACGCGACAGGGCGTTATACAGACGCACCCAGATGTCGTTGAGGTTCCAGTTGGTCGAGAGGATGCCCTGCGACACCTCCAGCTGATGGAAGACGTCGCCGTCGTTGGTGGTCGAACCGCCCTTATAGGCATCGTCGGAGCGCACGTCGTAGTTCCACAGCGAGAACGAGGCATTGATATCCTCGGCTGTGATGAAGATGGCGTATGCCGCCGTCACTTGTTTGTCGACATATTCGGAGGTGTTCACCTGCTCGTCGGAGAGAGTACCCTGCGGCACCTGCTCCTCGAGGAAGTCGTTGCATGAGGCGAGGGTTGCTGTGATACAGCAACATACTACACCTGCTACGAAAAGCTTATATATTTTAGTAATCATAATTGTCAATTTCAATTTTCAATTTTCAATTAAAAGGAAACATTCAGTCCGAACGTTACGTTCAGCGGGATAGGATAGCCGAAGGTAGGCACTTCCGGGTCCACTCCCGTATAGTCGCCACTCTTGATGCAGAAGAGGTTCTGGGCCGAGACATACATGCGCAGACGCTGCATGTAGAGTTTCTTGGCGAAGCTGTCGGGGAAGTTGTAGCCAAACTGCACGGTGCGCAGTTTCAGGAACGAGCCGTTCTCGACGTAGTACGACGATACGCGCGTCTCGTTGTTGGTGTCCATCGTGGTCAGCGCGGGAATGGTCGAACCGCTGTTCTGCGGTGTCCAGGCGTCGAGCACGCGGATGCCCTTGTTCAGGTTCGGAACGTTGACACCGGCCCAGAGGTCGGTCTGACGCTTGTAGTCGATGGTGATGACATCGTTGCCCTTCACACCCTGCCAGAACATCGTGAAGTCGAAGTTCTTATACTGCAGGTAGACATTCAGACCGTACGTGAAGTCGGGCGTCGGGTCGTAGATCCAGTCTTGGTCGGCTTCGGTGATGAAGCCGTCCTTGTTCAGGTCGAGGAAGCGCATACGCCCTACGCCGGCTCCCTCCTGGACAGCATGGTTGTCTACCTCCTCCTGGTTCTGGAAGATACCGTCGAAGATATAGCCCACCTGGGCTCCCATGGGATGGTCGACGACACTCTTCACGCCGTTGCCGCCGAAGGTGCCGCGGGCAGCAATGGTCTCGGGCAGCTTGGTTATCTTGTTGCGGTTGGTGCTGATATTGCCGGTGATGTCGTACTGCAGGTCGCCTGTCTGTCCGCGGTAGCCGATGGTGGCCTCGATACCCTTGTTGAGCATTTCGCCGGCATTGATCCACATGGCGCTGCCCTCGCCCATGACGCCCACACCGGGCATGTTGACGAGGATGTCGGTGGTCTTCTTGTGATACCAGTCGATGCTACCATAGAGCGCATTGCCGAAGAAGCCGAAGTCGAGACCAACGTTCACCTGTGTTGTCGTCTCCCATTTGATGTTGTCGTTGCCAATCTGGTTGCGCTTGAATCCGCTGTCGAGCGTGTGTCCGCCGTTGGTACCCTGGATGTCGTAGCCCGTGTTGTACGAGTCGCCGCCGAAGTTAAGGCTGCCCGTCGTGGTATAGAGGGTGTAGCGGGCCGTGTTGGAGATCTCCTGGTTACCAGTCTGTCCCCACGAGGCGCGCAGCTTCAGGTTGTCGAGCCACGAGGCTTTTCCTTTGAGGAAGGCCTCCTCGCTGATACGCCAACCAAGCGAAACAGAGGGGAACGTACCGTACTTGTTGTTCTTACCGAAGCGGCTCGAACCGTCGCGACGGATGGTCAGCGAGGCCAGGTAGCGGTCGTCGTAGGTGTAGTTGGCCTTGCCGAAGAACGATACGAGCGAGAAGCCCGAGCCCGATCCGTAGGCCTTGTCCGTGCCTTCCACACCGGCGCTGGGCCACATATAGTCGGTGTTCAGCACGGCGAAGTCCTGACGGTAGCCCGAGAACCAGATGTCGTCCTGACGGTTGAGCTCGATACCGGCGAGCGCGTCGGCGCGGTGCTTGCCCACTTCGAAGTTGTACGAGGCCACAGCGTTCCACATCCACTTCATCCAGTGTTCCTGCTTGGCCTCGACACCATTCTCGTCGCGCCCCACGTTGCCGTTGGGGATAGGATAGGTGAAGATGCGTTGCTGCTTCTGGCTGTAGTCGATACCGAAGGTAGTGCGCAGGTTGAAGCCTTTGAACGGGGCAAGGTTGACATGCACGTCGCCGAACGTACGCCAATAGGTGTAGCGGTTGTCGGCATTGCGCGAGAGTGTCGACCGCGGGTTCTCACGGTCGGCATAGCCGCCGGTAAGGTTGGCATATTCGCCCAGCGTGTTGTAGATGGGGTAGTTGGGATTGAACTGCAGGGCATTCTCGAGGAATCCGCCCGGGGCACCCACCTCGCTGGTGCGGTTCAGGGTGAAGTTCTCGCCGATGCTCAGCACGTCGCCTATCAGCTTGTATTCGGTATTCATACGGGCAGAGAAACGCTCGAAGTCGGAGGTCTTGATGACACCGAGGTTCTTGTAGTAGCCCAGCGAGAAGAAGGCCGAGCCCTTCTCGTTGCCGTTGCTCACGCTCACATTATAATTCTGTATCACGCCCGTGCGCGTTGACTCGTCGAACCAGTCGGTGTTAGCGGCCTCTACGGTGTTGGCGGCATCGAGATACTTGCTCATCGTCACACCGTTGAGCTGTGGCTGTCCGTTCTGGTCGTAGCCCCAGTCGAAGCAGTAGCCCAGGTTGTTGTTGTTCGGATCGAGATGGTCGTTGACGCGAGCCTGCCAGAAGGCCTGGCCCCACTGCTCGGCATTGAGCACCTTCATGCGGCGGGCATACATCGAAGCGGCAATGCTGCCGTCGAAGTCGACACGTACCTTGCCGTCCTTACCCTTCTTCGTCGTGATGATGATCACACCGTTGGCGGCGCGGCTACCGTAGATGCTGGCCGAAGCGGCATCCTTCAACACCTGTATCGACTCGATGTCGTTGCCGTTGAGCTCGTGCATGCCGGCCTTCGTCGGTACGCCGTCGATGATGTAGAGCGGGTCGTTGTCGTTGAGCGTGCCGTTACCACGGATGCGCACCGTTGCGGCACCCGAGGGGTTACCGTCGGCCGAGATGTTCATGCCCGGGACACGTCCCTGCAGGGCCTTCATCGGGTTGTTCTCGTTCTGCTTCTGCAGCTCGCCCACGCTCACCACGCTGACGGCACCCGTCAGGTCGGCCTTGCGCTGCACCTGGTAGCCCGTTACGACCACTTCGTTCAGTACGGTGGCATCTTCTTTCAGCGTCACCGTCATGCCATCGGAGGCGATGACATCGATAGGCTCGTAGCCAATGTAAGAGATGGTGAGCGTTGCTCCGGGCTGCACCTTCAGCTTGAAGTTGCCGTCGAAGTCGGTCACCGTCCCATTGGCTGTTCCTTTCTCCTTCACGGTTGCGCCGATGGCGGCCTCGCCGGTCTCATCGACGACGTTTCCCGTGATTTCCGTTTGCGCGTACGTACACAACGCACCTGCAAAGATGAGCATCATGCTCAAGAGGAATTTTCTTGATTTTTTCATTTGCTTTACGCTTTGGGTTAGTACTATTGATATTCAGATTTCTGGTGCAAAAGTACTCACTCCGCGCGTAACGCGTTGTTAATTATCGTTCATCGGATAAGAAAAATGTTTCTTGTAACAATCGTTGAGTAGAAAGTCTGATTTGTTGACTCACTCTCTCCCCTCGCACCTCGTACCTCGTACCTCGTACCTCGAATTCTTCTTCACGACCGCAGGTCCATCGGCAGCTTGCCGTACTGCTCGCGGAAGCATTTCGAGAAGTAGCCCGGCGTGTTGAACCCCACCTCGTAGGCTATCTCGGAAACCGTCTTCGTGCTGTTGCACAGCAGCACGTAAGCCTGCTGCAGACGCATCTGCCGCAACAGTTCGACGGGCGACGAGCCAGTGATGGCCTTCACGCGGCGGTACAGCTGCACGCGGCTCATGCCCATCTGCTCGCCCAGATCGTCGACCTTCAGGTTGGGATTGGAGAGATTGCGACGCACCACCTCGTTGAACTGTTCGGCAAAGAGCATGTCCTGCGAGTCGGGCTCCGGCAGGTCCTCCTGTGCCTCGATGAAGATTCCCGACAGCTTACGACGATTGGCATCGGTATAGAAGAGGGTCTGCTCTTCGTTCATCGCCTGTCGCTGATGCGTCGCCTTCCGCGTCTGCAGATAAGCGCCCAAGGCCATTACGACGGCCACAATGAGCAGCACGATGACCATCAGGCTCGCCACCAACAGCTTGTGTTGCGTGTTATACAGCCCGAAATAGTTCTCCAGCTTGTCATGGATCGTGATGAGATGCTCGTTCTGCCGCAACAGCTCGTGGCTGTTCAGGGCGGTGATATCGGCATTCTCGGGAGTCACCATCATCCCCTCCAACCGATTCTCACGGGCGTACGGCTTTCCCGTCAGTATGTTCAGCGCCAGACGCACAATCTGCTCGCCGTGCGTAGGATAGATATAGGTGCCCGAGAGTTGACCCTGCTGGATATAGGCGATGCCTTCGTCGGGCATACCGTCGATGCCCAGCACCTTCACCCTGTCGGCAAGACCCGCCTCTTCGATAGCACGCCATGCACCCGTCGTCATGCCGTCGTTGTGGCAGAACACGATGTCGGGAACCGCTCCAGCCTCTATCTGCTTCTTCACGGCCTCGTAGGCTCCATCCGATGTCCAGTCGCTCTCGGTGCTGGTGTAGACTACACCCCTCCCAGTCTCCACGCGCGAAGGAGAAGGCGAGGGTTCGGAGGCGAGAGCCTCGGCGAAGCCTTGATGGCGCTCTTGTGCGGGCGATGTGCTCATCGACCCCGTCACCTCGCTGATGCGGATGGGATGATGGCGAAGGGTGGAAGCCAAGGCCAGAGCATACAGCCCCATCGTGCGGCCCGCCTCTACATTATCGCCTCCAATGAAGGCGGTATACTTGTCCGTCGCGGCTTTGCGGTCGAAGAATACGACGGGGATGCCCCGCTGCCTGACACGGTCGATGGCAGGGGCTATCGGCGACGACTCGGCCGGGGCTACGACGAGCAGGTCGATGCCCGTCGCCGCCAAGCTGTCAATCTGCCGAACCTGTAGCTCGGCATCGTCGAAGGCGTTGGCGATGCTCACCTGTACATTCTCTTCGTACAGGTGCTGCGCACCCTGTATCTCACGGTTCACTTTCTCGCGCCACTGCCCCGACGAGCATTGCGACACACCGATGCGGTACACCTTTTCTTGTTGCGTGCAGCAGGTAAGCAACAGCAACATCACCAAGGGGAAAAATATCTTGTTCGCCATTTTGTTTTCTTTTGGGAGCAAAGGTAAACAAAAAAAATGGAACAACCATAAGAAACATGTTTTTTTCTGTAAAAAATATCCTTTATTTCTTGCGTTGCTTGGCAATGACATAGATGATGACGGGAGCTCCGATGAGAGGGGTGACGGCATTGAGGGGGATGATGCCGGCATCGCCGGGAAGGACACACACAATGTTGCACAACAGCGCGACGACGGCACCGGTGAGGATAGTGGCCGGCAGGAGCACCCGATGGTTGTCCGTCAGCAGCAGCATGCGGGCAATGTGTGGCACAGCCAGTCCGATGAAGGCCACAGGCCCACAGAAGGCGGTGGTGATGGCCGCGAGCAATCCGGTAAGGAAGAGCAGGCAGTTGCGTACATACTGCGTGTTGAAACCCAGGTTCTCGGCATACTGCTCGCCCAGCAACAATGCGTTGAGGGGCTTGATGAGCAAGAGCGAGAGCGCCAAGGCGATGAGCGTGACAAGGGCAAAGACGGGCATCTGCTGCATCGTCACACCGCCGAAGTTGCCCAGCCCCCATATCATATAGCTCTGCACGCCCTGTTCTGTGGCAAAGAAGTTGAGCAGCGAGATGGCAGAGTTGGCGATGTAGCCTATCATGATGCCCACGATCAGGAGCATCACGTTGTTCTTCACCACGGTGGAGAACAACAGGATCAGTCCCATCACCAACATCGCACCGACGAAGGCGGCCACAAGGATGGCCACAAAGCCTGTCAGCGAGAACTCGCCTGCCGTGATACTGCCCCCCATGAGGAGCATCACCAGGGCCACACCAAGCGACGCTCCGCTGTTGATGCCGAAGATGCTGGGACCTGCCAGCGGATTGCGGAAGGCCGTCTGCAACATCAGTCCGCTGACGGCCAACGACGCTCCGCAGAGCATCGCCGTCAAGGCTTGTGGCAGTCGGCTCTTCAGCACGATATAGGCCCACGAGGGGCGCTCGGCCTCATGTCCCATGAGGATGCTGACCACATCCTGTGCCGGAATGCGGACGGCTCCCACGAAGAGGCTCAGCGCAAAGAGCAGGAGCATCAGGAGCGCCATAAGGGGGAAGAAGGAGGCTTTGCGCATGGTTTTTATCTCTTGTTTATTTGTTTGGCGCTGTAATACAGCGACTTACTGAACCTACTGGGCGACGGGCAGGAAGTAGCTGGGTTCGCCCAGGCCCAGCTCGGGATGGGCGATGCAGATGAAGTCGCGCAGCAGGAGGTTGGGATGGAAGGGCGTGTCCTCGTAGAAGGTTGTCGTGGCCGTGTTGCAACCGTAGCAGTGGTGCTGCTGGAAAGCACGGAACTGGCTGTAGGCGGCGTTCTCGCTCAGCAGCGACGCATAGCTGACGGGCTGCGGAGCGTTATAGCGGAAGAGCCAGATGTCGGCCTGCCCTGCCTTCTCGAGGATGGTCTCGAAGGGCAGCGGCAACGAGCCTCCCTCTCCGTTGTCGGCCCATGCATAGCGGATGTTGGCATCGCGGATGATACCGCCAATGGTGCTCTGCCCTGCCGGCACATACCATACGGAGCCCGTCTGCTTGTCCATCAGGATGGAGACCCCCTTCTTATCCCCCCCAAGGGGGGAAGTTTTGGCTGCGAGTTGCTTCAGGCGGAGATAGTCTTGCTCTACGGCATTGAACAGGCTGT
>CAMORS010000003.1 GCA_946624005.1 uncultured Prevotella sp. | reverse complement strand
CCAAATCAGCACCATTCTTATAAGATGCCATTTGTGCCATCATTTCTGTGATGACGGGTAACTGGTCGCCTATGAACTGTCCTGTGGTATCGAAGAACAGGAAGTCTGGTTGCTGACCAATTACATTTTGGAGTTGGTTCTGATTGACTTTCAGCAGCTGGAGAGCCACGCTGTCTTTCAGTGAACCACCAAGACGCTTGGTGTAGATATTGCCATACATCTTCTGTTCTGCCTCCTTGATGACGGTCGCTGCATTTTGTGCAGTCATAATGCTGGCATTATAGAGATACACAAGCATACCATTAGCATACGACTTCACGATGACTTGTTCCAATTGAGCCGTTTTACTCTCCAAAGAATTGGCTATCTCGTCAACAACCTTCTTCTCTTCAGAAGTGAGATTAGGCACATCCTTGATATAGCTGATACGAAGGATATCCTCTGCTATTTTCTGTATCTCAGAAGCATAGTCGGAAGAAGGCACAATACTGATGATGCCTTTCTGAGACTGTGTTTCTTCCTTAACGTGTTCGACATACTCATTGAAAGAGGGCTTGACACTGAGAATGTCATGGAACACAACCTTCATGCCTTGATCACCGCCAGTAGAAAGTGGTTCGCCACTGTCTGACTGCACAGCGAATCCTACATTGACCGAGTCAACAGTCAGATTCTGCGCACCACGGACTAGTGACATCTGCTTCACTTGTTTGGTAATCTCTCCTTTGATGCGGTAGTTGGCAATGTCGATGTTGTTCATCATCTCAAAGATGCGCTGCTGGGTCTCACTCGTGATACGGTACTCATCGCCAGAAAGGATAAGGATCTCATCGTCGGCCAGTTTCTTACAGGCTTTCTTGACTTCTTCGAGCACTGAGAAATAGTCATCTGGACAGTTGACGTATGCACGGCTGATATTCTCGGCTGTCGTCTTGGCACCTGATTCTGTAAGGAAATGAATGGTCTGAAGCATATCATGTCCAATAACGAAATGAAGATTCATTTCCTTCAGATGTTCGTCGGCCTGGCTATAGCGGACACGTAGTGATTCAGCCACAGCTTCTTCTGCTTGTCGGCAAAGTTGTGAAGCATTGACATGAGTGTGGATGTCTTTGTTAGAAAGAGCCTCTTTCTTCAACACATCGAAAGCGGAAATCAACATTCCGCGAGTACCCACCTGCGTCTTGACAAGTTTTTGGGTGCCGAATAGGAAGTACTGAAGCATCTTGAACTGATGTTCATAGAAAGGGAAGTAATCCGCGTATGTTTTGGCATCCGTAGTTTTGTTGAGTCCCGTTCCGACAATATTGGTAATATCGGAAATCTTACCGCTGTTCTTTTTATAATAATCCTGTAAGAGGTCGTTTCCGTCAGCTGTCTTGGCTAAAAGACGCTTACGGATAATCATATCAACTTCTTCAGCAGCAATCGGGATGCGCTTCTTGAAACGGTCAATAATCTTTGTAAGCAGACTGCGGTTGACATTGGTGCCGTTGATGACATCATCCAATTGAAGCTGGGCAATGGCAATCGTCCAAACTTTTCGACCAAGTGCTGCAAGTGCTTCTGCCATTCCTTCAATGTCAAGAATGTTGATTTTCTTCTGGGCAATAGCCTCGCTCACCTCATCAATCATGAATACGATGCGAATATCAGTTTTCTTTTCAAGATAACGGGTCAAATCATCTTGCAGTTTAACGGCATCGTAGTCCTGTATGCGTAGTTTTGCAGCATCACGCATTTCATCGTACGCACTCTCTGAGCAGAAACCGTCGAGCATGGTGTCCTCCAAGGTGTCATACACTTCATCCATATTCTTGCGGCGGTTCAACCATGGCTCTCCAAACTTCTGTTGTACTTTATCACAGAAAGCCTGATAACGACCACTCATCAGCAAATTGAACTCGATGATGCCAACCCAGTCATCGTTCAGCCCTAATGATTTAAGGAATGCCCCCATCATCATATAGCTGATACCATGATTACCAGTGGTCTTTGCAGCATCGAAAAGCACGATATGATTGTTGGTGCGCCCCAGTTCGTTAATGCTGTTTTGAAGTAAACCCGCATTGGGCAATCCTATGAGTTTGTTTTGGAAACGGTCACGAACAGAAGTGCCTTGAAGAGTGGGATTCTTTAGCAGGAAACCTATCATCTTGGAGAAGTATGACTTTCCTGAACCATAGAAACCACTCAGCCACAATCCCGGTTGGGCTGTATTTGAGGTGAAGAAGTCGCAGAAATCTGCCAAATGCTTGGCAAGGCTCTCTGTCAAGATGAATCCGTCGAGTTCATCAATAATACTACGTTCGTCCTGCTGGTTGAGGTCAATCACACTCTTAATGTCATCTTCGAGACGAATTGAAAGTATATCTTTTATCTTTGTCATATTCATGAATAATAAATGGATTACATAATAACCACACAACGATATTTTGAAGCTGGCTGCTGGTCAAGGAAATATATAGTTTCATTCCTTATCACCGCTGGATAGAAAAAAACAAGCGGTTTCTGGAACTTCATCACATTCGGGTCTTCCATGATGTTTTGGTTGGAGAATCCCATCTTGTAGATGACACCCGTATGTATCAAAATCGCAGAGACACCCTTTGCAGCGGAATCTACTATCCGCTTCATCAGGAAGCTATAGAATGTTCCCTCTGTATAGTTCTGGCTGACAAAAACCTCTGTTCCCATATTCTTGAATTGCCGACGGAACTTGTCAAGCCCTTTTGAATCGACAAACTCCACAAATAGTTGTCGGAGGTCAATGAACTCATATCCCTCAGTAAACCTACGCTTTGCCTCCTCAATATACTTCTCTTCGTCAACAGGTGGATAAACGAACAGAATGCTCCTTCCACCATTAGCTTCAGAAGAAAGATGGGCAAGGTCACGACCCAGCGAAGCCGTCAGGTCACCGAATAACCGGTTGTGTTCTTGAATATAAGTAGAAGCCATATTATTTCAAATCTATAGTTATTTCATTACCTATTTGGGTGACGTCCCAATATTGAATATTCTCAATCCTTTTCAATCGGCTAATCAAATTCTGTTCTTCACTGAACGAGAAAATGATATATGGGTTGTGCAAAGTCTTGTCATTTGATACAGTCTGGATAAAGCGAATAAAGTAAACAAAGAGGTTGTTTGTAATGACAGGATGAACAATACTTTTCTTGATGGCCCCATCAGCAAGTCCAAGTTTCTTCATGATGGTGAGATACTTGCTTCCTGAAATCTTAATGGTGTCTTCGCTCCAATCCAACTCTCCATTCTCTGTTTCCTTTATAAAGCGCAAGAAATTGGTAATCTCTTCAGCCGTAATGGTAATACGACCAGAATAAACTGCCTTCATAAACACTTCAGCAGTTATTCGGGAGAAGAGAAGATTTGAATAGGTCAGTTGCCAAAACAAGATGACCAATCTCTCCTGTACCGAAAATGTTATATCCGCAATGGCATCGAAGAACAGTTTCTGATGAGTATCATTCCTAAATTTGAGAATACAGGATTCTATAGCAGATACAAATCGTTGCAGGGATTTCTCTGTCCTAAACTCAAAGGCACCAGTACTGCCTTCAGTGTTACCGTATGTATCACTGATGTAATCAAGCATCACACTGTAGTTTGGAACACTACCCATGATGTTGACCCCAGAATCATATTTTCCGTTATTCTTCTTCGCCATGGATGCGCTTAATTCTTACTAGTTCTGTATAATCCACCTTTAAGGCTGCTGCAATTTTGCTTAGCATGTCCAAAGATGGCTGGGAAGAATTGGTACACCACTTGCTAACTGTGGCTGCATTGACACCAAGTTGTTCTGCAAGCCATTTGTTGGTGCGTTTCTTCTCTGCCAACATCACCTTAATCCGATTTAAATCTTTGTTCTCTTCCATGCGTATATGGTTTTTAGTGGCACAAAAATACAAATAATATTTCACATAGGCATCAATTATTTGTAAAATTAATAATTTATAACGTCAAAAATTGAAATAATTTCATTTTTTAAGCCCTGTTGTAGATTACACATGACAATAATTTCCTTATTTTGGAACTATTCGCCAAAATCACATCTGATTTCGCACAAACACCTTACTTTTGTGGTTTACAAAGGTTAAAAACGTTAAATCTTCATCTTTTTTCGCTCTCGTCAGAATCCCTGTCGCCACTTTTCTACCGTTTAAAGTGTATGTTGCTGATATAAAACAACTTGTACATTCAGTTATTGCACCAGCCTCACCTCCATCACCATTGGCAACAGCGTGACCTCCATCGGCAACTCTGCTTTCGAGGGCTGCACCAGCCTCACCTCCGTGACCATCGGCAACAGCGTCACCTCCATCGGCAGCAGTGCTTTCGGAAGCTGCAGTGGCCTGACCTCCGTGACCATCGGCAACAGCGTCACCTCCATCGGCAACTGTGCTTTCGAAGGTTGCACAGGCCTCACCTCCGTGACCATCCCCAGCAGCGTCACCTCCATCGGTGGCCGTGCTTTCTCTGACTGCTCTGGCCTGACCTCCGTAACCATTCCCAACAGCGTCACCTCCATTGGCGGATATGCTTTCTACTGCAAGAACCTGACAGAGGTGGTATCTCTGATTGAAGAGCCATTCAAAATATATGGAAAAAATAGTAGCGATAGAACATTTACTCTGGATGTTTTCAACAACGTTACGCTGTATGTGCCAGTCGGCACTATCGAGAAATATAAAGCTACGGAGGGGTGGAAAGACTTCCTCTTCATCGAGGAGGGAACTGGCAGCGGCAACACGCCCCCAGAGCCAGAGCAATGCGCCAAGCCCACCATCAGCTACAGCAATGGAGAACTGACATTCAACTGTGCCACAGAGGGAGCCAAGTGCGTTTCGACAATCACAGACGCAGACATCAGGACATATACCAGCAGCAAGGTGCAGCTCGGCGTTACCTATCACGTCAGCGTCCATGCCACGAAGGCTGGCTACTCCAACTCCGAAACAGCCACAGCCACGCTCTGCTGGATTGATGTGGAGCCCACGGTGACGTATGACACGGGAGCTACTGCCGTGCAGAGCATCGAGGCTCGGCCTGTACTGATTCAGACAAACGGACAGGTGGTGAGCATCTCGGGAGCACCCGAAGGTTCGGCGATAGCCATCTATGACGTTGCAGGCCAGTTGGTAGGTTCTGGCAAGGCTACAGCAGGAACAACAGACATCAGTACACAGCTCTGCAACGGCGACATCGCCATCGTGAAGATAGGCAGCAAGGCCGTGAAGGTGGTGGTGAAATAGCCATCGGGTGTACGTAAACATTTTCGTAAGTTGTTGCGAAAAAAAACAGCGCGCCATAGGGCGAAAAGCGCAGAAATGCTTAACTTTGCACGGAATCAATCAAAACGCTAATTGCCTCATGAAACAATTACTAACCCTCATCGTCTGTCTGCTGGCACCCACCCTGCTCAGCGCTACACCGTGGGAGACGACCTACAGACAGATAGAACAGAGCATCCAGGCGCCACAGTTCCCGAACAAGACTTACGTCATCACTAAATTCGGTGCCAAGACAACGGCAACGGCGGCAAAGAACCAGAAGGCCATCAACCGGGCCATCGAGAAATGCTCGAAGGCTGGCGGAGGGCGCGTCGTCGTGCCTGCCGGTACATGGAACACCGGTGCCATCACCCTGCTGTCGGGCGTCAACCTCGTTGTGGAGAAGGGGGCCACGCTGCTCTTTGCCTTCGACACCGACCTCTACCCGCTGGTCATCACCCGCTGGGAGGGGCTCGACCTGTGGAACTATCAGCCCTGCATCTATGCCTACGGACAGCAGAACGTAGCCATCACGGGCGAGGGAACCATCGACGGCAACGCCACGAAAGACACATGGTGGGCCATGAGCGGCAAGAAGGGCTACCCGGAGAATCCCAACATCAAGGAGAACCAGAAGTTCGGCAGCCGCGACCGCCTGCTGAAATATGGTGAGGATGGCGTCGACATCGATGAGCGCCGCTTTGGCAAAGGACATGGACTTCGCCCGCAGCTGGTGTGCCTGAACCAATGCGAGAACATCCTCATTGAGGGTGTGACGATGCTCAACTCCCCCTTCTGGGTGATGCACCCGATGCTCTCGAAGAACATCACGGTCAAGAACGTGAAGGTGTGGAACGAGGGACCCAACGGCGACGGCTGCGACCCTGAGTCGTGTGAGAACGTTCTGATAGAGGGCTGCACCTTCCATACAGGCGACGACTGTATTGCCATCAAGAGTGGCCGCAATGCCGACGGCCGCAAGTGGAACATTCCGTCGAAGAACATCATCATCCGCAACTGCACGATGGAAGACGGGCATGGTGGCGTCGTCATCGGCTCGGAGATTTCCGGTGGTTGCCAGAATGTCTTCGTGGAGAACTGCGAGATGGACTCGCCCAACCTGGAGCGTGTGCTGCGCATCAAGACCAACTCGTGCCGAGGCGGCATCATCGAGAACATCTACATGCGCAACGTCACCGTGGGACAATGCCAGGAGGCGGTGCTCAAGATCAATACCGACTACGAACCGAAAGAGGTGTGCTGCCGCGGATTCTATCCCATCGTCAGGAACGTGTTCATGGAAAAGGTGACGTGCGAGAAGTCGCAATATGGCGTGATGATCGTGGGCTATGAAGCCGACTCGCTGGCCTATACCGTCAACCACATCTACGTCAGCGACTGCCGCTTCAACGGCGTTACCGACAAGGCCGTCCATCAGACGGGAAAGGCGCAGGAGGTGCACTTCAAGAACCTCTTCGTCAACGGCTCGCTGGTGCTTCAGGAGAAGCCCTACCCCACCTACAGCCTGTGGATGACCCACTCTGAGATGAAGCGCACGCCGCATCCCTACCTGCTCGACTTTGCCAAGAAGCCGCGCTGGAACTATGTGATGGGAATAGAAATGGAAGGAATGCTCAACACTGCCCTGGCCTACAACGACCAGGGCATTCTTGACTACCTGGCTGAATATGCCGAGGAGATGATTGGCGAGGAGGGCAGCATCAAGGACTACCGCTTCGACGACTACAACCTGGACAAGGTGCGCACGGCAAAGTTCCTGCTGCGATGGGACCAGCTGCGACCGGAGAAGAAGAACAAGAAGGCGCTCCAGACGCTGTTCCGCCAGCTGGAGAAACAACCTCGCACAGACGAGGGCGTGTGGTGGCACAAGGCCATCTATCAGAAGCAGGTGTGGCTCGACGGCATCTTCATGGGACTGCCTTATTACACGCACGCATGCACCTATTTAAAGAAGAACGCGCGCAAGGTGTACGACGATGCCGTGATGCAGATTGTGAAGACCGACCATCGCACCTTCGACCCACAGACACAGCTGTGGAAGCATGCATGGGACGAGACGCACCAGATGTTCTGGGCCAACCCCGAGACAGGATTGAGCCAGCATACATGGGGAAGGGCTCTGGGATGGTTTGCCATGGCCATCGTGGAAGTGCTCGACGCGCTTCCGCAGGAATATGCCAAGCGACAGGAGCTCATCGACATTCTCGACCGCGTGCTGACGCAGGTGGTGCGCTGCCAAGACAAGAAATCGGGTGTGTGGTATGACGTGCTCGACGTTCAGGACCCGCGCAACTATCTCGAAAGCACCTGCTCGTCGATGTTCGCCTATTGTCTGTTGAAGGCTGCCCGTTTAGGCTATGTGGGCGACGACATGCGACAGGCAGGCATCAAGGCTTACAAGGGAATACTCGACCGCTTCATCCGCGTCAATGCCGACGAGACCATCTCGCTCACCGACTGCTGCGAGGTGTCGGGCCTGGGACCTGCTGACAAACCCCACCGCGACGGGTCGTTCGACTACTACATGAGCGAACCTATCCGCGACAACGATGCCAAGGGCATAGGCCCCTTTATCTGGGCATCGATAGAAATGGAAATGCTTGAGGGCGATGGACATTAACCATCGCCCCCAAGCAACTTAACACTACGTTCTTTTCTGTTTTTATCCAGCAAGGCCGAAGAGCTGGCGCAATCCACTATCGACACCCGAGAAGCCCATGAAGGCAAGGCTGAGAAGCCCTGCGGTGACGAGGACGATGGCTGTGCCCTGCATGCCTTTGGGAATCTTTGTCAGGGCCATCTGCTCGCGGATGCCTGCAAAGACGACGAGGGCCAGTCCAAAGCCGATGGCTGTTGAGAAGGCGTAGACAATCGACTGCAAGAGCGAGAAGTCTTTCTGGATGACAAGGATGGCGACACCCAAGACGGCGCAGTTGGTGGTGATGAGGGGCAGGAATATGCCTAATGCCTGATAGAGGGGCGGCGACACCTTCTTGAGGATGATTTCCACCATCTGCACCAAGGCTGCGATGACAAGGATGAAAGCAATGGTCTGCAGATATTGCAGGCCCAGAGGATTCAACACGAAATGCTGGATGAGATAGGTCACGATGGTGGCCAGCGTCATGACGAAGGCCACGGCTGCCGACATGCCGAGCGACGTGCTCACCTTCTGCGACACGCCGAGGAAGGGGCAGATGCCGAGAAACTGCGACAGGATGATATTGTTGACGAATATCGCCGAAATGAAAATCAGTATGTATTCCATATTCTTTAGCGCTTTAATTCTTCATTCCTAATTCTTTATTCTATTGACGATGGCCACGAGGAAGCCCAGCGTGATGAAAGCGCCCGGAGGCAACACAAACATCAGCAGGTTGTACGTCTCGGGCAGCAGGGTGAAGCCGAAGATGGAGCCCGCACCCAGCAGCTCACGGCAGATGCCGAGGAGCGTCAGTCCGAGGGTGAAGCCCAGACCGATGCCTACACCATCCATCAGGCTGGCCACAGCCCCATTCTTGGCAGCAAAGGCCTCGGCACGTCCGAGGATGATACAGTTGACGACGATGAGGGGGATGAAGAGTCCGAGGGTGGCATAGATTCCGGGTACAAAGGCCTGCATCACCATTTGGAGGATGGTGACGAAGGACGCGATGACAACGATGAAGACAGGTATGCGCACCATGTCGGGTGTGAGGTTCTTGATAAGCGAGATGACGACGTTGGAGCAGATGAGCACAAACATCGTGGCCAGTCCCATCGACAGGCCGTTGATGGCACTGGTCGTCGTGGCCAGCGTGGGACACATGCCGAGCATCAGGACAAACGTTGGGTTCTCCTTGATGATGCCGTTCTTAATAATGCTGATATAATTCATCGAATTTACGATTTACGGATTTACTATTTACTTTTTCTCTTCCGGCACAGCCATGTAGGCTTTGTAGGCATTGTTGACAGCCAGGAGGAAGGCACGGCTGGTGATGGTAGAGGCCGTGATGGCATCCACCTGTCCGCCATCCTTGCTGACGACGAGCGGCTCGCTGGGGTTCTTCCCGATGATGTCGCCCTTGGCACCCTTCTGGAACCACTTGTCGGCTTTGGCACCGAGACCAGGTGTCTCAGCATGCTCGAGGAGGGTATAGCCGAGGATGTTGCCCTCGGTGTTGAAGCCTACGAGCACCTTCAGATTGCCGCCGAAGCCCATCGTGGAGCTTTCCACGGCAGCTCCCAACGGCTTGCCAGCAGCATCCTCCGTCTGGTAGACGACGAATGTGGCATCCTTACCATTGACGTTGCCGGGCACGGTGTCGGTCTTGGCAACGTTCAGATCGCCGCCACCCATGACGGCCTTGATGCCTTCGGCCAGCGTCTTCTCTTTCTGTTGTGCAATGGGACCTTCCGTCACATGGTTCACCCAAGCTAAGATACAGCCCATGATGATAGCGATGCCCGTGAGTACGAGCACCATGTTGGTGATTGATGATTTCAGCTTTTCCATATCAGTTCAGGATTGAGGTGCTTCGCCGAAGCGCTTGGGTTTGACATACATGTTGATGAGGGGGGTAAAGGCGTTCATGATGAGGATGGCGAACGACATGCCCTCGGGATAGCTGCCCCAGTTGCGGATGGCCACGGTGAGCAGTCCGATGCCGACACCATAGATAATCTGGCCGCGCGGAGTCATCGGCGATGTGACATAGTCGGTGGCCATGAAGATGGCACCCAGCATCAGTCCGCCGGTGAGAATCTCCACAAAGGGATCGGCATACGAAGGATCGATGATGTGGAGCAGTCCGCAGAAGACGAACACGGTGGCAAAGATGCTCACAGGGATGTGCCAGGTGATGATCTTCTTCCAGAGCATGTAGGCAAAGCCGATGAGCAATGCCAGGGCACACACCTCACCGATGGTGCCCAGACCACCCTCGGGATTGGATCCCAGGAGCAGCTGCGTGGCCGACGGCAATTCTTCAAGCAGACTGACGTTGCCCGTCTTGGTGGCTTCCTTGATGAGCGTCAGCGGTGTGGCTCCCGTCTCGGCATCGAGATAGCTGGTAAGCTGTCCGGGAAGCGGCCACGATGTCATCTGCGCCGGAAAACTGATCAGGAGGAAGGCACGTCCTACGAGGGCTGGGTTGAAGATGTTGCAGCCCAGTCCGCCGAAGGCCATCTTTCCAACGCCGATGGCGAACAAAGCGCCAATGATGATAATCCAGATGGGGAGGTTCGACGGCAGGTTGAAGCCCAGGAGGAGTCCTGTCAGGACGGCCGATCCGTCGAAGATTGATGTTTCTTCTTTCTTCAGGATAAACTTCGTTATCGCCCATTCGAAGAACACACAGGCAATAACGCTGGTGGCAAGCACGATGGCCGAACCGATGCCGAAATAGAAGAGCGAGACGAGCAACGCCGGCACGAGGGCCACGATGACGCCATACATGTTCTTCTCGACCGAGTCGGAGCCATGAGCATGCGGTGATAATGATACTGTTAACATTTTTATTCGATATTACGATGTTACGATATATTCGATATGATGGTTTGGCTGTGAGAGGGCTTGCTTATTTCTTGGCATTCCTTGCACGAATCATGCCCATGACGGTCTGCTTGCCCTGACGGATATTGTCGAGCAGCGGACGGTGGGCCGGACAGGTGAACTGGCATGAGCCGCACTCGATGCACGAGACGATGTCCTCCTGTTCGGCACGTTCCCACAACTTGTTGTCCGACAAGGTGGCCAGCAAGAAAGGTTCGAGTCCCATCGGACAGGCTCCCACGCACTTGGCACAGCGAATGCAGGGCTGCGCCTTCTGGCGGTGGGCATCGTTGCCAGAAAGTATGGTCACGCTGTTCGTTCCCTTACAGACAGGCACATCCTCGGTGGTCAATGCCTTGCCCATCATGGGGCCACCGGCCAAGAGTTTGTTGTCGCCCTCGGGCATTCCGCCACAGGCATCGATGAGTTCGCGCATCGGTGTTCCCATACGGACGAGGAAGTTGCCGGGATGAGCCAGCTGCTTGCCCGTGACGGTAGTATAGCGCTCGAACAGCGGCTTGCGCTTCATCACCGCCTCATAGACGGCAAAGGCAGTACCTACGTTCTGCACAATGGCTCCCACGTTGACGGGGATGGCAGGTGGGGCAGGCACTTGTCGGCGGATGACGGCATCCACCAGCTGCTTCTCGCCTCCCTGCGGGTAGCGTTGCTTCAGGGGCACGACTTCGACGGTATAATCTGACGAAGCAAACTTTGCGGCACACTTCTGCTGGAGCAGCTCGATGGCCTTGGGCTTGTTGGTCTCAATGCCAATATAGCCCGTTGTCACCTTGGCTGCTTTCATCAGGAGCTCCAGTCCGACGAGAATCTCATCGGGATGCTCCATCATCAGGCGATAGTCTGACGTGATATAGGGTTCGCACTCCACGGCATTGATAATGACACACTCGGCCTTGGCCGTGGGCGGTGGTGTGAGTTTGATGAACGTGGGGAAGCCGGCACCACCCATACCAGTGACACCTGCCGTCTTCACACGCTCCACAATCTCTTCAGGAGTGAGTTCCGGATGGTCGGCCACCAGTTCGAGCTTGTCGGAGCGGTCGATGGTCTCTTCCCACTCGTCGCCCTCAACGTTGATGATGATGACGGGCTTACGATAGCCTGTAGCATCGACAGCGGTGTCTATCTTGAACACCGTACCTGAGACCGACGAATAGATGGGTGCAGAGACGAATCCGCCAGCCTCGGCAATGAGTGTACCGACCTTCACCTTGTCGCCCTTCTGAACGACAGGCTTGGCAGGAGCTCCGATATGCTGCGACAGGGGGAAGATGGCCTGCTTGGGCAGGGCTGCCACCTTCGTAGGCACCTCGTGGGTGAGCTTATTCTCTTCGGGATGGATACCGCCTATGCGGAATGTTCTGATTTTCATACGCTTTCCTCCTTTACTTCTTCTGTGGGTTTCGGTTTGGGCAATGGGAAGTTGACGGCATGGATGGCTCCAGTGGGACAGGCCTCCACACACTTCTTGCAAAGCCGACACTTGTTGAAGTCGATGTAGCAGAGATTGCTCTCCACCGTGATGGCCTCAAACTTACACTCTTTCTGACACTTGCCACAGCCGATACAGGCAGCCTTACAGGCCTTCATGGCAGCGGCTCCCTTGTCTTTGTTGACACAGCTGACGTAGACGCGGCGGTTCTTAGGACCTTTCTTCCGCAGTTCGATGACACGGCGCGGACAAGCCTTGACACAGGCTCCACAGGCCGTACACTTGTCGTCGTCGACCTCGGGAAGACCAGTCTCGGCATTGATACTGATGGCACCAAACTGACAGGCGGCCACACAGTCGCCACAGCCCAGGCAGCCATAGCCGCAGCCCGTCTCACCGGCTCCAGTGGCATTCTGGGCAGCACAGGTCTGCAGTCCGTCGTACTGGGCGATGCGCTGTCGCAGTTCGCACGTTCCGTTACACCTCACCACAGCAACCATCGGGTCGCTGTTGGCAACGGCCATTCCCAAGAGGTCGGCTACCTTCGTCATCACGTCGGCACCACCAACAGGGCAGTTGAGCCCCTCGATAGACCCGGCATCAGCTCCCTTTACCAGAGCATCGGCCATTCCCGAACAGCCCGGGAATCCACAACCGCCGCAATTGGCGCCAGGTAGAGCTGCCGTGACAAGCGGCAGACGCGGGTCTTCCTTTACAGCAAACTTCTTGGAACAGACATAGAGTATCACTGCTGCAATGAGCGCGATACTGCCAAGAACGATTACTGCCGTCAAAATAAAACTCATAGGCTTACTATTTATGAATGATTGATTAATTCGAATGCGATGCTCTCACCTACCTTCTTCCTGCACGCGTACAATATTATATAATAAGGTATCAGACTGGCCAGACCACACAGAGCCATCACGGGCTCGCTATCGGTGATTCGGCCAACGGCGAACACTACACCGACCATCACCAAGAAGGGCAGCACAAAAGCCAAGACGACAGCCAGCGAGCCCATCCGTGAGGATGCTGCCACCGTCACCTCGTCGCCGATGGCAGGCCACCAGCGCACATTGGCTATCGGAACATCGACCACCTTCAGCTTCTGCTCCGACAGATTGCAATGGGCTGCCACACGGCATGAAGCACATGCCGACGACTGCATGATACGCACCCGTACCACCCTGTCGTCAATACTGTCCACCACACCGCGATGCTCTATCTTTTGACTCATAAGCTCGGATAGTTTGTTTTCTTGTTCGCCATTTGTCATGTCGAGTTTGCAAATGCAAAGGTAATGGTTATTTGCCGAATAGCAAAACATTCATCAAAAAAAATGCATTGATGTTAACAAATCTTGTAGTTTTTGACCTTGATTTCAAAAAAAGAGACCAAAATATTTTGTGGTTACGATTGTTTGCACTATCTTTGCACCATGAAAGCAACAGAACAAACCATCCAGCAGATTGAGCGAACACTGAAGAAGATAGCTCAGAAATTACCCGAGACAGACGACCCGGCACTGATGACCGACATCCACCTGCGCGTACCGCAGGAGAGTGGCGAGATTCTTGTCTTCGACGACGACGACAACGAGATAACACGTTGCGTCGTGGAACAGTGGATTGACAACAAAGACGAGGACTTCTACGAGCAGGTCACGGAGATACTGCGCCGCGAGCTACACCGCCTGGAGCCGATAGCAGGCCATCTGGGCATCCTGAAGCCTTACAGCTTCGTCCTTGAGGACGACGACCATGAGGTGGTCGGCGAATTGTTTGTTGCCGACGATGAGACCATCATCCTCGGCGGCGAGCTGATGGAAAACATGGAAGAAGACCTTGACAGCTTCTTCGACAATCTGATGAAAGAATAGGTTTTTGCTTCAAGCGAATGCTTGCAGCATTTGGTTTACAACATGTAACCCAAAGCCACAAGACAAAAAAATAAGAGGGTGTGCAGTCACACCCTCTTATTTATGCTTGCCAAAGAGAATCTCCGACGTTAGAAGTGGTAGCCCAAGGTGAGCAACAGCTGATGACGCTTGTTGTCGACATTGGTGATGGTGGCGAAATTGTCCGTCAGGTCGCTACCGGCAGCAGCTTCATAGCCCATGAACGGCGAGAACTCACCCTTCGTGATGGCATACTGGTAGGCAAGGTCCAAAGAGAGCTTGTCGAAGTTGACACCGATACCTGCCGTCAGACGGTTGGTTGCCTTCCAGTTGGTATAGTCAGTGGCCGAGGCGTAGTAACTGCCCGGACTGTCGAGAGCACCATTCTTGAAGCCGTCGAGGTTGTACATCGGACTGATGTAGTTGTAACCCAGACGCACGGCAAAGTGTTCGTCGGCCTTCAGTTCGGCACCCACCTTGAAGGTGCTTACTCCCTTCAGGGTCGACTCGGTGTGGTTGTTCATCACGCGATCGCTCTCGCTGTCTTCCCAGTATTCGTCGTAATACCAGTCGTATCCACCGCCCGTGTTCACACGGCTGTCTATCGAACCATAGTCGCTATATTCGTAGGTAGCTCCCAGAGCGACCATGTTGCCGATGGTATGTCCCAACGAGATGCCAAACTTCCACGGTGTGTAGAGCTTGAACTTGTAGCGCTCAGAGCTGGATTTTGGTTCGTTTATATATAATCCAACACTCGTTTTATTGGTAATGAATGTTAAGTTCTCTGTTGTCAGGTCATAGAACGTCGGCGTGTGGACATACAGTCCGATGCGGAAAGGCGACTCCTCAATGGGGCGGTAGATGGCACCAAACTTTACATTGAAGCCCGCGCCATCGATATAGCGCTCGTCGCTGACGAGGACATCGCCGACGCTGTTGTTGCTGGCATCAACCAGCGACTCGCGATACTCGCTGTAGCTCTTGTAGTTGACGTCCTTGATACCCACAGTAATTCCGAGGAACCAGCGGTTGTTGATGTTGCCGCTGAAATTGAAGTCGTATTCACCGATGTAGCCTTTCTGCCCACGAATCATATTGTAGCCCTTGGCATCGTTGTAGTAGAAGTTACCGTCGTTGGCATCAGGCAGCAGGACATTGTAATAGAGGTAGTCGAGCTGGCTGTAGGCATTGCCGTCGCCAATCCATACGCCACCGTCGTCTTCCAGTCCAAAGCAGTCCTCAGCCCCCTTGATGTACGAGAGCTTGTTTTGCGAAGCTCCGTTGAGACTGTTGGCAGCCGAAAGGATGTGGTTGAAGTTGCGACTCTTGTGGTAGTTGAAGCCGAAGTTCAGGAACGACTGCGGTCCCGACTGCTTCGAATAGACAAAGCCTATCTGGTCGAAGCTCATACTCGTCTTCTTGCTCCAGTCGAAGTCGCTGGCATCTTGCTGACTCACGAAGCCAGCTGTGGCATTGATGGTCGAGTGCCGGAAGAGTCCGATACCTGCCGGGTTGGTCGATATGGTAGAGATGTCTGCCCCTAAGGCTTCCATTGCACCACCCATGGCGACGAAGCGGGCTGTCCCGTTGAGGTCGTCGGTCGCAATGTTGGCATTCTCATACGTCTCTTGTGCTGCTGCAGGCACTGCGGCCAGCATGGTCAGCGCGAATAAAATCTTCTTCATATTGATTGTGTTCATTTTATTTTTCGGGATTACGATATTTCGGGATTCCTTTAATTATTATCTGCGCCCGCTGAAGCCTCCGCCATGCGAACCTCCGCCGCCGCTGCGTGTTCCACCGCCGCCGCCGAAGCTGCCGCCACTGTGACCGCCGCCATACGAACCGCCGCTATATGTGCTGCCCGAGCCGCCGCCAAAGTTGCTGTCCTTCGTGCGCGAGCTGCCGCCAAAGCTGGATGTCCGAGGTGCCTCATAGGTGTTGTTTCGATCAGGAACGCTCCATGTATTCTTCGAACCAGAGCGATTGCCGCCGAACGTACCGCGCTGACGCGTCTTGCCGTTGCTCCTGGTGCTTGCCGAGTGGCGACTGCCATTGCTGCCGCGAGCACCGCTGAAGTTGCCATTGCCGTGACCTCCGAAGCCTGGGCGATAGACATGTCCGTGACCCGATGTACCGGTGATGCCGTGGTTGTATCCGTGGTCTACGTAGGTGATGCCACCGCCGTAACCACCCCAATAGCCACCATAACCACCCCAGTAGCCATAGGGATAGCCCCAGCCATAATAGCCGTAGTACCAAGGCGAATACCAGTGCGAATACCAGGGATAGTACCATCCGTAGTAGCTGTACCAGGGATCATACCAGCTGCTGAACCAGGGATAGTAGTCCCAATAGTAGCGAGCGCCCCACCAGTAGGGCCCGAAGCCATAGCGGGAGAAGAGCCATGGGTCGTAGGGGCAATAGGTGTCCTCGAAACGGCTCATGTGACGACTCAGCGAGAAGTCGTCCTCTTCGTCGTACTGATACTCATCGGACTCTTCTTGGTATCCCTTACCAGGGTGGAATTCGATGATGTCGTTGCCAAGCGAGTCGGTACCTACCTTCTCATAGTAGCTGCGGAACTCACCCAACCGGTTATACTCGTCGTCGCTACGGTCGCTGCCACTACAGTAGGTCGGACCGTCGTCGGCAACCTTCTCCTTCTCAACAGAGCTCTTTGCCTCCTTCGCCGCCTTCTTAGGGGTGAAGTAGAGGTCGTCTTGCGCCATCATTGCTAATGGCAGGGCTCCCAAGATGACTGATAACAGGACTTTCTTCTTCATATTTTCAAGCGTTTTTTTGGTTCACAGTGCAAAATTACGATAAAATTTCATGCAAATATACGGATTTTCCCTAATCCGTGATAGGCTTTTCCCTATTTTTTGTAAATTTGCATGTGATTTTTAACAAAACATGCCCTAAAAAGGTCTTGATACAACTCGTCAACTAAAGAAAAATAGACATGAAATACTACGTAGCAGAATTCAAGATTACCGACAGTCAGGGACTGCCTGTCGACACACCGACGATGGAACTGACGCGCGAACTTGTTGCAGCCTTGTCGGCAGAAGCAGGCTTCGAATCGTTTGAGGATTCGGACGATGGCTTGAAAGGATATGTGCAAAAAGAAGCCTTCGACGAAGTATCCCTTCGCCAGGCATTGGCCGACATGCCTATGGAGGGCGTCAACGTGAGCTACACCGTCAGCGACGTGCCCGACGAGAACTGGAACAGCACTTGGGAAGAAGAGGGCTTTGATCCTATCGTCGTAGACAACCGTTGCATCATCCATGACACCATTCATGCGCCACAACAGCTACCTGACGTTAACGTCATCGACGTAACAATAGATGCCAAGCAAGCCTTCGGAACGGGCAACCACGAGACGACACGCATGATTGTTTCACGTCTGCTGCGACAGCACCTGGAGGGCAAGCGAGTTCTCGACTGCGGCTGTGGGACGGGCATTCTCTCTATCGTCGCCGCGAAATGTGGTGCCAAGGATGTCGTCGCCTACGACATCGACGAATGGAGTGCCGACAACACGCGCCACAACGCCGAGCTCAATGGGGTGACAAACATCGACGTACTGCTTGGCGACGTCAACGTGCTGTCGCATGTATCGGGAGTGTTCGACGTAGTGTTGGCCAATATCAACCGTAACATCCTTTTGGCCGACCTTCCGAAGATGAAGGAGGTGATGGCGCATGGGGCCAGCATCATCCTGAGCGGCTTTTACGTTGCAGACGGCATGAGCATTGCCGAGAAAGCAGGGCAGTTGGGGATGCGTCTCACCATGAGCAGTAGCGAGAACGATTGGTGCATGCTGGAGTTTTGCACCGAATAGCGGCGAAGGCGTGTGAGATAGTCAGCGCTTGATGCAGAGCTGCTTCAGGTCGTAGTAGCTGCCGTTGTAAAGGTTGAAGTCGACGTAGCCTTTGATGCCTGGCAGACGTCCGGCGTCGGTGTGCTGCCAGAACTTCCACGGCCCGTTGTATTCCACCTCGTCGACATAGTAGTGGGCTATCCAATAGGGATAGTCGTCGAAAACGGGCGTACCTAAATAGTTAACCTTAAATTTATAATAGGTATAGATGATGGGCTTCACGTGGTATTTGTCTTCCACGACATGGAGCCACGTGAGGATTTCGCGGCGGAAGTCCTCCACCGACATATCGTCGGGCTTGTGCTCCACATCGAGCACGGGCGGCAGGTCGCCTTCTTGCAGATGTACTTTCTTCAGGAAGAAGTTTGCCTGGTCGCGAGCCGTGGAGCGATTGCTCCAGAAGTGGTAGGCACCGCGGATGAAGCCATACTCGCGGGCTTGCCGGAAATTATCGTTGAAGTTGGGGTCGAGCCTGGAACTGCCTTCGGTAGCCTTGATCATGACGAAGCGGATGGGGCACTTCTCAATCATGGCATGTTGAAGCTCTTCCCAGTCGATGTTGCCCTGATAGTGGCTGATGTCGATGCCCCGTATCTCGTAGCCCGTGGGATATTTGGCATCGCCATAGAGGGCTCGCCAACGGAAGCCGAAAGGACCGACAAAGAAGTAATAGAACAGCCAGACATAGACGGCGACGACAGCCACACCACCCAGAGCCCATGCCCAACGAGGCATACGGCTCAGGTGGTTGTTCTTCCGCGACTTTGCACGCTTCGCGGTGGCTTTCGTCGTCGTTTTCTTTTTCATTTATTGCTCTTGTTCCAGCTTGAGCGTCATGGTCGGGCGGTCGCACACCTCGCGCGGTCCCCAATACTGGATAGGTCCGGGGTAGACGTAAGCTGTGTCGTAGGCCCAGCGGTCGCGGTGAGCGGCAAAGGTTTTGAACGGTTTGCCGTTGAGGTCGACCAATGCTTTGCGGATGACGGGCTTCATCTTACCCTTGCGGCGCTCCATGTTCATCATCATCGTGATGGGCACACCGCCAGCTTCCCATTCCTCCACGGGCTTCGTGGTGTTCTTCACGATGGCCATATATCCTGTCTTGCCGGCAGCGATGAGGTGGGCGGCACTCAGGCCCAGCGAATAGCAGTAGTCGGCATCGTAGTTGGAAGGTGCTGCGCAACGGCCTTCGTAGCCGAAGAAGTGGGTCTGCGACGAGAACTTGCCTGAGTAGCGTCCCCAGCGCTTGAATTTCTCCACGCGCTGAGCCACCATCGTTGCCAGCAGCTTCTCGGTCTCAATCTGTGATACCTGCACGTTGCCGTGGGGGTCGCGGTCGAATGCCAGCTGACGGGCAACGTTCATCGGAAGGGCGTTGAACACGAGGAGGTTCTCGTCGGTGAGCTGCGACTTGATGAAGTCAATCAGGTCGTTGCGCGACACGGTCAGGTTGTACGACTCGGGCATGGCCAGAATCTCGTTGAGCTGGGCAATGAGTCGCTTGATATGGGGGATGAACTCGATAAGTCCTTCAGGGATGATGACGGTTCCGAAGTTGTTGCCGTCGGCAGCGCGGCGCAGCACTGAGTCGACGATATAGTCGACGACATCGTTCAGCGACATGTCTTTCTGCTCTACTTCCTCAGAGATAAGACACACGTTGGGCTGTGTCTGCAGGGCCACTTCCAGGGCGATATGACTGGCCGAACGGCCCATCACCTTGATGAAGTGCCAGTATTTGCGGGCCGAGTTGCAGTCGCGCTCGATATTGCCAATCAGCTCTGAATAGACCTTACATGCGGTATCGAAGCCGAAGGAGGCCTCAATCTGATCGTTCTTCAAGTCGCCGTCGATGGTCTTGGGGCAGCCGATCACCTGCACGCCGTAGTTCTTGGCTGCATAGTATTCAGCCAGGACGCAGGCGTTGGTGTTCGAGTCGTCACCACCGATAATGACGATGGCCTTGATGTCGAGCTCACGGATGATTTCCAGTCCTTTCTCAAACTGATCCACCTCTTCGAGCTTGGTGCGGCCCGAACCAATCATGTCGAAACCACCCGTGTTGCGATAGTCGTCGATGATGTCGGCAGTCAGCTCGATATACTCATGGTTGACCAGTCCGCTGGGACCCATGAGGAAGCCGTAGAGCCGGTTTTCGGGGTTCATCTTCTTCAGCATGTCAAACAGTCCGGTGATGACGTTATGACCGCCAGGAGCCTGACCGCCGCTGAGGATGACACCCACATTCATGCGGGCGTGAACCTCTTCGCCACCTTCCACAAAGCGGATGAGCGGCATCCCGTAAGTGTTGGGGAACAAAGCCTTGATGTCTTCCTGATTACCTGCACTCTGAGTCAGAGCGCCTTCTTCTACCTTTACCGCACCCTGCAGCGCCTTGGGGAGTTTGGGCTGATAGGATGCACGTGCCAATTGCAATGCACTTTTTTCCATTTTACTAATACTTATTTTTGATGTTATCTAAAAACTTCTTTTGCAAAATATTGGGTGCAAAATTACTGCTTTTTTGCGAATTTTGGAAAGATTTCAGATAAAATTAAAGATAAAAATGTTTTTTTTTGCAAGAAATTGCTTTTGTTTCGATTTTTATTCTTATATTTGCCATGTCAACTTGACAAGTAACTCTTACCACTATGGCAAAAAAACGAATTTTAAAAAGAACAATCCACTACGTCTGCGAAGAACTTTTTGCAGAATGTGCAGCCGCATCGCTCAATGCCAGCAGCTACAACACTGAAAACATTGCAGCACTCGTTGGCTCGATTGTGCAATTGCAGGACAATTACGTCAACCGTATCTCTCACCCAGAACCAGGTATCAGGCAGAAAGATTATTACAAAGACCTGATTGAGAATTTCAACAAACAGGCCAGCGAAATAGTCGACCAGATTCTAAACATCCACTGAACAAAGCATGATACAGCGTTTCTGCCAATGGATCTTGTATAAACAGATGGGATGGACAAAGGAAATAACAGTTGTCCATCCTGACAAATACATCATCTGCCTTGCACCCCACACCAGCAACTGGGACTTTATCCTCGGCCAGCTATATATGAGGGCCGAGGGGTTGCGCATTGGGTTCCTGATGAAGAAAGAATGGTTCCGCGGACCGCTCGGAACATTCTTCCGGCGCATCGGGGGAATACCTGTGTATCGCTCAAAGAACAACAGCATGACCGATAACTTGGCAGAAACAGCTCGCAGGGAAAAGACATTCAACCTTTGCATCACACCCGAAGGCACACGGTCGAGGAATGCCGAATGGAAACGGGGCTTCTATTTCATTGCATGGAAGGCCGGCATTCCCATCCTCCTCTACGCCCTCGACTACGAGCGCAAGCACATCGCCTGCACCAAGAGCATCATTCCTACAGGCGATGTGGAGGGCGAGATGCGCATGATCAAGGAGTATTTCAGGGGTTGCAAAGGCAAATATCCAGAGAAATTCACCATCGGCGATGACTGACAATCATAGCATCAGAACGGTCCTGTTGGTTGCCGTATGCTTCCTCTTGGCTGCATGCGGCACTAAGCATGTGACGGTTGACAAGAGTCGCCAGCCTGCTGTCGCGCCCTCTCAGACAGACGGCAAGCAACCAGCTGCCACCGAGACAGAGCGAAGAAAACCAAAGAACACCGACAACCTGTGGCAGGGCATCGAATACGATGGCCAGCCGTGGGTCAGAAACATATCCATCCCCTACTCCATCCCCCAAGGTCTCTACAACCGGCACATCACCCTGTGGCCCAGTCACGGACGCTACTACGACCAGGAGAAGCTGCAGTGGAAATGGCAGCGACCCTTCCTCTTCGGCACCACCGAGGACCTCTTCACACAGACCATCGTTGTACCATTCCTCCTGCCCATGCTCGAGAAGGCTGGGGCCAACGTCTTCGTTCCTCGCGAACGCGACTGGCAGCGCCACGAGGTGATTGTCGACAACGACGGCGACCGCGACGGCTATGCCGAGCTCTCGTCGCAACAGGGCCGGTGGGAGGATGCAGGGACAAGGGGCTTTGCCTTCCACACGGGCCGATACCACGACGGCGAGAATCCCTTCGAGGCTGGCACAGCACGCATGGCACAAGCGGCTAAGACGCCCACCAGCACCATCACCTACCAACCCTCGCTGCCCGAAGCAGGGCGCTATGCCGTCTATGTGAGCTATCCCGACCGCGACAACACGGTCGACGACGCCCACTACACCGTCTACCATCAGGGACAGGCCACACAGTTTCTCGTCAACCAGCAGATGGGTGGCGGCACATGGGTCTACCTCGGCACCTTCGAGTTTGAGAAGGGCAACAGCGAGCGCAACCGCGTCGTGCTGAGCAACGAGAGTGCACACAAAGGCGTCGTCGTGGCCGATGCCGTACGCTTCGGCGGTGGGATGGGCAACATCGAGCGTGGCGACACCATCAGCGGCATGCCCCGAAGTTTTGAGGGGGCACGCTATTATGCGCAATGGGCCGGTGCACCTTATTATATATATAGCACCAAGGCTGGCGCCGACGACTACCGCGACGACATCAATGCACGCTCGTATATGTCCAACTGGCTCAGCGGCGGATCATGCTATGTGCCCGACTCCGCCGGACTGCGCGTGCCCATAGAGCTCTCCGTGGCCGTCCACAGCGATGCCGGCTACCACGACGACTATACATCGGTCTACGGCTCGTTAGGGGTATGCACCACCAACTCGAGCAACGGCATCCTGCCATCGGGCATCTCGAGAGAGGCTTCAAAGACGCTCATGAACATGGCTCTCGGCAGCATCCAGAACGATCTGACGCACTATCTCGGCAGCTGGCCCGTCCGCGAACTGCGCGACGCCAACTATTCGGAAACCCGCTGCCCTTATGCACCGTCGACCATCATCGAGACACTCTCCCACCAGAGCTTCCCCGACATGATGCTGGCTCAAGACCCGAAGTTCCGATTCATCTTGGCACGCAGCATCTACAAGGGCATCCTGAAGTTCACCGCACAGGCTCATTCCAAGTCGTACGTCGTGGCACCGTTGCCTCCTAAAGGGCTCAGCGTGGAGTTTCAGAACAACAACATTGTCAGGATAGCATGGCAAGCGACAACCGACGAGCTGGAGCCATCGGCAGCTCCCGACGAGTACATCGTCTACACATCGGCCGGGACTGGCTCGTTCGACAACGGTACGCTCATCAAGGGAACGTCGTGCAAGATGAGTCTGCAGCCAGGCGTGGTCTACAACTTCCGCGTAGCGGCTGTCAACAAGGGCGGCGAGAGCTTCCCTTCTGAGACGGTGTCGGCGCTCTATCATCCGGGGGCTACCCATTCGATGATGATTGTCAACGGCTTCCACCGCGTCTGTGCACCAGCCGCCCGACAGACGGAAACGGAACAAGGCTTCGACTTCGACATCGACCCCGGCGTAGGCTACGGACCAACAGCAGGATGGAGCGGAACGCAACGCTGCTTCGACAAGCAGAAGATAGGTATCGAAGGCCCCGGCGGACTGGGCTACAGCGGCCAGGAATGGCAGGGCAGCTTCATCGCCGGCAACGACTTCAACTATACCTATACCCATACCGAGGCGATGAAGAACCTGCTCCACTTCAACGTTGCATCCTGCTCGTCGGATGTGGTGGAGAAGGGCGACATCGACCTGCAGAAGTATCATGTCGTCGACGTGATACTCGGACTGGAAAAGGACGACGGCAACGCTCTCCTACCCTACAAGACGTTCAGCCGCAAGATGCAGGAACGGCTCACACGCTATGCCCACAGCGGCGGTGCACTGATGGTGAGCGGTGCCTACGTAGGCTCCGACATGCGCCATGGTGCCGACTCGGCCTTCGTCGCAAATATCCTCAAGCTCAAGGCGGCAGGTGCCACGCGTATCTATGCCGACTCTACCGTCACCGGACTGGGAACGGACATGGTGTTCCACCGCACGCTCAACGAAGACCACTATGCGGCAACGGCCACCGACATCCTGAAGCCTCTCGAACCTGCCTTCAGCGCCATGGTCTATGCCTCTGGCAATTCGGCGGCCGTGGCTTACAACGGCCGCGACTACCGCTCGTTCACCATGGGCTTCCCCTTCGAGTGTATCACTTCCTACCGCAAGAGGGCAGCCATCATGAAGGGCATCGTCAACTTCCTCTGCCCGCAATAAACAGCTCACACTAAACCCTAAGCATAAATGAAGATTATAGCTAACGCCAAAGGTTCGCGCACCATCGAGGTGACCGACCTTCACATGGAGACGCTCAGACGCTATGCCCTGCTGAAAAACCTCATCGACAGCAACGGCATCATCGACGAGAGCACCGTTGACAAACTGAAATACAACTGCCGTTCCATCCTCGAGTCGCAGACGGAGGTGGACCGCCAGCTAATGGACCTCTGTCTCGATGTGGTCTACAACAGCGACATGAAGGCCATCGGACTGCACAACCTCGTGCTGGCCTTCATCGAATGGGAAAACCAACAGTCGACGGACAAAGAAGCCTCTCAGCAGGAAGTAACAGCATGAGAGAATATCGGCTTTCCGACTTCCTGCCAACGACCAGGAAGGAGATGGAACTGCGGGAATGGGACACGCTCGACGTCATCCTGTTCTCGGGCGATGCCTATGTCGACCATCCGTCGTTCGGGGCGGCGGTCATCGGGCGTGTGCTCGAGGCTCACGGCTATCGTGTGGGCATCGTGCCGCAACCCGACTGGCACGGCGACTTCCGCGACTTCAAGCGACTGGGCCGGCCAAGGCTCTTCTTCGGCATATCGCCAGGCTGTATGGACTCGATGGTGAACAAATACACGGCCAACCGCCGACTGCGATCCGAGGACGCCTACAGCCCAGACGGCCGGCACGACTGCCGACCGGAGTACCCCACCATCGTCTACAGCCAGATTCTGCGAAGGCTCTATCCCGACGTGCCCATCGTCTTGGGAGGCATCGAGGCTTCCATGCGCCGGCTCACCCACTACGACTATTGGCAAGACACGCTGCGACGCTGCATCCTGTGCGATTCGGGGGCCGACATTATCAGCTACGGCATGGGCGAGAAGACCATCGTCAGGATAGCCGAAGAACTGGAAAAGGGCATTCCCATAGACCAGCTGACCTATCTCCCGCAGACGGTCTTTCTTTCGAAAGAGAAAGACATACCGGACGGCATCACAGCCGACGACATCGTGCTCCACTCGCACGAGGAATGTATGCACGACAAAAAGGCAGAGGCAGAGAACTTCCGCCATATCGAAGAGGAGTCGAACAAGATGCAGGCCCAACGCCTGCTACAGCGGGTGGGTAATGTCTACGCCGTGGTCAATCCCCCCTATCCCCCGATGACGACTGAAGAGCTTGACGCATCCTTCGACCTGCCCTATACACGCCTGCCGCACCCGAAGTATAAAGGCAAGCGCATTCCGGCCTACGAGATGATCAAACACTCGGTCAACATCCACCGCGGCTGCTTCGGCGGCTGTGCCTTCTGCACCATCTCGGCCCATCAGGGCAAGTTCATCGCGTGCCGGTCGAAAGAGAGCATCCTCAACGAGGTGCGACAAATCGTGCAGCTGCCCGACTTCAAGGGCTACCTCTCCGATCTCGGCGGACCGTCGGCCAACATGTACGGCATGCACGGACGCAACCTGAAGGCCTGCCAGCGGTGCAAGCGCCCTTCGTGCATCCATCCCGCCGTATGTCCCAATCTCAACACCGACCACTCACTACTGCTCGACATCTATCGGTCGGTAGATGCGCTGCCGGGCATCAAGAAGAGTTTCATCGGCAGCGGCGTTCGCTACGACCTGCTGCTTCATCATAGTAACGACGAGCAGACAAACATGGCAGCGCGCGAATACACCCGTGAGCTCATCTGCCGACACGTCAGCGGACGACTGAAGGTGGCACCAGAACACACATCCGACAAGGTGCTCATGCAGATGCGCAAACCGTCGTTCAAGCTCTTCGAGCAGTTTAAGCGCGTCTTCGACCGCATCAACCGCGAGGAGAACCTCCGACAGCAAATCATCCCCTACTTCATAAGCTCGCACCCGGGCTGCCAAGAGGAGGACATGGCCGAACTGGCGGTCATCACCAAGCAGCTCGACTTCCACCTTGAACAGGTGCAAGACTTCACGCCGACGCCCATGACGGTGGCCACAGAGACATGGTACACGGGCTTCGACCCCTACACGCTGCAGCCTGTGTTCAGCGCCAAGACGCAGAAGGAGAAGCTCGCCCAGCGGCAGTTCTTCTTCTGGTATAAGCCCGAAGAGCGGCAGGCCATCGAGCGCGAACTGCGCCGCATCGGCCGCCCCGACCTCATCCGCCAGCTCTATCCCTCCCCCCAAAGGTTCAGTAAGTCGTCATTCCATGACGACACCCCCTCCCGCCATGACCATCATCGAACAGACAACCATCGGCAAGAAAAGCCAGGCAACAAACGAGGACGGCATCCACGCCGATAGCCGCTTCGTGGCCGTCGTCGACGGCAGCACCAGCAAGACACCCATCCGCATCGACCCCCTGATGACGAATGGGCAGTGTTGCATGCACATCGTCAAGGAGGTGATAGCCCAGATGCCGGCCGACATCTCGTGCGAAGACTTCTGCCAACAGGTCACCAGCCGCATTCACGACACCTACCTGGCTCACGGCTTCGACATCGGACAGCTCAAAGACCATCCCGAACAGCGCACCACAGCCAGTTGCGTTGTCTACAGCGAACGAAGAAAAGAAGTGTGGATGATTGGCGACTGCCAATGCCTCATCGACGGGGTGCTTCACGGCGACCCCAAGCCGCAGGAAGAGTTCTATGCCGAGAAGCGTGCAGCCTTTATACGTCAGGCGCTCAGCGAGGGGCACGCCATCGGCGAGTTTCAGCAGCACGACGCAGGGCGCGACCTCATCGTGCCGGCCATCATCGAGTCGTGCCGCTATCAGAATGTGCTGTTCTCCGTCTTCGACGGCTTTCCCGTCAGCATGCCGCACGTCAGCATCGTCAGCTGTCAGCAGGCCAAAGAGATTGTCCTGGCCTCCGACGGCTATCCCTTCCTCATGCCAACACTGCAAGAGAGCGAAGAGCGCCTGGCCGACCTTCTTCGCGACGACCCGCTCTGCATCTCCATCTACAAAGCGTCGAAGGGCTTGATGCGGGGCAACCGCAGCTTCGACGACCGTTCGTATGTCCGCTTCACTGCATCATCGTGAAGTAGACGTAGGCGGCAATGGCCAACACAATCAGTCCGATGATGCTCTTCACCAAGCAGCTGGCCACCTTGCGGACCAGCAAGAACAGTACGACGACGAGCACCAAGGCTCCTATATATACATAAATCGAATCCATTTTTCCTTATTTAAATAAGTTTCTGAACGATGCCGGCACGGGCGATTCAAACTCCATCCTCTCGCCTGTACGCGGATGGTAGAAGCAGAGCAGGAAGGCATGAAGGCAAAGCCGCCCGATGGGATCGTCGCCGTTGCCGTATTTCACGTCGCCGCAGACTGGATGCCCCATATCGGCGGCATGCACGCGTATCTGGTTCTTCCTGCCAGTCTCCAGCTTGAACTCCACGAGCGAATGTTCCGTCGTGCGGTCGAGCGTAAAGAAATGGGTCACGGCATACTTGCCCCCATTGTCGACAGGCGACGAATAGGTGAAGTAGGCCGCATTGTCCTTCAGCCAGTTGGCGATGGTTCCCTCGTCGTCCTCCATCTCGCCCGAGAGGACAGCCACATAGCGACGGTCGTAGACCGTCTCGTGCCAGTCGCGCTCCAGCAGCTGCTCCGTCTCCATGTCCTTAGCGTAGATGAGCAGTCCGCTGGTGTCGCGGTCCAGGCGGTGGACGACATGGGCCGTGCAGCCCTGCTTCGTCTTGTGGAAATAGTCGTCGAGGATGGCCTTGACGTTGAGCGACTTATGGCCAGCGGCCATCGACAGGATGCCCACGTTCTTGTCCACCACGACGAGCCACTTGTCTTCGTAGACCAACTTCAGGTGGCGGCTGCGCAGCATCAGGTTGTTGCGTTTCGTCTTGCTCACGGCCACCTTCATTCCTGGTGCGAGGGCATAGTCGAACTGCGTCACCGTCTTACCATTGACGCGGATGCCACGGCCCTGCAGCGTCTGCTTCACCTTCGTGCGACTCTGCCCGCTGAGTGTTTCCAAAAGAAACTCCAGCAGGGGCTGTTCGCGCTCCACCACGTAGTGGTCCCACTCGCCCTTTTGCGAAATCATCTGATTTTTCATTCCTTTTCTACTTTTGCCTGCAAAGTTACGAATAAGCGAGCGAAATACAAAAGAAAAGCTCGATTTTCTTTTTATTTCCGAGCGAGAGTAACTTATTTAAAGGTACGATTAAGTGAGAACAATACAAAACAAAAAACAATTTTTTTGTTTTTATTGTCGAACGAAAGTACCTTCGGCGGCAGCCAGAGGTACGATTAAGTGAGCAAAAAACCAAATTTATTTGAGTTTTTTCGAACGTGAGTGAATTCGAGCTTATCAGCATGTTGTCCCTCCTGAATTACTTTTCAATGAGTTTTTGAAGAGCTGCCTGATGTGCTGAAACGCCCTGTTTATCGGCATTCCAGGAGGTTGCAATGAGTTTTTGCCGACTTTTCCCGAAAAACTCCTATACTATTCTTCTCAAAAACTTTTTTTTCTGAGAAAGTATGGTAAAAACTCACCAGAACAGACTTAACTCATTGTATATCAATCATTCTACGTATCTATGAATGCACGCAAAAACTCATCAAAAACTCAATTTGCCTCTTTCAGAGACTATCTCTGACCGCATCAGAGACTATCAACGACCACATCAGAGACCATCGCTGACAACCTCAGAGACTATCTCTGGCAACCTCAGAGACTATCTCCGACAGGTGTAAAAACCAGGCCTCCTTCGCAGCCACCTATGCGCTAATGTAGGAGGTCACGCTTCCTAGCGTGACACCTGCCACGTATGCGCTGCCTATGTGCTGTTGCGACGCTGGAAAGCGTCGCCTCCTACCCTGCCACCTATGTGCTGTTGCGACGCTTGGAAGCGTCGCCTCCTACACTGCCACCTATGTGCTAATGTAGGAGGTCACGCTTCCTAGCGTGACACCTGCCACGTATGCGCTGCCTATGTGCTGTTGCGACGCTGGGAAAGGCTACGGGTAGGCGAGCGTAGCTCGGGAATGGCGTCGCCTCCTACCCTGCCACCTATGCGCTAATGTAGGAGGTCACGCTTCCTAGCGTGACACCTGCCACGTATGCGCTGCCTATGTGCTGTTGCGACGCTGGGAAGCGTCGCCTCCTACCCTGCCACCTATGCGCTAATGTAGGAGGTCACGCTTCCTAGCGTGACACCTGCCACGTATGCGCTGCCTATGTGCTGTTGCGACGCTGGGAAGCGTCGCCTCCTACCCTGCCACCTATGCGCTAATGTAGGAGGTCACGCTTCCGAGCGTGACACCTGCCACTTGGACCCCTCCCCTTTGGGGAGGCTGGGAGAGGTTTATTTTACCCCCCCCAGTTGTTCATTTTTATAGTCGGTAGGCGACACTCCCACCTCGCGCTGGAACCATCTGTAGAACGACTTGAGGCTCTTGAAGCCGCTCTCCATGGCGATGGCCTCGATGGAGTAAGCTGGGTGCGAAACCATCATCTGGCAAGCACAGTTGATGCGGTAATGATTAAGTATATTCTTGAGGTTGTAATATTCGGTGATGCCGATAATCTCCTTCAGCCGTTTCTGGCTGATGTTCATCGCTGCGGCGACCTCCCAGAGAGGCACAGCCTCCCGTTTGTACAACTGCTTCTCGTTGATGAGCAGTTTCAGCTTCATCAACAACTTGTCGTCCGCCTCGAGATCTTGCTTCTTACGAGGTTTCTTAGCAGGCGACGAGGCTGCATCTTCTTGTTTTCCGAGGAGGCGTTCCAGTTCGCCTACCTTTGTCATGAGTTCCTGAATGGCCTTGCTATGACTCTCGATCAGTTTCTCCAAAGACTCTTTGTCATAGTTGATAAAATCTTCTCGCATATTGATTAGCTATTTATGTCAGCGGGGGTCTTCTCTCGCACCCCCTCTTCGATGAATGTTGTTAATAATAATAAGAGTACTAATGTCCAGAAATATGAGTTCGTAAAATACGTTGCAAAGATACATAAAAATGCTATACTACGTATCATTTTCCTAAAATATATGTGTCAAAAAACTGCATTTAATTCACTTTTTTAAGTTATGACATATACAGTACTATAAAAAACAGGTCAAAATACTACAATTATATTAACTTTGCAAGCGGATTACAATTGTGTGATGGGATAAAACCTATAAAAAAATATTAACTGGAAAATATGCAGAAAAGACATCAAATCAAGTGGCGCATCGCTTGGTCTCTGTTTTTGGCCTTATGCCTACAGAGAGGAACAGCTCAGGTGGCCGTAAAAAACAACCTGGTCTACGATGCTTTGCTTTCGCCCAACCTCGGAGTAGAGGTGGGGCTGGCTCCCAAGTGGTCGGCCGACCTTAGTGGCAGCTTCAACCTCTGGACGCTGAAGGACAACAAGAAGTGGAAGCACTGGATGGTGCAGCCCGAGGCCCGCTATTGGCTCTGCCAGAAGTTCAACGGCCATTTCTTCGCCATCCATGCTCAGGGCGGACAGTTCAACGCGGGCAAGATTCACCTGCCCTTCGGCATGTACAAGCAGCTGCGCGACCACCGCTACGAGGGCTGGTTCGCCGGAGGCGGTATCGGCTATGGCTATCAGTGGCCGCTGAGCAAACACTGGAGCTTCGAGGGCGAGATTGGCGTGGGCTACAACTATGTGTGGTTCAAGAAGTTCCCCTGCGAGAAGTGTGGCAGCGAGATATGGCGCGGCCATAAGAACTATTTCGGCCCGACGAAGGCCGCTCTGAGTGTGATCTACAATTTCTAAATCAGTTATACCTTATTATATATATAGAGAGAAGATATGAAGATCTATCAATATACCTTACGGGCCACGCTCATGGTGGCTGCCATGTCGGCAACGCAGTGGGCTTCGGTGGCCGAAGCGCAGACGCTGAGCGACACAAAGACCGTCGTGCGCAATGCTGTCCTCACCCGGCAAGAGGGGAAGATGGCGCTCTCCATGGATGTCTGCTTAGACGAACTATCGCTCAACCACAAACAGTCGGTAGCCATCCGCCCCGTACTCGTATCGAAAGACGGGACGCAGCGCGTTGCCTTCGAGCCGTTGGTGGTGGACAGCCGCGCACAGCATGTGCTCTATAAGCGCGGGCAGGGCGTTGAGACTTATCGCGACGCCCGCCACATCAAGCGGTCGGGCAACAGCCAGACGGAGTTCTACCATTCCACCATCCCCTATCAGCCCTGGATGCGGTCGTACCAGCTGCAGCTGGAAGAAGACCTCTGCGGTTGCGGCGACCTGACCAACCTGCCCTACGTGCCCAGTCTCATGCGCAACCAGGAACCGGAACGTGTGCCGCTGATGCGTGTGCAGCTCTCGCCTGACGACTATAAAAAGGAACGCCAGCTGGAAGGTCGTGCCTATGTCGACTTCCGTCTCGACAAGATCAACCTCGACCCCACCTACCGTCGCAACCCCGAGGAGCTGAAGAAGATCATGGCCACCATCGACGAGGTGCGTGGCAAGCAGGATGTCAGCATCGAGCGCGTCACCATCCACGGCTATGCCTCGCCCGAGGGTACCTACGAGCACAACACCTGGCTGGCTGAGAACCGCGCCGCAACGCTCTCCAACCACATCCAGAAGCTCTACAAGTTCAAGCCGGGCGTCATCGGTTCGACATCCACCCCGGAAGACTGGGCCGGCCTGCGCGAATATGTGGACAAGAGCCAGATTGCCGAGCGCACGGAGATTCTCAGCATCATCGACAGCCAGATGGACCCCGATGCGAAGAACGAGCGCATCAAGAAGCAGTTCCCCGAACGCTATCGCCAGCTCCTGGCCGATGTCTATCCGGGACTGCGCCACTCCGACTATGTCATCCAGTACAGCATCCGTCCCTACACGCTCGAAGAGAGCCGCGAGGTCTATCGCACCCATCCACAGGACCTCTCGCTGGCTGAGTTCGTAGCCCTGGCACAGGATGCAGGCATGGAGACTCCCGAGGGACAGGCCATCATCTACCGCGCTGCCGAGATTCATCACGACAATCCGCGTGCCGTTCTGCTGGCAGCACAGATGGCCCTCGGACAGAACGACTACGCCCGCGCCGAACAGATCCTGCCAGCCAACATCAAGGACCCGCAGCAGGCCTACGTGCTCGGTGGCGTGCGTAAGATGCAGCTGCGCTTTGCCGAGGCCAAGACGCTCATGGAGCAGGCTCTCCGCGGTGGTGTCAGCGAGGCACAGGCACAGCTCGACGAGCTCCGCGAGCTCATGGGCGAATAGCCATGCTGCCCCTCAAGGGCGAATGGCCATGCTGCTCCTCAAGGGCCCGTATGACGTGATATCATCGATGCACGCTACAAGGGCCTCCCTAAGGTTCAGTTCGCCGCTATACCATAGCGGCCCCAAGTAAGAAAAGCCTAAATATATATAGGAATAACTATCATATTTTTTATTAATAACTTAATTTAAACATTTATGAAAAAGATTTTTAAGTATTCAACAGCTGTGCTGGCAGCCCTCACGCTGGCAGCCTGCTCGAGCGACGATGCCGTGGAGAACACTCCCGTTGCCACCAACGGTGATGGCTATGTAGGCATCGCCATCCAGTTGCCCAACATCGCAGATGGCGGCACACGTGCCAACGACGACCTCGACAATGGTGAGGCTGCTGAGTTTGCAGTGAAGGATGCCAACCTCTTCCTCTTTGTCGGTGACGACGAGTCGACTGCAACATTCTACAAGATGTATGCCCTCTCTACCGACTTCAAAAACGACCAAAAGGGTGAGAACGAAGATCCTTCTGAGAAGGATAACGACGGCGAACCTACTGGTACGTTGGTCACTCAGACCAGTGGTGTGACGACAGCCAAGATTGACAACCTCAATCTGCTGCCCTCCGAGAATCTCTATGCCTACGTCGTGCTGAACAACAACGGCAGTGCCCTCTCGGCTGCTCCCGCTGCTGGCACCACCTTCCCCGAATTCTCGAAACTGGTCCTCGACGCTGCCACCATCGGTGGTACACTCACAGGTGAGATCAGCGAAGATGGTATGCTCATGACCAACGCTCCTATCAGCGAGACAGCTGGTGGTAGCGCAGCTTCTAACGGTAAGGTCATCACCGCCGTGAAGCTCGACAAGAGCCAGATCAAGAAGACCGCGGATGAGGCCAAGAAAGCTCCCGCAGGATGTGTCTATGTAGAGCGCGCCGCTGCCAAGGTGACTGTCAGTGCCGATGATGCCACCAGCCAAGTGAAGAATGGTGAAGAAGTGATGGAATTCACGGTTCTCGGATGGAAGATCTTCAACACCGAGCCTTCTTACTACAACACCCGCCAGTCGGGTGAGGAGGCATGGCTCGGCTATTTCAACGCCAAGGCTGTGAATGCCAACGCCAAGTATCGCTTCGTCTCGAAGTACGACTTCGCTCCGATGCTCCCCGAAGGTGTTGAGAACCACACTTCTGGCTATCGCACCTTCTTCGGCATCGACCCGCAGTATGACAAGCCTGCAAACTTGGTGGCTCCCGTTGCTCCTGTGGATGGCACATGGAACCCCCTCACCGGCAAGGCTTACATGACGGAGAACACCTTCGACGTAGAGCATCAGACCTGGACCAACACCACAATGGCATGCGTCAAGGTACAGTTCAACGGAGGTGAGAGCTTCTATGCTGTTTCGAACGATGCCAAGTACTATGCTGCCGACAAGATCAACAATGCCATCGCTGCCAAGGCCACTCAGATGTACGATGTCAACAAGTGGATGAACGATGTCACTGCTGCTCTGGCTAAAGCCACACCTGGTAAAGAGTACGCGGTGGCTATCTCTGCTACTGTCGAACCATCGACCACTGCCGGCGTGAAGACCTACACCCTGAGCTATGCCATCACCGAGGATGGTGCTGCCTATACGGACGCCCTGCCCGCTGGCATGGATGCTGCTTGGACTACTGCCAAGACAAAGGCTGAGAGCGAACTGACCGTCACCCTCTACGAGAATGGTGTCGCTTACTACAATGTCCGCATCCAGCACTTCGGCGAGTTCGAGACTCCGTGGGCTGCTGCCGACGCCACACAGCCCGGTGAGACCATCGACCAGATCTATGGCACCGACGTTGAGGCTCGCAACAACAACTTCCTCGGCCGCTACGGTATCGTCCGCAACAACTGGTACAAGCTCACCATCTCGGCCATCAAGAAGCTCGGCTCTGCCGTACCCGAGACAGTGAAGGACAACGACACTCCCGACGACGTCATCGAGGAGGAGCAGTACATCTCTGTTCACGTGCATATCCTGCCGTGGAACCTCCGCACACAGGATGTCATCCTCTAAGACTCGGTACTACTCTGTTTAATCTAAAAAAAAGAATGCAAACAGGCTTCGGGCGCAGACCATGCGCCCGCGCCCGGAGCCTGATTGCTTTACCACATCAACTAAAAAAAAATATAACTATGCAGTTCAAAAAAACGGTCAAGAAAACCATGATAGCTGCCGCATCGGCTGTGGCGCTGATGACAATGAATGCCTGTGACTCGCTCTACGACGACCTCGACGAGTGCCCCCAGGGACTCACCGTAGAGTTCGTCTACGACTATAACGTCGAGCGAGCAGACATGTTCAACGACCATGTGGGCAGCGTAACGCTCTACGTCTACGACCTCGCAGGGCGTCTCGTTCGTACACAGACGGAGGAGAACACCGCAACGGCAAAGCCCCTACGCGACAAGAACTATCGCATGACCGTGGAGGGACTGCCCGTCGGCGAATACCGGCTCCTCGCGCTGGCCAACCAGCGACCCTACACCCAGATAGCCAGCGACCCTGGCATACGATATATCCGCAACGAGGCACAGCAGCGCGAAGACCTCACCGTAGAGCTGCAACAGGTTCCGTACGCTGCCGCACCACAGCAGCCCGTATACCAGCAGCAGCTCGACACGCTCTGGCATGGAACGCTCCGCTCGGTCGACTACGATGCCACCGACACACGGGCTGCTATCCCTGCACAGACGGTCAGCGTCAGAGAGGGTGTCTTCACCCACTGCACCATGTCGCTCGTTCGCGATACCAAGCGCCTCCATGTGGCCATTCACCAGACGGTGAACCGCGCCGACTGCGACATCCGCGACTATGAGGTGTACATCACCGACGTCAACGGACGCATTCTCTACGACAACACCGTAGACACCATCGGACAGCCCACCATCACTTATCGTCCCTTCGACGAGTGGAACACTTACTACGACAACGTCACGGGCACCTCGTCCTACACCGTGCCTGAACACGAATACGAGATGACGGCTCATGCCGACCTCGACTTCAACCGCCTGATGCTGCGCCCCGCCGTCGGTCCTGTGCTGCCCGACTTAGGCCTCATCAACGGTACAGAGCCCGCCATGCTCTACCTCATCCACCGCACCACCGGCAAGGAAGTGCTGCACATCAACCTCGCTGAATACCTCGCACAGGGACGCGGTGCCTTCGAGCGCTACGCCTACTCGGGACAGGAGTTCCTCGACCGTGCCTACGACTACCGCCTCGACTTCACCCTCGTCGGCGAGCAGTGGCAGTTTATCTCGCTCCATATTCATACGCTGCCTTGGGTGATGCGCTGGCAGAACGTAAACCTGGAGTAATCCCCTTTTTGTCTACCCACAGGGTTGAGTAAGTCGCTGTACCACAGCGCCCCTACCCCCATAAAAAATATAAAAGCAATGACGATAAGAAAGCATATCCTACAAACAGCCCTCGGCATCGCCGTCCTCTCTGGCTTCACAGCTTGTGATGCCCTCGATGACACCTGCCCCTATGAGAATACAGACTCAACAATGGGCGACAGTCTGCACATCCGACTGACCATCGACACGCGCGGTCAGGAAACTCGTGCCGACAACGACCGCCCGTATGGTGGCGAAAGAGGCGACGGCTGGGAGTTCGGTTCAGAGGATGAAAACAAAATCACGGATGTTTGTATCTTTGCCTACCGTGGAAAGGCCATCACAAAGTTGACACCCGCAGATGCCGCAGCTATTCCTATTGAGGCAAGAGGATATAAGGCTGTAGAAGGACAGAAGAATGAGACTGGAACCGAAGCCAACCACACGGAGTATGAAGGCAATGATCCAGCTATCGTCACTGCTGACTTTACGTTCTACAAAGGCAAGAAGATGAATATCAACGAACTGCAGTTCGTCGTTGTTGCCAATGTAGGTGATATTACCACGAAGGTAAGCAACGTACAGCAACTCTTCGATTATAAAGACTACAGCTCATGGACTGTCAGCGAAGGCAAACCCACGAAGTTTGCCATGTCGAGCACTACCGATAGCTATACACTTGGCGGAACAGGAACGGAAGAAGACCCCATCAAATACCACATCGACATCGAGCGTACGGCCGCCCGCATTGACTTCGACTTCAAAGGAGCAACTCTCGATACCGACAGCAAATCGCTTGATTATGTCGTGAAGAATGCAGCAGGTACTTTGGCTATTGCCAATTTCTATCTCACCCATGTGAAGATTGTCAATGGTTGCATCCTGCCCTCTTACATGCTGAAGCGTGTGGCCAACGATGTCAACGGCACTAACGGCTTCCAGTATCTCGGCGATGAGACCTTCAGCAAGGATGGTACAGCCACCAACTATGTCATCGACCCCCGCACAGCCGAGCGCAACGGCACATTCCCCGACGAATGGATAGAGACTTGTTATGGTGCAACGAGCATGGTCACTTCACTTACCCCGACTTATGCCGACGATTCTCCCATCGGCACCATGCAGAACTTCAATTCGCATATCGACTGGTCGGCCACCGCTACAAATGTTCAAGGCTACACCATTGGCTATGTCAACGAGAACACCTTCGACATGAATCAGACCGTCGCTGCATACGCTACGGGCCTGCAACTGAAAGGCATTTACAAGCCTGCCAGAGTCTATAGCGCCTACAATGCTGAAGAAGGAAAACTGACAGAGAACACGGAATATGCAAAGGGTCAGGACTTCTGGCGCGTGCTCTGCACCGACAACCCCGCAGAGGAAAACTGTCTCTACTTCGACAATGAAGAAGCTGCCCAGGCCTATTGCAATGCCTATAACACGACTTACAAAGACGTGGATGGCAACACCAAGGTCGAAGGACATAGCGGAATTGCCTCCTATACAAAATACAACGGCGGCGTTTGCTTCTACTATGTCTGGCTGCGCCACGCCAACAACGGCGATGACGGCGTGCAAGGCCCGATGGAGTTCGCCATCGTCCGTAACAACATCTATCGTTTGCAGATCTCGAAGGTGAGCGGCCCCGGCACGGTGAAGCCCGACCCACGCAACCCCGAATATCTCAAAGCCATCATCTATGTACGTAAATGGCGCGAAGTTACACACCCTGTAATACCCGTATAAAATATGAAAAAGTTCTGGACATTTATGATAATTGCGGCCACTCTCGTTGCCTGCCAGCAGGAGGATGACGTGTTGACGACCGACCCCATACCCGACGGCAAGGGGCGTGTCACCATGACCATTAAAGCCCGCCGCCCGGCTCCTGCCACACGTGCAGAGACGGGCAACTGGCTTGACCCCGTGGATCCCGTAGAGCGCATCCACGACTATAAGGTCATCTTTGTCAACGGCAGCAACGAGGTGGTGGAAATGGTGTCGAACACCATCAGCGGTGAGGATGGCGTGGAGCAAGACGAGTTCCGCTTCCATCTCGCGCCGGGTACCTATACGGTGTATGGCTTTGCCAATCTCACGGCTGAGCAATGGACAGCTACGGGCATCACAGTACCCGTGAAGAATCCGAATGGCGAAGTGACGACGAAGGGCAGTCTGCCTGCCGACTTCGCTACACGAACCATCAATACCACCAATGGCTGGGACAAGAACATCCCCATGACCAGTCGCACGGGCGGTCAGCAGATCACGGTCGTAGCTGGCGAGAACCAGACCTTCGCCGTGGAGGTGGTGCGCACGATGGCCAAGCTGCAGATTGAATTCACCAACAACTCTGGTCAGGATATGGACATCCTCGGTTACGAAATCTATCCATTGACCAAAACGAATAACTCGCTGCTCGAACCGGCAACACCCGCGGACATCATCAAACCGAGCAAACGCGACACGGTAGCTTTTGCTGTTGATTTGAAAGACAAGCCCATCAAACTTGTAAAGACAAACGGAACTGGCATGACCACCGTCTACGTCAACGAGAGCAGCGCCACCGCAACGGGCGTGGAGAACCAATACTCCATCCGCCTGAAGGCCAAGCGCTATCTGGAAAGTGGTGGAAACCAGGCAGAAGCAACGGAATACCGCTACGGCATGACGGTGAACCACGCATCAGGTGGCTTCACGAACATCTGCCGCAACGACTGGATCAAGATTCCCATCACCTTCGGCGACTGGTCGTTCCGCATCGAAGCTCTCCAGTTCGTGCCCATCGCCGGCTATCAGACAACGGTGGTTTCTGCCGATGCCCTCACCGCAACCTTCCTCACGGGTGGTAACATCTGCATCAAGCCGATGGTCAGGAAGAACACCGATGCTGAGGGTACATGGCGAAACATCTTCGACAACGCCGTGACGTTCAGTCCGAAGTTCCCCTTCGTGAAAAAAGGAACGGACAAGACCTATACCGTTGGAAGTAAAACATTCCCTTATAACACGCGCTATGAGGCACTTAGCGATCCCGACGGTCAAGGCGACCAGACGGGCATCATCCTCACGGGCGACACCTATATCCTGACGCAGGATGACGAGTCGAACCTCTTCATGCTGCTCGACTCGGGCGACATCGTAGGCCAGATTCAGAACGAAGATGCGATGGAAGGAACTCTCACGCTGACGCTCCTCGTCAAACTTGAGGGACGCCTCTACTCCTTCAGCTACAACATCGTCAAGGCCTTGAATCCAAAAGGGTGAAGAACGATCACTCGCTGGCCGTGTTTGTCCTCCCCCTTGAGGGGGAGTTAGAGGGGGTGTTTAAGAAGACTTCACGTAGGCACCTCAGCGGGAATGGGAAAAAGCAATGAAAAAAGAATAAATAAAAGCAATAAAGAATGAACATGAGACTCACAGCTTCACATAAACATACACTCAGCGCAGCACTCCTCCTGCTGTGCAGCTTATTCATTGGGGTAACAGAAACACACGCACAGAATGAGAAGTATTATTATTGGCAAATGGTTGATAAACCGGGTGATAACAACTTCCTTTATATTAAAGACAATCAACTATTATGGGGGACAAAAGAGGAAGCATCGTCAAATATGTGGAAAATGGTTGACTATAGTCGTTTTGTCACAAAATACTCAGGTCAGTGGCATGCTAACAATTGGGATGGTGTGTTTCTGCTTGTTTCTGCCAATACAAATCAAATTGTCAGGAGAACAAATACAGAAGAATGGGGTATTTGGAACATAACAAATCCTCATGATAATGATGATGATATTGTTAATGATCCTGCGGGCATGATGAAATTGTCTGGCAGTTACAACGGTTACGATACATACGTTTATGCTTTTCCATCGTGGAATGCAACATTTCCATGCAACCCTACTGACGACCTTAGTTCTGACAATGGAACTCATTATACTCATGTACGCTTTATTTCAACGAAACCTGCATATTGGGATGATGAGGATACGTATTATATTGAGTTTGAAGACTATGACCCGGAATCATCAGAATATGATGGTAAGTACCTGTATTTTAATCCCGGAACATGGACGATACAGCGTGGTAAGAGCAACGTAGCAGTAGAATGGAAGATAACGCCTACAGAGAATGGATATGTTCTTACAAATGAATTTGGCGGCCGTCCTTGGTATTTTTCTTGGACAGAGGATAATGAGTCATATTGTCTGGTAGATAATGATGATGTACGGGCTATTGAGTTTACAGGCATCGAGGTGGTAAGACATGGAAGTGATGTAAAATATGCCCTGTGGGTTGACACAAGTAACGGAACACGTTACTTGAATGGGAATGATTTGTCGGCTACCAAGTCCTATTTCCGCCTTGTAAAGGAGGTAAACGATGATGTCGTAGATTACGGGAAACCCACCAGCGAAAAAAGTATCAAGCATCGTGTTCATCAAAGTGTAATAGATGCCAAGCAATATATCCAGAAATATCCAAAAGCTGTAGGATTTCTTGACGGCTCTAAGGAATGGATAGATAATGGGAATGGCAATCAGATGCAGTATTGTTCCACTTATGAAACGACACAATATGTGGATCCTAACGGATGGACGGAATGCTATCTCCCGATGATTCAATATGGTTCACTCCTCCTGCATCGTGCCTATCAGCGATTCTATGACTATCGTACCGATAGTCTCTATGATTCGTCGATAACCGATTTCGGAGGAGCTGCAAGCAGGATGGAAACATACCAGAATGGTTATGTCACGGGTATTGCTATCAGTGGCCATAATGACGACGGTAATTCGGCTGACAATGCTGTCAATTACGTCAATCGCTCAGTAAATGTCAGATTGCCTGAGGGTATGGATAGCTTCGACCTTGCATGCGACCTTTCCGATAACATCTTTAAGGATTTGGAAAAGGATGCTTTTGGCGATGTCGTAAAAGAGCCGAGTCTCACGCAGCGCGTTATCTGGCATCTTCGCAGCGGAAAGGAAATGGCGGATAAGCTAAAGGCACTTGGAGCTGATGAATGGTTGGAAGATAAGACTATTCATTTCCCCGCAAAGACTGTGAACTTTGAACCTGACGTATTAGGATTGAACTATGAGTTTGCGAATTATTGGTTTTACAAGGACGAGAACATTACAAGTATCGGAAACGACAACAATGACATTACAGTCAGTCTAAGCGCCAATGGAACAGGAATCAGCTTGCTGAATGGTCAGAAAGATGGTAAAAGTACGATTCAAGGCGACGATAAGGGCATTTATCGGAACCCAAATCTTGGATATCCAGGTTCTCGATTCATCGCTTTCGTTTATCCGAATGGCGGCAGTGTGAGCAGTACAGCCAACCCTGCTGTTATTGAAGTGCGCTTCGGAGATTACCGTGTTGCGCGGTTTACTATTTACTTTGATGACGATTCGCAGACCTTGCCTTGGGATGAAGTGCTGCAGGAGAATTCTCAGCGTTCTCCCAATGGCTTAAAGCGCAAGACAGGTCACGATGCCATTGCCAGCATTACTTTCGACTATCCTAATCAAGACGGTTTTGAGGTCGTCAATGAGGGTGTACAGAACGAAAGATATGCCGAACACCACACAAGACGTAGGTTTAAGGCATCGGTATGGCCTCTGGACTTCGACAATGCCAATTATATTCATTATTTTAAACAGATAGATACTCACCGCCATGTCAGCAATGGTTACTACTATGATACAAAATTCGGCGAGTATATGCTGACCAGCGAGACATCCTTCTGGAATGCGTTGGGTCCCTTCCTTGGCGTAAATAACTATAACGGTACAACTGACCTTGATGGCACAACTTATAATCCTAAGAACGTCCCTGCTTCAGAACAATGGAATCCTGCGACAGGATTCCACCCCGGTTTCCTCTACGTTGATGCTTCAGAACGTGCTGGACAAGTGGCACAGATTCCTTTCTCGGGAACATTCTGCGCAGGAAACAAGATGATGTGTTCTGGATGGATGACATCAGGTGCAGCATACGGATGGGCTGGACAGTCGCCCGCCAGTGTGGTGCTTACGGTTATTGGACGTGATTACGACGAGAGTGGTAGGGTCATTAGGGAAGAGGTCCTTCACCGCTTCTGTCCTGGCAATCTTTCCCTTGACGTACGATATTCAGACGGAAGGACCATGATGGATGCAGATCCAGAAGGAAATGACTGGGTTGCTAGTAAGTACAAATGGGACAATAACAACGAAACCGGTCCTTGGCAGCAATTCTACTTCGAATTCAGTATTGAGGAGCAGTTCGACCAATATATGCTGAACATCGACAACAACTGTGTCAACACCAACGGTGGTGACTATATGCTCGACGACATCATGATCTTTGCCAGTGTGCCTACTGTCGAGGTAGACCGTAGTACGCCGCTCTGTATCATGACCGATGAGAATGGAGAGGCTAAATACGATGCCAAGCTGCTGAAAATGGAAGTGCCTTTCGACAACGAGCTGGAACTTGAAGGCGTCGATGAAGCTACGGCAGAGGTTCCGACAGATAAGTTGCGCTATAAGTCGTTTGCCATTATCGAGAAAGATAAGTTCCTGACCGCTTTCCAGCAGCAACTCTCTGGTATGAATATTACCAAGACCAAGAAAGAGATTGAAGAAGGTCTGGCAACTGGTGAGTTCGAGGATCCTATTTACAATAATGCATACGCAGTAGCTTTCAAGGCTGCCCAGATTGGCAAGGAAGAGGATAAGGAGAAGTATTGGCAGAGCGGTGCCACCAATAACCCCACCAATGTGGGTATCTGCGAGTTCGCCTGGTCGCCCTATTTCGAGTCAGAGCTTCAGCCATTGTACAATTTCACGGATGCTTCTACCAATCCCCAACCGCTGTATCGTCGCATTGTGAACAACGACGGCACGGAAATCCGTTATCTTGTGTTCAACGCCAATGTGTCGGGCATCGAGTGGAAGACGTATACAGAGTATTATGTGATTTCCAGCCAGACAAAGATAACGAGTGCATCTGATTTTGCTGAGATTTTCAATATGCGCTCAGCCTGTACGAAGATGTATTCCTTCGAGCTTCGCCCGCCAGTGGAACTGAAGGGCATAGAGCTCGACGGCAATGAGAATGCCGTGGCCTGCGAAAACCAGATTCCCACCTTGTTGGCCAAGATGGAAGCCTATACCGCCGACGAGGAAAAGAAGTCGCTCGACAAGATTTACTTCGACTGGTTCTATGGCAAGCTGCCCACAACAGAGAATCCCGATGGTGTGAAGGCAGACATCGCCCATTTCAACGCCAATGTCACCGGCTATGACTTCTCGCCGCGTAAGGCACTGATGTATTTCCGCATCAACTATCCCGATGCAGAAACCCTCGACGGCATCATCCCTGCTTCCAAGGAAGATGCAGGCACCGTCTACGAACTGACGGCAGACATGATTACCGTTCTTCGCCAGCTTGTTGCTGAAGGACAGTTGGAGTTACATTCAAGGGCTGTCAATGTGCATGCACAGAAATGGAGCGACGACGATCCCTATACTTATATCGTTGCCATCCCCATCCACGATGCCAACTACAATCTCGCCATCTATGGCACGACAGAAAACCCGTCGGGCGTGGTCTACTATTGCGACGAGCCGCAGCCGCTACGCATCAGCATTCAAAACATCGCTCCCAAGCTCGACGCTGGCTTCGAGGACGGCATGAATGGCATTGATGTGTACAATTACCCGGAGAATACAGGCATCCTCAGCGTCCGTTTGGCACGTATGGGCCAGTATCAGAACGTTCAGCATGGTGACCGCCACTCGCTCAGTGCTGATGGTTCTAAACTGTGGATTCCTGTCAAGGGCGCAGTAGGTAGCTCAGGTGAGGTCATCGGCGTGAAGCACAACATCTCCCTGCAGGACAACGATCCCTATCTCTATCTCACCAAGACCAACGATCCGGAGTACAAGGATGTGATTGCCGACGCCATCGATGGCGTAGAGGGAAAATATCCCGTGGGAACCATCTACGACTTGATTGCCGTTGACGCGACCAATGACACGTCGCGTGACCCCGACAAGGTGAACCATCTCGGTGTCTACTTCTGGGAAGATTTCGAAGTGCGCGACGGTTACTACTATACATTAAAGGTGCCGTTCTTGGACGATATGGGCGACGGCTCTGACCCCTCGAATGCCTGTGAGGGCCACATGCTCATCAACCTGAAGATTGTGCCCGACTACGAGGTGTGGGTAGGTACCGACGACAACCACGACTGGAACAATGATAAGAACTGGCGCCGTGCCGATGCTGATGACCTGCTGCTGAAGGAAAATGGCTATGCACCGAACACCGACCAAGAGTATCTCACCAACGAAGGCAATGGCAACCATAATGGTTTTGCACCGCTCTATTGTACGCATATTCTGATGATGACACCCAACAGCGATACTTATGATGACGGTTCGCTGAAGCGTGGCAGTTACAGCCCCGAACTCTATGACATGTTCGGAAACGGGCGCACAAAAGATGATGGTACAGTGGTTTCGGGTGTCCAGGAACTGGATAACACACCGTTTCCGAACCTCTGTCCAGAAACGGCAACCGATATTCTGAAATACGACTTCCAGGCAAGTCCTTACCAGACGCATCACGAAGAACAGTACAGCAGCGTGGCTAAAGATGGTGACTATATTGCCGAAATGTATGAAATCAATGTCTGCAAGGACATCGTGTTCCAGAGCCAGACGGAGCTGCTGAATGCTCATCTGCTGAGCTACGACAAGGCTTGGGTGGAGTTTGCCCTGGGCAAGAACAAGTGGCACATCGTGGGCTCGCCGCTGAAAGACATGGTGGCTGGCGAATGGTATGCTCCTTCCTATAGTGCACGTCAGGAGACTACTTACTTCGAGCCGGTCTATTTCGGCGATGAAATCACGGGTGGTGGTTGGAACCTGGCTGACGACAGCCGCTACGACATCACCTACGACCGCTTCTCACCCGCCGTCTATCAGCGTTGCTGGGACAAGGCGAAGGCAGTGGTCTATGAGAAGGGTGCCAACTGGCGCACCACCGATGGCAGCCAGACCGACAAGCTCGGTGACTCGGACGCAGGCGTTTGGTCAGACAACCGTCAGGAATGGGAGAATAATGCCGACGAATACCTTGACCGTATTTCCTATAAGCCGATGGGCGACGGTAAGGCCAACGTAGCCATCAAGGGTACGTGGAGCGGAACCTACAACGATGCTGCCGTTCGCTATTCCGAGGGTGGCTTCAGTGTACTGCCCATCAATACGCATAAGGATAAGGATCGCAATCCCGACGAGCTGACCATCTTCCGTCTGCCGAAGGAGGATGCCTGGTACGACACCTACGACTTCGGTACGAGTGAAGGCAAACGCGACAAGAACACAGGTTCGCGTGTCTATATTGAAGATAACTTCAACAAGAACTTCACAGAGCTTCAACGCCCTGTTACCTATCCTAACGAAGGATTCGCTGAAGAAAAGAGTGCCGACAACACCATTCAGTTGGAGAATCGTGGCATCCTTCGCTCCAACGACTTGGCCGGACGCGGAACTGAAGGTGTCGCCAAAGACAAGATCCTGATGGACGAGTCTAAGGAGTACACCATGACGCTGAAGAACGAGGGCAAGGGCAGCACAGGCCTGTTCTTAGCCTGCAACCCCTTCATCTGCGGACTCGACATGCAGAAGTTCTTTGAGGTGAACACAAATGTCGCCCCCTTCTATCTCGTACTGAACGACAACATGATTCAGGGCGACCCAGAGCTGACATCTGAGCATGCCAAGGACTGGTCGTGGAAGGAAGTCGATGTGATGGGCGCATTCGCTAATGATGTAGAAGGCGAGCAAGTGGTTGAACCGCGCTATGCCTTCTTCCTCCGTGCCAAGAAAGACGGCGACCTGGACAGCCTGACCGTCAAGTTCACCGCTGACATGATGGCCCGTGCCTATCCGAAGGCCGAGACGGGCAATGGCTCCACTCCTGCCAAGCCTTACATGACGATTCGCGCCCAGCGTGGCAACACGTCGAGCGAGGCCAAGGTATGGTTGGGCGAGGAATACAGCAATAAGTTCCTGGCCGAGGAAGACATGGAGACCTTCATCGACGAGCAGCTGGCCGACGACGTTCCCGTTGTCTATACGCTGACGGGCCGCTTGGCCACAAGCATGAACCGCCTGCACGACTTCACTTGCCTGCCGTTGGGCGTTGAGAGCAACAGCGACGAGACCTGCGTGCTCACCTTCACGGGTGTGGACAACCTCGCAGCTCTCCAGCTCTACGATGCCTACCTGGAGTCGCTGACTCCCGTGGAGGAAGGTATGGTAGTCCGTGTACCCGGTCAGACGCTGAACCGCTACTTCCTCGTCTGCGGAACACCATCGGTGGGCGTTGCCGAGAGCAACATCCAAATCTATGGTGAAAGCGGTCAGGTGCATGTCGTTTCTACAACGACGACACCTCTGACTTCTGTTCGAGCCTATGACACAACAGGACGTCTGGTCTATGCCGATGCACCCGAAAAGTCCGACTATCTGTTCAGCCTACCGAAGGGTGTCTTCATCATCGAGGCCACAACGGAAAAAGACCGAAAAGTCCAGAAGCATAGTATCTACTAAAGTAACTCTTTATGAATGAATAAAAAGCTGAGAATAAATCATATTTTCATCGTGCTGGCAATTGCTCTTTCGGCATGCCAGCAGGATGATGCGTTGACAGATGCCAACTCCACTCCCTCTGACAAGGGGCGAGTGATGGTGACCATTCGTGAAAAGGCACCAATGCCTGCTACACGTGGCGAAACAGGCAATTGGCTCGATCCAGTGGGCAACAACGAACTCATCAACAACTATTGGGTGGTCTTTGCCAAGGAAGGAACTGTTGCCGAACTGGTGAGCAAGCGTATAGAGCCTGCCGAACAAGACACCTTTGTGTTCACCCTCGACCCGGGCACTTACACCGTTTATGGGTTTGCCAACCTTACGGATCAGCAATGGAGCGATTTAGGCATCGCAAAGGGGGCACCGCTTCCAAACCTATCAACAAAAACGATAGCTACTACGAACAATTGGAAAGACCTTGACTTGCCCCTTCCCATGACGAGCAAGATGGGAGGACAGAATGTGACGGTCGTAGCTGACGAGAACCAGACCTTCGCCGTTGAGGTGGTACGCACGATGGCCAAACTCCAACTCGACTTCACGAACAATACGGTACAACCGTTCGAGATATTGGGCTATGAAATCTATCCCCTTGAACGCACCAATGTGTCGCTGTTGGAACCTGCCACGCCAAGCCAGATTGTGAACAACGACACCATTGCATGGCCCGTCAGTCTGGCAACGCCCCTCTCTCTGAGTCCGAATGGTGGGAATGGTTCGACTTGGCTTTACGTCAACGAGACAAACGCCACGGCCTCGGCTGTGACTAACCAGTATTCACTGCGATTTAAGGTGCGGAGAAATGGGCAATACGAGGAATATCGCTACGGCTTTACCGTGAATCATACCACCATTGACGATGATGGAACCACGGGCTTCACTTATATCCGTCGAAACGACTGGATCAAGATACCTATTACTTTCTGCGATTGGATTTTCCGCATCGAGGCCCTACCCTTTCCGCCCATCGCCGGTTTCCAGTCGCGCGTGGTGACAGCCGATGCTCTATCTATCACATTCAACACAGGTGGCTACGTCGTGCTGCATCCCGCATTCCGAAAGAACAGCGACACTGCTGGCATGTGGCGAAGCTTTGACGACAGCAGTGTTGTATTCAGTATGGGCGACGGAAATTGGGTGACAGGTGATGATGGTCGATATGCCGAGTGTATAGACTCAGAAACGGGAACAGGAATGACGATGGAAGGAGATTTGAACATCTTCGAAGATAAATTCTTTCAGCTCCCTTCTGGCGACATCATTGGACAACTGACCAACGATGACAATCAATATGGCGAGGTGACCATCACTATGAAAGTTCTCCTTGAAGGATTTGCCTATCAGTTTGTTTACACTATTATCAAACAGAGATGAAGATGGAAGTATATAAAAACGAGAAGCGAGGTGCAGGGAGCATGGAACGAGATGAGCGTTTCCGTTCGATGCGCTTCGTAATGTTTCTCATGACCGTTGTGAGTTTGACTACACTTCCCCTATTGCCAACGAGTGCGCAGACACTCTATGGTGAAGACAACAAGTATTATCTGCTCTTCAACGTGAACAGTATCACCAATGGTGCCAGAGGCCTGATTGACCGCGAACAGGATAGCGGCAGAGATATCGACCTGATGGTACTGATGAAGACATTCAGTCAGGCTTGGTCGCTGATTGGAGATGACAATGGCTTCCAACTCAAGAAGACGCACGACCGATATATTGCCTGGAACAATGATTCGAAACGATATATTGTTACGTCCGATGCCCAACGGGCTGCTATGTTCAAAGTCATCAAACAGGGCAACAACAGTTACTTGCAGCGGGTGGGCGCAGAAGGCAACAAAGTGGTTGTGCCAAATGAAGAGACGACAGGTTCTTATTTCACGGATGGAAATATCCAGAACAAAGGAAGGCTATTCATCACGAAAGCAACGCTTGATCTCAATGCTTTCGACACTTCAACAGAAAACAACCAGGTGATTCATCGCAAGTCCTATTTGGCCGACCGAGCAGATGCAATACCCGTCAGTTTTCCTGCAGAGTTCATGCAGAAAGACCAAGGTTGGAAAGAACTTCCCAACGGTGAGCGGATACAGAACACCTCAGAATACTACATGACGCGCTATGTAAAGCGTGGCGTATATTCTCCGCTATATCTGTCGAGTTCGAACAAGAACGACGCCAGTAAGCACATTTGGTATCAACGTTGGTATCTGCGTGACGATGCCACCTACGAGGAGACTCCACTGACTACAGACTACTACTTGCCAGAGGCCAAATGCTACGCCTACCGAAATGGTCTGGTGATGGGCAGCAAGATGAAGAAATCGAGCCTTGTCGGCGACATTGGCAATCATCCCGTTACGGTGTTGGGACGCATCCCCGAGGGCTATCTAGGCGACACCCTGACGATTCAGGGAGATATCTCGAGATATATGGATTTCAGCTATGTGGGCAACGACCTGAAAGAGGCCAGCATCACATTTCGCCACGTTTACACATTGATAGATGCCAACGTGATGGCTCGTCAGTTGACAGCCTTACCTGCAGGTCAGGATAATTGGTTGGAGGAGCATAGCATCCACTTTCCCTCAGAGACAATCTGCAACAGGGACGAGTTCGTGCCACTCAACCTGAACCTGGAGAACTACTGGTTCTATAAAGATGGCATAGAGAGCGAAGACAATCTTCAGAATGTCGTCAATAACGACTACGTGACGTACGAGTTGGAAGACCATGGCTCTGGAATCAGTCTAATAGGATTCGAGAATTCTCCCGAATGCAACAGAGCCCCATTCATAACCGATACAAAGTTTAAACGCCGTCGATTGCTGAGATTTAGATACCCCAGTGGGTATAAGGTGCCATCGGGCAGCTATGCAGTCTTTAAGGTTTATGCGCGCGAGGGAAACAACTCCACAAGGCGCTATCAGCTGGCCCGCTTCACAATAATCTTCGACGACAACAGCGAGACCTTGTATTACAAAGACGTAGTGGGCGACGACGCCACACGTAGCGAACGCTCCCCGCAAAGCCTTCGTGAATTGTGCGACGGCAATGACCCCGTGGCTCATATTGACTTCGACTATCCCAAGGCTTACTATTATGCCCATGCTACAGGTGGGGCACAAGGAAATTTCAACGGAATGGATTTCAGGAACTCATCTGCCTTGCCGCTGCAGCCCTCAATGACAAACTACGCTTTCGGTCCTGTAACGGGAAGCTGGGGCAGCTACGGTATAGCCGTCAATGAGAATTACCAGTGGGACGGCAAGAACCCCCACCACAAAATGGTACCAGTGAGCAAGTATACCGGCGAGCAATACTCATCTGACAACGATGCCGGCTTCCTCTATATCGATGCTTCAGACATGCCAGGAACGGTGGCCAATATCAAGTTCAACGGCACATTCTGTATGGGTTCCCGCCTGATGTGCTCTGGCTGGATTGCAGCAGCCAGTGGTGTAAATAGTGGAAGCGCCAGTGCGCCTGGCGGTGTTATCCTGCATGTGATAGGCAAGAAAGACGGAGAAAAGACCGTGTTGTATTCATTCTGTCCTGGACAGATAGACAACAACACCCGAAGGCAAGGCACAACTCAATTCTTCAGATACGACAAGAACAACTATGAGGTGCTTTGGCATCAGTTCTTTTTCGATTTCGTGGTGAATGAGCTATACGATGAATATGAGCTCGACATCGAAAACAACTGCTATCAGACCGATGGCGGCGACTACCTTCTCGACGATGTGTGGGTGTTTGCCAAGCTGCCGAAGGTGCGCATGGTGATGACATCTCCGCTCTGTGGCGGTCAGGTGGCTGTGATGAAGTTGGAAACCGATTTCGAAAGTTTGCTCTCCTCACAGGGCAAGCAGGAGGCCACGGGCGACGCCCCTGGCATTAGAGACTATCTCTGCTGCGTGTTTCTCGACCGCACTGAGTTTTACAATCAGTTTCGCGAGAACTTGATGAACGACCACGGTATCGTCTTCGATGATTCCGACGAGTTTATGGATCGTGTGAATGCCGGAGCCTTCAACGATCTCATCTATTTCGACAGCTACAAACAGGCATTCGACCAAGCCTTGATGAAGGTGGATGTGGTGGACGACAATGGACAGGTGACTGGCCAGCGCATCCCCTATGCCAACTTCGAATGGACCACCAACTTCGGGTTGATGGAGCCTTACACCTTTAAGAAAATGGTGGAAGACGAGGAAGAGACCGTCTTTGCCACTACCGAGAATGGTATACGAAAACTGGTGTTCAACGGCACGATGGGCATCGACACCTGGGAAGATTATAAATCGTACACGCTGCTGACCATCCAACCCGGCCGTCGGCTCAACGACGATGACGTGCAAAACTTCGCCCGTATGTTCAACCTGCTCGATGAGTGTTCGAACCAAAGTTATTTCAAACTCCTGCCAAAAATAGAAATAGTAGGTCACATGGGCAAGCAGTCGCTCGACGAAGTGACGTTCTGCCTGAATACCACCCAGACGTTTGCCGTCGACTTAGCGGGCTACACCTACAACGATGAGGGCGACGAGGCGGACTATGTGCTGGACGACGTGAACTTCGACTGGTGGATAGGCACCGACAGCGAGACACCCGGCACCGTGGCAGAATACAAGAAAGCCACCAATGCCGATGGCACCATACACCTCTACGAGGCCATGAAGCGTTTCCGCCTGATGAACCCTACAGCATCAGATCTCTACACCGATATTCAATTAGGTGCCCCCGACCTCTATCCCGACTTGGAGTTTACACAGGAAATGCTCGACTACCTGCGGTCGCTGGCCAATCCGGCCGACAACAGCCAGCCGCGCCTGTTGCTCAATACGAAATTACTCGACATCAACCTGAGTGAAGACTATATCAAAATCATGGAAGAACCGAATCTCGATGGTGGAACCGACCATTTTGTCTATGCATGCGCCATCCCCATCGAGACGCAGATAGAAAGTGGTACTGAAGACTATATCTTTATCTGCTCCGACCCGCAACCCGTCAAAATCAAAGTAGATGGTGTGGCACCCTCTCTGAATACGGGCTTCAGCGAGAAGCACTACCCTGACAAACTGGGGACGCTGAGCGTCAGAATATCGAAGAGTCAGTTCGAGAAAGTACATCGCAGGAATAAGAACGATGCGACTCCAAAGAAACTGCATGTCCCGTTGAGAGGCGTGCACCTGGCTAATCCCGACGATGCCCTCAACGTCATGATGGCTCCTGAGCCAGAGCGACAAGTGGTGCTTCTCACTGCCTCCACCGATCCCATCATGCAGCAATACATCATAGACAACTACGACAACCTTTTGCCGCCGGTGGTGGGAACACTCACTTACCTCAAGGCCACACCAGGCATTACAAACGTCGATGAGGAAGAATGTGTCAAAATGTTCTTCAACGAAAATTTCAATGTCCGCGAGGGCTATTCCTATAGCCTCCGCTTCCCATTCATCGAAAACATGAAGGATGGTAGCACCGCAGAGTCGTGCGAGGGATTCAGCATGCTCGAGCTGAAAATTGTACCCGACTATGAAGTATGGACCGGAGGAGCAGACAACGACGACTGGAGCAATGATGAGAACTGGCGCCGCGCCGACTTCGATGAGCTCTATGGCAGCAACGGCCTGCGCCTGTCTGCCAACGAACAAGCCGACAACTACTATATGACCAACGACGTGAACTATGTGTCGGCCGAAGACCGTGAACGCAGACAGGGCTTTGCTCCCTTATACTGCACAAATGTCTTGATGATGACCAAGGAGAAAGCGGAAGCCCCCTGGCTCTACGACGACGGCGATGAGGTGGACAGCCTAGGGGTGAAAACGGGATTCCCGGCTCTGCGCCCGACGTCGTCGCCTATCATTCGCTACGACTTCCAGACTTTTGAGTGGACGCAGGAATATGAAAATGCTCCTGAGACATCGGCCAAAGCCAAGCAAATGCGCGATGTGGGGGACATGATTACGGAATTATATTCCACTAATCGCTGCGACGGCATCGTCTTCCAACCTCACACCGAATTGGTACATACCGAACTGCTTAACTACAAGAAGGCTTGGGTAGAATACGAACTTGCCAAAAATCAGTGGCATCTCGTAGGTTCCCCCCTGAAGGATATGCTCTCTGCCGAATGGTATGCACCCACCTGGAGCGCTCGCCAGGAGACCACCTACTTTGAAGATGTTCAGTTCGACGTAACGAACAATATCACCATGCAGAATGGAATGGACTCCCCCTACCCTCTCAACTACGACCGTTTCGCACCAGCAGTCTATCAGCGAGCCTGGGACAAGGCAAAGGCAGTCATCTATGAGAGAGGAGCCGAATGGAGCCAGACCGATGGCAGCCAGACGGAGAACTACGGCGATTCAGGAACAGGCCAGTGGGTCATCGACGGTGTGGGCTACAATTGGGACAACACCCTCAATGCCGATGAATATCTGCAGCGAATTGTCTACAAACCCATGGGCAAGAGTAAGGCAAACGTAGCCGTGAAAGGAAGTTGGAGTGGAGTCTACAACGACCATTCAGTGCCTTTCGACAGCGGCGGCTTCAGCGTCATGCCTATCAATCATTTTAAAAGCCACAACAACGAAGAGAAGAAAACCGTTTTCCGACTGCCGAAGGAAGACCAGTATTACGACATTTGGGACTGGAGCAAAGGCTACAGTATGGATAGGCGCGTACGCATCTACATTGACGACGGAAGTGATCCAACTCTCATCACCCAACACCCCGAGAACACTTTGACGCTGAACAACCGAGGGCGCTTGCGTACCGACGACATCACGCCTGAAAACCAAGACTACATGGTCACCCTCAAGAATGAGGGGAATGGCAGTCTCGGCTATTTCCTGGCTTGCAATCCTTTCATTTGTGGGCTCGACATGCAGAAGTTCTTCGACAAAAACCCACATCTGGCTCCCTACTACCTCATGCTGAAGGATAACGACATTCAGACAGACACAAACCTGATGGAGCAATATCAGCAGCTCTATGGTGAAGGAAAAGAGTGGAAATGGACAGACGTGGTTGTCAACGGAATGATTGATGGCGAGGATTTCAAAGGCACACAAATCGTGCCTGCACGCTATGCGTTCTTCGTCAGAACGGCCGATGCCGACAAACTGAACGAGACGACCATCACGTTCACCACTGACATGATGGTGCGAAAGCCCAAAGCAGAGATACCCGACGACAACCCAGCACGCCCCTTCTTCCTGATTAAGGCACAACGTGCTGGCAATAGCAGTGAAGCACGGGTCATCGTTAGCCCTGATGCCAGCAACACCTTCCGTCCAGAGGAAGACATGGAAACTTTCCTTGTCAGCGATATCACATCAGACATTCCTGTGGTCTACACCCTCACAGGACAGATAGCGACAAGCATAAACCGTCTTCACAACTTTACCTGTCTGCCCCTCGGAGTGGAGAGCAACAGCAACGAAAACTGTGTGCTGACCTTCACAGGTGTCGACCACCTCTCACCCCTCACCTCTCACCCCTCACCCCTCCTACTCTACGACGCCTATCTGGAGACATCGACCCCTATAGAGGAAGGCATGTCCGTTTGTGTTCCCGGACAGACACAGAATCGTTTCTTCCTGGTCTGTGGCAATCCGCAGGTAGGAGTCTCCGAGAGCAACATCCAGATCTACGACGAGCGTGGAACCATCCATGTGCTGTCCACCACGACGGCTCCGCTCACCAACGTACGGGCCTACGACACCGCAGGACGACTCGTCTACAGCGATGCGCCCAACAAGGCTGAATACTCCTTCCGCCTGCCGAAGGGTGTCTACATCATCGAAGGACTGACGGCACGCGACCGCAAGGTGCAGAAGCAGAGCGCCTATTAAAAGCATGAAATCTATTCATGGTCGGTGCGTCAGTGTTCGTTGGCCCCCTACCATCCAGTCATCCAGTCATCCAAACCCACATATATGTGTAGGTTTGGATGGCTGGATAATGGTATAAGAGCATCAGAGACCATCTCCGACAGCATCAGAGACTATCAACGACCACATCAGAGACTATCTCTGACAGGCTCAGAGACCATCTCTGACAACATCAGATACCATCTCCGTTCGCCACACATTCGGATGAATTTGTCGCTCTACCTATGGTTGCTTCCCAGGTATCGTCTCAACGCGATATTGTTAAAAATACATGTTTCGATGGTGATTTGTTTGTCCGTTTGCAAATAAATCACTATCTTTGTTCCCAAATCATTGATTAGAAACGTTTAGACAGAAACGAAATGGACATCAGACTGCTCTGCACCTTTGGCCTGGGAACAACCTCGATAGCGGCGCTGGCCGCACCAGAAGAGGAAGGCGGCATCGCCTTGCCTCAAAGACCTAATGTGATTTTTATCGTAGCCGACGACCTTGGGTATGGCGACTTGAGCTGCTACGGCATGACGCGCATACAAACACCGAACACCGATGCGCTGGCTCGTGGCGGACTGCGCTTCACGGACGCTCATGCGGTGGCGGCAACGAGTACGCCTTCGCGCTACTCACTCTTCACGGGCCACTACAGCTGGCGGCGCAACGACACACATATCGCTGCGGGCAACGCGGGGATGGTGATCCGTCCGGAACAGGCAACCATTGCGGACATGTTCAAAGAGGCGGGCTACACGACGGGGGCCATCGGGAAGTGGCACTTAGGACTGGGCGACAAGACCGGTTCACAGGATTGGAACGCCGAGGTGACTCCCGGTCCGCGCGACCTCGGTTTCGACTACTCCTACCTGATGGCGGCGACGGCCGACAGGGTGCCCTGTGTGTGGATGGACAACCAGCGCGTGGCCAACCACGACGCCTCGGCGCCTATCTACATCGACTATGACCAGCCCTTCGAGGGCGAACCGTTGGGCAAGGATCATCCGGAGATGCTCACCAAGCTGAAGCCGTCGCCCAACCACGGCCACGACCAGGCCATCGTCAATGGCATCTCGCGCATCGGCTACATGAAAGGAGGCGGCCGGGCCCTTTGGGAGGACGAGCATATCGCCGACACGCTGACGGCCAAGGCGGTCAGCTTCATCCACGAGCGGAAGGACACCACCTTCTTCCTCTACGTGGGGACGAACGATGTGCACGTGCCTCGCTATCCCAACGAGGCCTTCCGCGGAAAGAGCGGCATGGGGCTTCGGGGCGATGCCATCCTGCAGTTCGACTGGACAGTGGGACAGATTGTTGAGGCGCTGCGCCACGACAACCTGTTGGACAACACGCTCATCATCCTGACAAGCGACAACGGCCCCGTCGTCGACGACGGCTATGCCGACCAGTCAGTGGAACAACTGGGCGACCATCGTCCGTGGGGACCTTTCCGCGGCGGCAAATACAGCAGCTTCCAGGCGGGGACGACCATCCCCCTCATCGTGCATTGGCCGAAGCAGGTGAAGGCTGCTACGACGGATGCCCTCTTCTCGCATATCGACCTTTATGCCTCGCTGGCGTACTTGGTGGGACAGCCCATAGCCGAAGATGCGGCTCCCGACAGCCGTAACTATCTGAACACCCTGATAGGGACGGACAACATCGGGCGCGACTACATCATCGAGGCCTCGCCCACGACGCTCTCTGTCTACGACGGCACGTGGCACTATATCTCTCCTTGCAAGGCTCCCGCCTACAACAAGCTGACGGACATCGAACTGGGCAATGCGCCCTACGACCAGTTGTACAACCTGCAGCAGGATATCGGTGAGCAGCACAACGTGGCGGAACAGTTTCCCGATGTCGTCAGCCGCTTGAAAGAGTTATTGATAATTGATAATTGATAATTGAAAATTAAAACATCAAACATCAAAACTTCCGCAGGAATACATCAACCATCAAACTTCAACCATCAACCATCGACATGTCCATCGCATCTCCTTTCGCCCGTCCGCTATATGTCATGGCCAAGCCAGTAGGAGCCCATTGCAACCTGGCTTGCTCCTACTGCTATTATACTGAGAAAGTGCACTTGTACGGGGGTACGGGGGTACGGGGGTACGAGGGTACGGAGCCGCAGAGGCATGTCATGAGCGACGAGCTGCTGGAGCGGTTCATCAAGGAGTATATCGAATCGCAGACCAGCCCCGAGGTGCTCTTCACCTGGCATGGTGGCGAGACCTTCCTGCGGCCTCTCTCCTTCTACCAGCGGGCTGTCGAGCTGCAGCAGCGATATGCACGGGGACGGAGGATAGACAACAGCATCCAGACGAACGGCACGCTGCTCACCGACGAGTGGTGCCGCTTTCTGCACGACCAGCAATGGCTCGTGGGCGTGTCGATAGACGGGCCACAGGCGTTTCACGACGCATACCGGCGGACACGACAGGGTGCTCCCTCCTTCACGAAGGTGATGCGTGGCATCGACCTGCTGAACAAGCATCGGGTGGAGTGGAACGCAATGGCTGTCGTCAACAACCTCAATGCCGACGATCCACTCGGCTTCTACCACTTCTTCAAGCAGATAGGCTGCCACTTCATCCAGTTTACGCCCATCGTGGAGCGCATCACCCCACATGCCGACGGCCGTCATCTGGCAGCGGCAGACGAGGCGGAAGGCCGGCTGGCCGACTTCTCGGTGACACCCGAGCAGTGGGGCAACTTCATCTGCACCATCTTCGACGAGTGGGTGCGGCAGGATGTCGGCGAATACTTCATTCAGCTGTTCGACGCGACGCTGGCCAACTGGATGGGACAGCAGCCAGGCATCTGCACGCTGGCGAGGACCTGCGGTCATGCGGGCGTGATGGAATACAACGGCGACGTCTACTCGTGCGACCACTTCGTTTTCCCACAATACCGCTTGGGCAATATCTATTCAGAAACGCTGACAGAGATGATGTACAGCGAGCGCCAACAGCTGTTCGGACAGCAGAAGGAGACCTCCCTACCCCACCAATGCCGGCAATGTCGCTATCTCTTCGCCTGCCACGGCGAGTGTCCGAAGAACCGCTTCTGCCGGACTGCCGACGGTGAGCCTGGGCTGAACTATCTCTGTGCGGGCTACCGCCGCTTCTTCGAGCATGTAGCTCCCTACATGGACTTCATGCGCAATGAGCTGCTCAACCAACGTGCGCCGGCAAACATTATGGAAGAATTGATAATTGATAATTAATAATGATATAGTATGAACAACAGAATCAGCATAGGAGGCTCGCTCCTCCTCAGCGCTATGGGCAGCTTCGCCCAGCAGAACGATCGTCCCAACATCGTGTTTATCATGACCGACGACCACACAGCACAGATGATGAGCTGCTACGACCGTCGCTATATCGAGACGCCTAACCTCGACCGCATCGCCAACGACGGCATACGCTTCACCAACAGCTATGTGGCCAACTCGCTGAGCGGTCCCTCGCGTGCCTGTCTGCTCACGGGTAAGCACAGCCACAAGAATGGCTTTACCGACAACACCAACTGCGTCTTCGATGCTTCGCAGCAGACCTTCCCCGCCCTCTTGCAACAGGCTGGCTACCAGACAGCCCTCTTCGGCAAATGGCACCTCGAGAGTCTGCCAAGGGGATTCGACAAGTGGGAAATCATACCCGGACAAGGCGACTATTACAACCCCGACTTCATCGAGATGGACGGCGACACCGTGCAGGTGAAGGGCTATCTGACCAACATCATCACCGACAAGAGCATCCACTGGATGGAGCACGAACGCGACAAGGCGAAGCCTTTCTGCATCATGATTCACCACAAAGCCATCCATCGCAACTGGATGGCCAACACGCCCGAGCTGAAGCTCTACGAGGACAAGGTGTTCCCACTGCCCGACAACTTCTACGACCAGTATGAAGGACGCCGTGCCGCTGCCGAGCAGGAGATGAGCATCATCGAGGACATGGACGTGCTCTACGACCTGAAGATGAACCGCCCCGACAAGACGAGTCGTCTGAAGGAGCGCTACGAGTCGTACTACGGACGGATGAACGCCGAAGAGCGGGCTGCCTGGGATGCCTTCTACGAACCGATCATCCGCGACTTCTACGAGAAGAATCTCACCGGCCGCGAGCTGGCAGAATGGAAATTCCAGCGCTACATGCGCGACTACTCGAAGGTGGTGAAGAGTCTTGACGACAACGTGGGACGTGTGCTCGACTACCTCGCCGCCAGCGGACTCGACGACAACACGCTCGTCGTCTACACATCCGACCAGGGCTTCTACATGGGCGAGCACGGATGGTTCGACAAGCGCTTCATGTACGAAGAGAGTTTCCGCACACCGCTCATCATGCGCCTGCCGAAGGGGTTCAGCCGCAAGGGCGACGTCAGCGAAATGGTGCAGAACATCGACTATGCGCCCACCTTCCTCGAGCTGGCGGGCATGAAGGTGCCTGCCGACATCCAGGGTGTGTCGCTCGTGCCGCTGCTCGAAGGCAAGCACCCCAAGAACTGGCGCAAGAGCCTCTACTATCATTTCTACGAATATCCTGCCGAGCATGCCGTGAAGCGCCACTACGGTGTCAGCAACGGACGCTACAAGCTCATCCACTTCTACAACGACATCGACGAATGGGAACTCTACGACCTGCAGGCCGACCCGCACGAGATGCACAACATCTACGGTCAGCCGGGCACGGAGAAGATAACCCGAAAGATGATGAAGGAGCTGCACAAGCTGCAGAAGCAATACGACGACCCTATCGAATCTAAGCTGTAAGTCGCGATGAAAAGAATCCTAATCCTCCTCGCCCTCTCGCTCGGGTGTTCGTTGGGGTATCCATCCTCTCACCCCACTCTTCTCCCCCAACCTTCTTCCATCAGCCTCGAAGAAGGGTTCTACCTCCTGCCAAAAGGATGGAACGTAAAGAAAGCCAAGCACCACCGAGAAGGCTCGCTCGCAGAAGAGGCCTACCGGCTGACCATTACGCCCCGTGGCGTCACCATAACGGCCTCGACCAAGAAGGGATTCTTCTACGGCGAACAGACGCTCCGGCAACTGCTGCAACAGTCTGACGGCCAACGGCTGCGCTGTCTCACCATCGACGATGCACCGCGCTTCGCCTATCGCGGACTGATGCTCGACGTGGTGCGCTACTTCATTCCGAAAGAGCATATCCTGAAGATCATCGACATCGCCGCGAGCCTCAAGATGAACAACCTGCACCTGCACCTCACCGACGACAACGGATGGCGCATAGAGATCAAGAAGTATCCGCGACTCACCTCGGTGGGAGCATGGCGCGTGGAGCGCAACACCTACTTCCAGAATCGTGAGAATCCACGCGAGGGCGAGCCGACACCCGTCGGTGGCTTCTACACCCAGCGCGACCTGCGCGACATCGTGGCGTATGCCAAGCAGCGGCATGTCAACATCGTCCCCGAGATAGAGATGCCTGCCCACAGCGTGGCAGCCATCGCCGCTTATCCCGAGATGACCTGCCCCGTGATGGGCGACCGCTTCATCGGTGTGCTGCCAGGCATCGGTGGCAAGGATGCCAGCATCATCTATTGCGCTGGCAACGAGCGTGTGTACAGCTTCCTGCAGGACATCCTCGACGAGGTGATGGACATTTTCCCCTCGGAGTATATCCACCTGGGCGGCGACGAGGCAGAGAAGTCGCACTGGCGGGTTTGTCCCCTCTGTCAGCAGCAGATGCAACGGGAGGGCATCGACGACATCGAACAGCTGCAAGGCCGCTTTATGGACCGCATGATACGGTATCTCAACAGCAAGGGCCGCCGAGCTATGGGATGGGATGAGGTTGTCCTCGGTAGTCCGCAAGAAGACATCACCATCTTCGGATGGCAAGGCTACGGCCAGGCTGCCATCCGCGATGCCCGCACGAGTGGGCGCCCCTTCATCCTCACTCCCGCGCGCCTGCTCTATCTCATCCGCTATCAGGGGCCGCAGTGGTTTGAGCCTTACACCTACTTCGGCAACAACACGCTCCACGACGTCTACAGCTACGAACCCGTAGCCGACGACTGGACGCCCTCTATGGAGCATCAGCTGCAAGGCATCCAGGCATCCCTCTGGACTGAGTTCTGCCTATCGCCTTCGGATGTCGACTACCTCTTGTTCCCTCGCTTGATGGCACTGGCCGACAATGCTTGGCGCGCAAAGGGCACGGCCAACTGGTCACAATTCGTCCAGGCGCTCGATGCCTACCTTCCCTTCTTAGAGGAGCGAGGCATCGGCTATGCCCGTTCGATGTATAACATCAGCCACACCGTGAGCCCCAACGACGGGTTGCTGCTTGTCGAGCTGGCCTGTGAGCGTCCCGACGTGGAGATACGCTTCACGATGAACGGTGACGAGCCAACAGCTGGTTCGCAACGCTATCTTCAGCCTATCCTCACCGATGCGGGCATCACGCTGAAGGCTGCCACCTTCCGCGACGGACAGCAACAGGGTAAGACACTCACGCTGCCCCTTGTCGGCAACAGGGCGACGGGTTGCACCGTGCTGAAAGCGTCGGCCACCAATGGGCTGGCTGACCGACTGACCAACGGTGTTCGCGGCTCTCTGCGCCATTCCGACTTCGAGTGGGCGGGATGGTACGACACCGATGCCGACTTCACGATAGACCTTGCCGACACGGTTGCCATCAGTAGCGTCACCTTAGGAGCCATCGCCAACGCCAATATGACGGTTGCCCTACCGCGCGAAGTGCGAGTCGATGGCAGCGTCGATGGCGAGGTGTTCGTCCCGCTGGGTGAGGTGTCGCTCACCGATGCCGACATCTTTGCCCGTGAAGCCACACGCCGTGACATCGTCGTCCCCCTCATCACCCCGCTCGGCCCTCAGGGACGCTTGCCAGAGCAAGAACACCCAACACCCATCACCCATTATCGCTACCTCCGGGTGCAGGCTCTTCATCCCGGCCCTATCCCCGAAGGCTTCATCCGCGGCGGTCAGTCGCCTTGGATGTATTTCGACGAAATCATCGTGGAATGAAATATAAAAACGCAAAGACTTAAGAATATATCAGAACGCAGAGACGCGAAGACGCAGAGATTTTTAAACCCCACTGGATAACAACCAGAAAGATAAAAAATCTCTGCGTCTCTGCGTTCTAAATACTTGCGTTCTAAATATTGCTTAGTCGCAATCGTAGGAATAGTCGGCGGGGCCGTCAGCATCGACGGGCCATCCCGGGTTCTGGTAGAGCATGCTCATGCCAATGGCTGTCTGTGTGACACCTTCGGGGCTGATGCACAGCAGGAACTCAGCGATGGGAATAGGCTCCAGGTAATGAGGCTTCGGGAAAGTGTAGCCGTTATAGGCAGCACTCGAAGCCGACACCTGCAGCGGACGGAGATAGTCGGACAGTCCGCTCTGCGTCACCACATCGGGCGACAGCTCCTTGGTGCGATTGTCGGCATACAGCTGCTCGTTGAGCGTTCCCCAGAGGCGGAATCCCTCCGGCTGGTAGTCCTTCATCATATCGAGCGAACGCCAACGCTTCAGGTCGTCGAAGCGCATTCCCTCAGCAATGAACTCACAGCGACGCTCACGTCGGATGTTGTAGAGCGTCTTGTCTATCAGCTGTCCACGCGACCATACCGCCAGGTCGTTCTCCTTCTCAAGGTCGGTGTTGTTGATGGTTTTGTTGAAGTCATCATCCACTCCGGCCCGTTGACGGAGCGCCTTCCAGTAGCGTTCGCAGTTGCCACCGAGAGAGCCGTACCGCATAAAGTAAGCCTCCAGATAGTTCAGATAGCACTCTGCAGCCCGCAGGATGGGAACGGCCGTCGTACAGTTGTACTGTGTGCGCTGCTCACCTCCGTAGTCGCGTGATGTGTAGTGTTCGAGCGAATAGTTTCCGACGAGCCATTTGCAGATGTCGTAGCCCGTTGTCGACTTCTCGTTACCCGTATTATAGATGAAAGGCTTGTTGTAGAACGTGGTGTCGTTGACGTTGGTGTTCGTTTCGGCATCGTAGTGGGTTTCGATGTATCGTCCGGCAGCACGCACACTGACCGTGAGTCGCTCATCGCGCCCCTGAAACTCGGTGTACGTGTCTTTGCTGTCGCCTTTGTAGCCACTCCCCCCAGCATAGATAGGCAGTCCGTTCTGCATGAGGAAGGTGTTGACCAATGCACGCGTGGCACCACATCCGCCGCCATTCTTCAGGAATGCCGAGCAACTGTGCGACAGCACACCCTTCTGATAATAGCGTGCGAGGATGACCTCGTCGTCGTCGGGGAAGACTGTCTCGTAGTTGTTGAACATGCCCTGATAGTCAGCGTCGAGCGATCGTTTCGAAGCCACATGGTCGGCTGCAGCGATGGCGATGTCCAGGAAATAGTCTACTTCAGCCTCTGCACTTCCTGAAGCGAACGCGAAGTCGGGCCACAACGTTTTGCCGGGCCATTTCGCATTGCCTGGCACGAAGCAGGTACCGGCATGGTAGCGTTCCCAGGAAGCCTCAAAGAGGGCCACTCGCGACAGCAGGGCATAGGCAGCATCCTTGCAGACACGTCCCGATTCGGGTGCCTTCTCCTGAAGCAGCTCGATGCCCTTGTTGAGGTCGTCGATGATGAAACGTGCCACCTCGTTGCGCGGATAGCGTTTGCTTGCTGCTGTCAGGGCGGCATCGTCGTCGTCCATCACCTGCTTGATGATGGGCAGGTCGCCATAGTTTCGCAGCATCCGGAAGTATTCCCATGCACGGAAGAAGTAGGCCTCGCCCAGATAATGGCGAGCCATCGTCTGGTCTTCAGCCTCTTCGAGGGCCCCTTCTATCTTGTTCAGCGCGAAGTTGATGGCCCGCAGCCGGTTGAAGTTCCAGATGTTGCTACCGTTGCTCTGAGCCTGGGTTTTATAGTCGCCGTTGCTGAGCAAGATGGCATAGTAGCCCGAACTGCACTGGTTGTCGCTCTTGCAGTCTTCGCTGTACGTACCTCCCCAGATGCTGTTGTTCTGTGGCAGGAACTTATACAGGTCGTTGACGGCCAGCTTGAAGTCCTCAGCCGTATGGAAATAGGCCTCCTCACTCTTGAACGACAGCGGTTCGCGGTCCAGGAAGTCGTCGCAAGCTGTGGCCATCATGGTCATGCCTACGCAGCACAGCGTCAGTCGCAGGGTTCTGCTCACTTCATGTATGATTATGTTTACTCTCTTCATATTCAATGTTCAATGTTCAATATTCAATGTTCAATGTCAGAAAGTCACATCAAGCCCTATAGACCATGTGCGGTAGTTGGGATACACCTTTCCTGCTCCATATCCGCCGCCGTTGTCGATACCCTCGGGGTCGAAGATGCGCAGACTGGTGAAGGTGAGCAGATTCTCGCCCGACACATAGAGGCGCGCATTCTTTACGAACTTGCCCAGCCTCGTTCCCTTTGGCAAGGTGAAGCCTATCTGCACATTCTTCAGACGCAGGTAAGCAGCATTCTGCAGGAAGCGGTCGGATGCCTGGATATTGTTCCGGTCGATACGTATGCGGCCATAGTAGGGATCCAGGTTGGCACCGAGGTCAGAGCCTGCATAGCGGAAGTAGTCGAGATGGTCGACAAAGTAGTTGCGTTGCCACTCGCCTGCCTGTCCGTAGAAGGGAGCGCAGTTCTCGAAGAGGAAGTCGCGCTTGCCGATGCCTTGGAAATAGACGCGGAAGTCAATCCACTTGTAGTCGCCCTGCAAGGCAAACGAATAGGCATATCGCGGCGTGGAGTTGCCGATGCGTATCATGTCGCCATGATCGCTCAGCGTCGCACTGCCGGCATCCACCTTGCCGTCGCCGTTGAGGTCGGCATACATCAGGTCGCCACCGCCCCAGTTGGAGCCGATGGCCGACTGCGACACCTTGTCGAGATAGGTGTTCATCTGGTCGTCGCTTTGTGCCACACCGATGACGTGATAGCCCCATATCTCGCCATAGTCTTTTCCTTCATACCAGTAGCCGCCGTTTCTCGCGGTGTTGCTGGTGCCGAAGCACTGACCGGTGGCGGAGTAATACTTCGTGACAACGGTCTGATAGTCGGAGACATTGGCGGTGATGCTGTAGTTGAACTTCCCGATACGGTCGCGCCAGGTCAGTTCGATTTCCCATCCCCGCGTGCGCAGCTCGGCATTGTTGGTTCTCGGGGCAGCAGCACCGTAGAGAGCCGAAAGCGACTTGGCGGGACCTATCATATCCTTGGTGACGCGCTCATACCAGTCGAACGATCCAGAGAGCCTGCTTCCGAAGAGCGACCAGTCTACACCGATGCCCTTGTTGACGATGGTCTCCCATGTGAGCGAACTGGAATAGGGACTGTACACTGGCAGCGACGACTGCTGCTCCCCTCCCAGCACGAGCGATGTGAGATTGACGTACATGGCCTGGAAGTAGGGATAGAAGGAAGAGGTGTTCTGGTTGCCCAGCGTACCGTAGGAGGCACGTATCTTCAGGTTGTCCAGGAACTTCTGCTTGATTTTAGCCATGAACGGCTCTTCGGCCACGTTCCATCCTACCGACGCTGAGGGGAAGTAGCCCCACCGCTGGTCTTGCGGGAATCGGCTTGCACCATCAGCACGGAAGTTCACTTCCAGCAGATACCGATACTTATAGTTATAGTTCGCGCGTGCGAAGATACCAAGCGAAGCCCATTCGCCCTGCACGTTCGAGTCCATCGTCTTGTACACCTGTCCTTCGGCAAGCGTCGGATAGTCGTAGTCGGCATGGCGGTCGCGTTCTATCTTGTAGTACTCGCTCTGCTCACCGAGCAGGAAGGTGAACTCATGGCCCGACTTCAGCTTGAGGTTGTAGTCGGTATAGATGTTCGTCTCGAAATAGTTCACCTTCGATGTTGCTTTCTCGCGATAGGTCTCTCCACCGGCAGGCGACACACTGAAGTAGCCTGTGCTGGAGTTGATGCTATGGTCGTTGGCCGTGATATCGCGGAAGGCAGTGAGCCATTGCTCCTTTCCCGACGGCATGTGATACATCATCGGGTTGAAGCTGCGGTGGTAGGGATTCCGCTCCAGTCGGCTGTTCAGCTCGGCATGGAGCTTCCATCCTTTGATGGGCTCATAGACGACGTTCAGCTGGTTGTACAGCTTCCGCGTCTTCGAGTTGATACGTCCGCCCTCCAGGATGGGCTGCATCATGGAGTCCTCGTGGTATTCGCCGTTGTAGGGATTCACCACGGGAATGACGGGCGATGTTCGTCCCAGGTTGTGGAAGAAGAGGTCGTCCATCACCGACGGTTTGTCGTTGCTGTCGGCTGTTATACGCGTTGTCCATCCGAGCGTTATCTTGTCGTTGAGCCGATAGGTGATTCTGCCTGCGATGTTGAAGCGCTGGTAGAGTTCGTCGGCATGCTTGAAGAGACCCGTCTGACCCATGTAGTTGCCCGACAGTCGGTAGTCAACCTTCTTCGAACTGCCGCTCAGGCTGAGGTTGTGCTCGTTGGAGACGGTCTGATTCTTCACATACACGTCATACCAGTTGGTGTTGCCATTGCCGGCCTGGTTTTTATGCCACGTATCGAGGCTCTCGTAGTAGCCCATGCTCTTGTCCGTCTTGCCCTCCATGAAGTCGCGAATCTTGTTGAGATGGTCGGTCGAGAAGGGTGGCGAGCCACCTGCGTTGAGGTAAGCATCGTTGAGCATGTAGGCGTAGGTCAGTCCGTCCACCATGTTTGGCAAGGCCACGGGTTGCTGTATGCGCAGGTTGCCCGAATAGTTGATGGCCATGCCTTTCTTGCCTCCCGTGCCGTTCTTGGTGGTGATGAGGATGACGCCGAAGGGAGCCCTCGATCCGTAGATAGAAGCCGCTGCCGCATCTTTCAGCACCGAGACATTCTCGATGTCGGCGGGGTTGAGCGTGTTGATGTCGCCCTCCATGCCGTCGATGAGCACGAGGGGAGCCGAGTTGGAACCGTCGCCCAGGTTGCCGATACCGCGAATGTTGATATTCATCGTCGAACCTGGCGAGCCGCCCGCATCATTGGTGATGTTCAGTCCGGCCACGACACCCTGCAGCGACTGCACGGCATTGGCTGTGGGGCGTGCCTTCAGGGCAGCATCGTCGATGGTCTTGACGGCTCCCGTGGCGTTGATCTTCTTCTGCGTGGCAAAGCCGACAATCACCACTTCGTCCAGGTTGGTGGGTGTCTCCTGCAGGAATACGTTCACCTTACCCTTTCCGTTGACGGCCACTTCCTGCGGGTCGAAGCCGATGTAGGTCACCACCAGCACGGCTTTGCTGGAAGACACCTTGAGGCTGTAGCGCCCTTCCATGTCGGTGACGGTGCCGTTCGAGGCTTTCCCCTTTTCCACGACAGTGGCTCCGATGGCCGGTTCTTTGTCACCGTCGTAGACGATGCCGCTGACGGTGAACTGTGCCATCATGGCCGCACTGGCTAAGAGGCCTATGATGGACAGGAATATACGTTGTCTGAGATTCTTCATATTGGTGTATTAGTCTCTTTCGCCGGCTTGGCCGAAGTTCAGCTGATACATCACCGTACTGTCGGAGGTGTAGATGTATTGTGGAACGGGCTCTACGCGGGTTTTGTTCTTATTGCGCAAGGTTCGGAAATAGAAATATCCATCTCCTCCCCCCGTGAGGGAGTTGCCGCCCGTGCGAAGGTTGTAGTTGAAGAACCACTGTGCCTTCGTGGGTGCATACTGAGGAGCTTTCCACAGCGCGTTACTCTTGATGTGAATGGTGAAGGTGTCGGCCTTCGATTCCAGCTTGACGAGCTTCATCTTGTGGAACACGCCCCGCTTCCCGGTCTGGAAGACGATGGTGTCGATGCTCACGATGATGTTGCCGTCGCTGCCTATCTCTGGTATCTTCTTGCCATTCTCGTCGAGGATGTAATTGCCGCTGCCATCCACCCGGAAGGTCGTGTCCCGCTTCTCATAGCTGCTGGTGTACAACGTGTCGTAGACAGCCTCCTCTTCGAGGGCATAACTCTGTCCGCCCACCGACGTCACCATCATCGGGTCCATCGACAGTTCCGACTTCAGGTTGAAGTCGCCGGGGTTTTCCGGTTCGTCTTCGCACGACAGCACGCCGAAGAGCGATGCTGTCATGCAAATGAGTAAGAGCTTCTTCAATGCTTCGTGATATTAAAGTGTTCGAATGTTTCGTTTCTCGCATATTTATCTGATCACCTTCTTGCCGTTCACGATGAACACACCGTGCTGTGCATTCTCCACGCGCTGTCCGGCAAGGTTGAACATGCCTTCTGTCGGCTGGTCGTTGGTGGTCAGCGTCTCGATACCCGTCGGGGTGGTGTCGGCTTCAAGCGGTCCGAACGAGATGTGCGGATGGTCGGCACACGATGGGGGCGTATCCTTGTCGTTGGCACCCTCGATGGCATAGAACTTGATTTCCTTGATGAAGATCGTGGAGTTCACCAGTCCGGCCTGGGGCATCCATATCTTCCACTTCATCGGGATGTCGATAGAGGTCGTTTCTTCCTTTTCGTAGCCCGCATAGTCGCTGCGGTTCCATGCATCCACCACGAAGGTCATCCAGCGGTTCTGGTCGTAGATGTAGTTCTCCTCGTCGTCGGTGATGGGGTCGCCCTCTTCGTCATACTGTATGAAGTTGCCCGAACTGATGAGGTTCTCCGTAAACCAAGAGCCCAGGTTGTCGTTGTCACCGCTCATCCAGTACATGTTGTTGATGATGCCGTCGGACGACGAAATCTGGTTGCTGAAGATGTTGAGCACGATCTTGCAGCGGAGCCACGTGTCCTTCGGAGTGTTGTCGGGATTGGTGAAGATGCAGATCTGCATCTTGTCGTCGATGGAGGCCTCCGTGGTGAAGCCCAGCACCTCCTGAGCGTTCGAGTGGGCACCGTTGATGGCCATCACCTTACCGATGTCGCCACCCAGGTCGACGACAGCCGTTCCCTTGGCATAGTCGTTCGGATCCGAACAGGCATTGGCTGTGATGCAGCCGCCATCTTCGACATACTCACTGCCGCCCAGCTGCCAGCTGAACGTGAAGTCGGTGTTCCACAGTGCGTCGGCATGGCAGATGTTCATCCGTGTTCCCACCTCCTGATGAGCCCAGTCGTAGGCCTTCGGGGTGATGTCTGTCAGCACTTCCTGCGCCATTGCATTCATTCCGAATGCCACAGCTGTAATCAGTAAAATCTTCTTCATAATTTTTTTGGTTTAAAGGTTTATAAATAGGAGTTTAGGTTGATTATCTGATGACTTTCCGTCCATTGACGATGTACACCCCGTGCGAGGCTTTCTGCACACGCTGCCCCTGGAGGTTGTAGATGGGTGACGGGTGATGGGTGTTGGGTGATGAATGATGGGTGATGGCTGTCGCTTCTACAACCTCTTCAGGCGACAGAGCCTTCCACCACGAGGCCTCCTTCGTCGAGCCGGAGATTGTCACGATGTTGTCCTTCTTGTTGTTCATGAAGAGGGCCCGGCTGCCGTCAGCGTATGTGAAGGGAGCCGTCTGTTTCGCATAGTCGAAGGCGATACCCTTCGTGTCGTCCTCGATGACATAGTAGGGAGTCCCCGTTTCGCCCAGGTCTATCTGCTTGTTGGCGTCGGCCTTGTAGCCCACATAGCGTCCGTCCTTCGTCTGTAGGTAGTACTTCCCCCCGGCATCCGTCGGCACCGTCGCAAACAGCATATTGTCCGACCACGGTTCGCCAGTCCCCTCCACGGTCGTCAGGAGGTTGTCGTCGGTGGCCGCCATGAAGCGCTTCGGGTCGCTGTTGTTGCGCAGCAGCTTGTATTCCAGCACCACGGGAGCCTCCTCGGTCTGCCAGATGCGCACATACTCCACATCCATCTCGTAGGTGAAGTCCGGATCAGGGTCTTCCGCACCCCACCACGCATTGTGCCCCAGCGCCTGGTCCAGGATGAGGTAGTACGCCTTGTTGTAGGGGAACTGCCACTTCTCGTAGTCGGGGTGGTTCTCCAGGTCGAGCGAGAAGTCCTTCTCGTAGCGGAACACCTGGATGCCGTCGGTATAGAAGGTCAGGCTCGTCTTGTCCCAGAGCAGCGAATAGACGTGATAGTCGTTGTTGAACGTACGGCTGCCCGACCACGCGTAGCTCTTGCCCACCTTCTTGTCGTAGCGTGCTCCCACGTGCACCGTGCTGTACACGGTAGAGCTCGTGCCTATCTGCTCCATGATGTCTATCTCGCCGCAGTTGGGCCACCCGTCGCTCTGGTCGACGGGCATCATCCAGATGGCAGGGAAGTTGCTCTTGTGCGGATAGCACTTCGCCTTCACCTCTATGATGCCATACTTATAGCCGTCTTTCATCTGCACGCCACCCGTGACGAAGCCGTCGGCCGTACCGTCAGTAGTGACGGCCAGCAGCCGCAGATGCCCATCCTCCAGCAGGTGTACCAGGTCGCGCTCCTCGTCGGTTGTCCCCATCCGCTTGTTCCATGTCGACGACCGTCTTGGGCAGTACGACCACCGCCGCTCCATGTTCTCCTTGCTCAGGAAGTCACCCGTGCAGCACGCCATCTCCTCGTCCGTCAGGTCGAGCAGTGCCGAAGCCGTCTCTGCCGACTCAGAGGAATAGACCAGATGGTAGCCCTCCTTGTTGATCTGTGCGCTGGCAAACACACACACCGACAAGAGAACGGACAGCAAGAACAAACGGCAGCAAGCCGAATTAGGCAGTTTCGTATAGGAAGCACTCATAAGCTATTGGTTAATAGTAAATACATTATTGTTGCAAAGATATGAATAAATATTAGATAACAAAAGAATATCTTTACAATTTATGAATATTTAACGAAAACCACGTAAAGAATGATGTAGAAGTAGGAAATGCGCATTTCTAATCATGACGTCGTTTGCCGTCTCCTACCCTATCAGAGATAATCTCTGACGGTGTCAGAAACTATCAACGACACTGTCAGAGACTATCTATGACACCGTCAGAGACTATCTCTGCCGGACTTATCGCGTAAGCGAGAACTTCATTGATATACCGAAGTCGCGGGTCGTGGTGGGGTACGACGACGAGGAGAGCAACGGCGTGTTGACCTGCTGGTCGTAGTAGAGGCTCATGGTGAGCAACCTCGACAGCGTGTAGTCGGCCGAGAAGGAGAACTTGAAGGCCTTGTTGCCCGACGAGGCAGAGGAGGTCATCGAGGCGATATCGCGGACGATGGCAGCCTGCATGCGGTAGGACAGGTCGAGGCGCAGGTTGAGGTCGTGGTTGACGGAGCCCTTCTTCGACGAGGTGGTGCGCGAGGAGGACGAGTTGCCGGACGACTCTTCGTCGCCCTCACCGTCGGCCTTCTTCTTCGACTTCACCTTGCGATGGTTGGAACCGCCGAAGAGCTTGAAGTCGTTGATCTTGTAGCCCATGCCAAGAACCCAGTCGTTGGAGCTCTGCTCGTTGATCTGGATGGAGGTCATAGAGAGGTTGAGAACGCGCGTCTTCTTATACTCGAGCTTGCAGGTGAGGTTGTTCTGGAACGTCACGTCGATGCCGAGCAGGGGCGAGAACGACTCGTTGATGCTCACCGTAGAGACGTTGAACATGGAGCTGGGTGTGGGGTTGCCGGTGGTGGCATCGGTGGTGAAGCCCAGCCCGTTCATATACTCCATGAAGGTGCTGTAGGTGGAATAGGCTCCGACGGCGAAGACGCTCTTGTAGGCGTGGTTGATGTTGACCGACTTGAAGTGGTCGCGGAACCAGGGCAGCTGTCCGAGGCCGCTGAACTTGATGCTCCAGTTGGGCAGCATCTTGGCCAGCGAGGGGAAGATGCCGAGGTCGTTGCCGCCCATGCTGGTGTAGGCACTGAGGAAGGCAGGCACCATGACGTCGGCGGAGTATTTGTTGACCGTTCCGTTCTCGGCGTTGAAGGTCTGTCCGGCAAGGGGTGTGCCTGTGGGGTAAGAGGCCCCATGATACTGCGCCTCTACGCGCTGCCGGAACTGCTCGAGCGAGTTGCAGAACTTCTCGAAGGTCTTTGAGCGGTAGCCGTTGTTGGCATTGCCGGTCGACTCGAAGGCTGTCTTGAGCGAGATGGTGGTGATGTCGAACGTTCCGCTCTGCGTCGTCGGCGATCCCTGATACATATACTGTATGGAGCGTGCCTTCGTCTCCTTGCGCGAGGCATTGAGGTCGATCTTGAAGTTCTTCATCGGCTCGAGCGTCATGCGCAGCTGCAGGTCGCGGGTGGAGTTGGTGGAAGCCGGTGTGGCGACGTTGTCGTTCATGAGGAGCCATCCGTTATCGCGCGCCTTGGAGAGGAATCCCTCGCCAGCCGTACCGAAGGCGAAGTCGAGACCGGGCGAGAGGATGCCGCCGTCGCTCCGCTGTCCGAAGAAGTCGCCCACGAAGGGTTTGAATCCGGGGAGGGCCATGCTGTAGATGTCGCGGTAGGAGATGCTGACGTTGCGCACCATCATGAGGGCACGGGCTACGACCTGTGCCGTCTTGTACCATGCCTTGTCGTCGTTGGGTTCCTTGGCGAGGACGGAGATCTTCAGCGTGGTGGCAGAGTCGACCTTCGATGTTATCCTGATCTTGTTGTTGTCGAGGGTTTTGTACTTGATGGGATAGGACTTGCCGTCGGCTGTCTTTGCCGAGACGATGAGCTTCTTCGAGTTCTTGCCATGATTCACCTCGATGGTGGTATCGGGCAGGAGCTTGATTTCCTTCTCGAATCCCTTCTTGTTCTTCGGCAGGGCAGCCTTCTCCTTGTCGGAGGGGTTCTTCAGGTCATCGCCCTTGTCGTTCTTGCCCTTCTTGCCATCCTTGCCGTCCTTGCCATCCTTGCTGTCCTTGCCGTCGCGCGACAGGGCGTTGCGGCTGTTGGGGGACATTCTTCCCTGGTTCTTGGCCTTGGGGCGTGCCGTCTTGTTGAAGCGCTCGTTGGCCTTCTTGAGGAAGGGCGAGAGGTTGTAGAGCTTCTCGAGGTTCCACGTAGAGTTGAGGGTGAGGGTGCGGTTGGAGTTGATGTTGTTGCCTAATGACGTGCCGTCCTCGAGGTCGGTGCCCCGTTGCCATCCGTAGTTGGCGGTGTAGTTGGCATCGGCGTTGAGCCATGCGAAGATGGGCAGCAGGTTGAGCGGCAGCTGGTAGGAGGCCGTGAAGTTCTGCGTATAGTCCATGGGCGAGCCGAGGTTCTTGAGCGATGTCTTGACGGAGTCTTTCCAGGCCGTATAGCGGTCGGGATAGAGGTCTTTGTTGATGGGCGTATAGGGCTCCTCTATCTGTGCGTGGGTGGCACTGTTGAAGTTGAGGTGGAGGTTCTTAGTGAGGTCCCACCGGATGGAGAAGTCGCGGTTCCAGAGGAACTGCTCGTTGAAGGTGAGGGGCAGCTGCGCGTTCTCCAGGCTCTCGAGGTCGCGCTCCTGCAGTTCGTAGTAGGTTCGGAGGATGTCGCTGTTGAACGAGATGTTCTGCGGCAGGTAGTTGAGGCCGAACTTCTTGAGGATCTCCACCCACTTGCTCTTGTTCTTGGAGAGCATCTTCTTGAAGGGTTCGAACGTCTTGTAGACCGGTGTGTAGGAATAGCTCATGGAGCCCTTCCACTGGTGTTCGTCTTCGTAGATGGTCGTCTCGCCCGAGTTGTGACGGTGGGAGTGGCTGTAGGAAAAGGAGAAGTTACCGGGATCGTAGGGCATGGGATGCCGCTTGGTGGTGATGCCGACGCGCACTCCGGTGAGGGAGAAGTTGGTCGTCGACGTCTTGGTGACGGCCATGCTCTCGATGGAGTCGCGCTCGTGCTTCGAACCCGTGGCTTCGAGGGCGTCCTTGAGCTCGAGGTCGGTGTCCATGGGGTTGTATTTCGGGCTGAGCCGTTCCTTGGTGACGGAGTAGTAGAGGGGTGCCGACACCTTCGCCTTGTCGGGGAAGAACTTACCGAGCTCGATGTTGGCGGTGATGGCATACTGCGACGAGTTGTCGGTGGAGCGTTCCATGACACCCTGTTCGAGTCCGCCATATCCTTCGGTGGACATCTTACCCATCATGTTGAGCGAGGCGACGTCGGAGAGCTGCATGTTGAGCGTGCCCTGAGCGGCCCATCCGCCCTCGTTGTTGTATTCGAGCAGACGGAGCTCGTTGACCCACACCTCGCCGCTCTTGACATCGGAAGAAAGGTTTCTGACACCGATGATCATGGTCTTCACCTCGCCGAGCGAGGGGTTACCCATGATGGTGATCTTGTTGTTGGGCTTGTCGTCGGTGTAGGTGGAGTAAGGCATGTTGTAGGAAGCCAACCCTTCGGACCGGGCCTTGTTGCGCTGCTTCTTGAGCTGGGTGAAGACGGAGAGCGGAATGTCGAGCATGTTCTGCTCGGGCCATACGGCGCGGCAGTCTTGCGTAGAATAGCGGTTGTAGGTTCCCTCGGGTGTGAGCTGCAGGGGCAGCTCGTACTCGTAATAGTTGTTCTTATAGTCGGAACCGAACCTGACGAAGACGGCGAGCTGGTTGTCGGTGAGGTTGGTGATGTTCTGCGGCATGGCGTTGGCATGGGCGAACATCTGGATGCGCTTATACTGCCGGAGGTCGAGGTTGGTGTTCTTGTAGACGGCCTTGGCCGTACCCGTGCCGAGGTCGGTGACGGTCATGGCGAGCGACTGCTCGTTGCTCTCGACGAGCTGGGGCTGTGTGGGGTCTTGCTCGCGACGGATGCCCGGCGGCAGGACGTAGTTGACGGGCTGCTTGTCGTTGTTCTCTTCGATGCTGACGGCGCTGACAGCCATCTTACCCGTCTCGGCACCGCCGGAGAGCGACTGCTCGTAGATGCGCCATTCGCCACGCACGAGGTCGAGCGAACCGAAGCGGAGGACGATGGGCTTCTCGAAGTTGGTGCAGAACATGCGCATGAAGCGAATGCTGGTGAAGCCGCTAATGGAGCCCACCTTCTGCTCGAAGTCCTTGATGGGGATACGGAACTGATACCAGGCCGTCTCCTGCGAGTGGTCGTTGTTGCGCAGGTCGGGGTGTGTGATGCGCTTGTCGACGATGTAGTTCTGGCCGACGACGAGGTCTTCGGGACGGATGCTGATGTGATACTGGTAGTACTTCTCGTACTCGTTGAGCGTATAGTCCTGGTTGATGTCCTCCACGTCGGGTGTCGACTTATAGGCCGTGCTGTAGCTCTCGGGCGAGTTCTCGTTGTCGGGCGAGTTACCTTGCGGCATGTTGATGCGCTTGTAGCGCCGCAGGATGGGCGCCTCCATCTGGTCGAAGTCGGAGCCTCGGAAGTAGTGGTAGTCGTCGTTGGCGGGGTCGTTCATGATGCTGTCGAAAGCTGCCGCACTGACCTTGCCCTGTATCTCGGAGAGGAACTGCTGGTAGGCTTCGTACGTACGCTCCTCGTCATTGTTGAGGCCATTGTAGCCCACATCCTGCAGGTTGCGCGAGCCGGAAGTGGTAGCGAAGGCGTAGGTCACCGTGCTCTGCGTGGGAATCTTACCCCACTGCGAATAGTTGAAGCTCTGCGAGCCGTCGACGGGCATTCCGCTCTCGTAGAACTTCTTGCCGTCGCGGAGGATGTCCTCGCTCACCTCGCCGAGGTTGATGTAGAAGTCGCCTCCGTAGCGGTTGGCATCGGGCTCGTTCTTGCTGTAGAGGAAGGGGTCGAGGAGCCAGAACTCGATATACTCGATGTTGGCCGCCTCGAAATCGCTCGTGTCGAGCTTGCGCATCATGCCGCCCCATCGTGTGAGCGGGTTGGGCAGCGTGGCATCGGCGTTGAGGTTGGGGTCGAGGTTGTAAGGTCCTCGCTCGGAGGGATAGTAGGCCAGGTTGAGGATCTGGAGCGTGGCCGTCTGACCGGTGTAGTTGCTCTGGTCGCGGAAGGGGAAGAGCTCGCGGACGGGCACCTCGCGGACGTAGAAGTTGGAAAGCTGGTTGAGGTCGCTCTTGATGTGGCTGGGGGTGAGCGACGATGAGCGTCGGGTGAAGAGCGGGTCGATGTTATACCATGCGAGCAAGGCACGGTTGTAGCCACTGGTGACACCCGTCTTGTCGGCATTCTCGGGGAACATGCTCGGCACGCTGGAGATAATCCACGACGTGGGAGTCGACACATCGAGCGTGTTCTTCGTGTTCTCGAAGTCGTCGAGATAGGAAGCGTTGTCCTGCGTTCCGTGGGCCTGACCGGCGATGAGGTGTGCAAACTCGCCCGTGAAGGATATCTGCGAGGGAGCCGTGCAATGCAGACCGGGCAGCTTGTCGAGCATGTTGGTGAGCCATTGGCTCTCCTTCTTCCAGTTCATGTTGATGCCCCAGAGCGTGTTGTTGAGCGGTTCGTTGCCCATCGACACCTTCGTGGTGAGGGCCTGCTCGGAGAGATGCTGCAGCGTACCGCTGAGCTGGAAGTTCTTCGAGA
>CAMORS010000002.1 GCA_946624005.1 uncultured Prevotella sp. | reverse complement strand
CGGCAGAGCAATTTTCAGAATGTCGCGGTCGATTTTCATGGGTGCAAAGGTACGAATAAGTGAGCGCAAAACAAAAGAATTCATTCTTTTTTTTGCCGAACGTGAGTACCTTCGACGTCAGTCAAAGGTACGATTAAGTGAGCGAAAAGCAAAATATTTTTTGCTTTTTCGAACGTGAGTACCTTATGTAAAGGTACTAAATACTGAGCAAAAAGCAATATTTTCATAAAAAAATCCTTAAAACCTTTGTTTTTCAGCAAAAAAGGGCGTATCTTTGCAGCCAATATGACAAGAAAGAGAAAGAAAGCCCGCAGTCATCGTGGACTGCAGGCCGTTACATTGTGTATAAGCACGGCTCTGGTGCTTATACTCTTAGGTATGGTGGTTTTCTCCGTACAGGTGGCCGACAACCTCTCGGCCTACGTCAAGGAGAACCTCACCGTCACGCTGATGCTCAGCGACGACATGACAACGCCCGAGGCACAGAAGATGTGCCGCGAGCTGCAAGGCAAGCCGTACATCAGCCACCTCACCTACATCAGCAAGGAACAGGCCCTGAAAGAGCAGAAGAAAGCGATGGGCACCGACCCGAGCGAGTTTCTGGGCATCAACCCCTTCGTGGGGAGCATCGAGCTGCAGCTGAAGGCCGACTATGCCAACAGCGACTCGCTCAAGACCATCAGCAGCGAGCTGAAAGCCAACCCGAAGGTGAACGAGATAACCTACCCGCAAGACCTGATGGACTCTGTGAACACCAACCTCAGCCGCATCAACCTGGTGCTGCTGGTGCTGGCCGTCCTGCTCACCATCGTGTCGTTCTCGCTCATCAACAACTCGGTGAAGCTCGGTATCTTCGCCCGACGGTTCACCATCCATACGATGAAGCTCGTAGGAGCATCATGGGGATTCATCCGCCGCCCCTTCCTCAAGCGGAGCATCGGCATCGGCATCGGAGCAGCCATACTGGCCATCGGCGTGCTGGGTGCAGGCGTCTATGCGCTCTACCTGTACGAACCGGAGGTGACGACGGTCATCACATGGAGGGTATTGGCCGTTACGGTAGCCTCTATGCTGGTGTTCGGACTCATCATCACCTTCCTGTGCACCTACTTCTCGGTGAACCGCTTCCTCCGCATGAAGGCGGGCGATCTGTATAAGAGTTGAAAGACGAATCGCAACTGACGTAAAGAACATAACTAACGTAAAGAACGCAAATCATAAAAAAATGGCAGATAAGAAAAACTTAGCATTCGGAAAGACCAACTTCATTCTGTTGGCAATAGGAATGGCCATCGTCATCATCGGCTTCATCCTGATGAGCGGCGATGCGTCTACCGTAGAGGCTTACAACCCCGACATCTTCAGCGCCACGCGCATCAAGGTGGCCCCAGCCGTGACGTTCCTGGGTTTCCTCAGCATCATCGTGGCCATCGTATACAAGCCGAAAGACAAGGATTAAGGAATAAGCATTGACGAAATGGACTGGTTTCAAGCTTTGATATTGGGCCTGATACAAGGCCTTACGGAGTATCTGCCCGTGAGCAGCAGTGGCCATCTGACCATCGGTCAGGAGATACTTGGCATCAGCGGCGGCGACAACCTGATGTTCGACGTTGCTGTACATGTTGCCACGGTGTGTAGCACGCTCGTTGTGCTGTGGAGCGAGATAGAATGGATTGTGAAAGGTCTGTTCAAGTGCGAGCTCAACGACGAGACGCGCTACGCCCTGAACATCCTCGTGTCGATGATTCCCGTAGGCATCGTGGGTGTTTTCTTCAAAGACGATGTGGAAGCCATCTTCGGTTCCGGACTGCTCATCGTGGGCATCATGCTCTTGGTGACAGCCTCGTTGCTGGCTTTCTCCTACTACGCCAAGCCGCGACAGAAAGAGAAGATCAGCCTGAAGGACGCCTTTATCATCGGCGTGGCACAGGCATGTGCCGTGATGCCAGGGCTCTCGCGCTCGGGCAGCACCATCGCCACAGGTCTGCTCCTCGGCAACAAGAAGGAGCGACTGGCACAGTTCTCCTTCCTCATGGTCATACCGCCCATTCTCGGCGAGGTATTGCTCGACGGCGTGAAAGCCGTTAAGGGCGTGGATGTCTTCGGTGATATCGGCACACTGCCGCTCATCGTGGGCTTCGTGGCTGCCTTCGCTTCGGGCTGCTTCGCCTGCAAATGGATGATCAACATCGTGAAGCGCGGCAAGCTCATCTACTTTGCCGCCTACTGCGCCGTAGCCGGACTGGTGGCCATTGCTTATAGTCTTTGTCATTGAGCATTGAACATGGAAAAGCTGGACTTCAAGGAAGGGGTTATCCTGCATATCGACAAGCCGTATGCTATGTCGAGTTTCGGCGCATTGGCTCATATCCGCTACCTGCTCACCAAGCACGAAGGCTTTAAGGTGAAGGTGGGGCATGCCGGCACGCTCGACCCCTTGGCAACAGGCGTGCTGACACTATGCACAGGCAAGAAGACCAAGCTGATAGAGACGCTGCAGGCCCACGACAAAGAGTATGTTGCCACCCTGCAGCTGGGAGCCAACACCGCGAGCCACGACATGGAGCACCCCGTCGACGAGACGTTCGACACAAGCGGCATCACGCGCCAGCAGATTGAAGAGGTGCTACAGCACTTTGTGGGCGACATCGAACAGGTGCCGCCCGTCTACAGCGCCGTCTGCGTCAACGGCAAACGCGCCTACCAGCTGAGCCGCAAGGGCCACGACTTCGAGATCAATGCCAAGACGGTGCATGTGGAGCAGCTCGAACTGCTGCACTTCGACCCCGAGCTGATGCAACTCAGTCTGCGTGTGCATTGCGGCAAGGGTACATACATCCGCTCGCTGGCCCGCGACATCGGCGAGCAGCTCGGTTGCGGTGCCTATCTGACGTCGCTTTGTCGCACCCGCGTCGGCGATGTCCGTGTGGACAACTGCCTAACGCTTGAACAGTTTCCTGCCTGGCTCAATGCCCACTCCCCGCGGATAGACCGCAAGAAAAATGCCGACATCGACTGACGACAATCAAGAAAAAAGAAATAATAAAAGATAAGAGATGAAGTTATCACAATTCAAATTCAAACTGCCGGAAGAGCTCATTGCCCTGAACCCGCCCTTCCATCGTGACGAATGCCGCCTGATGGTGCTTCACAAGAAGTCGCAGACCATCGACTTGTTCAAAACCGACGAGAACGGCGAACCGCTCACCGACGACGAGGGCAACAAGCAGTATCTTGACTTCCGCAACGTTCTCGACCACTTCGACGAGGGCGATACGTTCATCTTCAACGATACAAAGGTGTTCCCCGCACGCCTCTACGGCACCAAGGAGAAGACCGACGCCAAGATAGAGGTGTTCCTGCTGCGCGAACTGAACGAGGAAATGCGCCTGTGGGACGTGCTTGTAGAACCAGCCCGCAAGATTCGCATCGGCAACAAGCTCTTCTTCGACGACAGCGGAACGATGGTGGCCGAAGTGATTGACAACACAACGAGCCGCGGACGCACCCTGCGTTTCCTCTACGACTGTCCGCACGACGAGTTCAAGCGCGAGCTCTTCGCCCTGGGAGAAGCTCCCCTGCCCCACTACATCGTAGACAAACGGCCGGCAACGGAAGAAGACATGACCAACTTCCAATGTATCTACGCCAAGCACGAGGGTGCCGTGACAGCACCTGCCTCGGGACTGCACTTCTCGCGCGAGATGCTCAAGCGCATGGAGATCAAGGGCATCGAGTTTGCCTATGTCACCATCCACTGCGCCTTAGGCAACTTCCACAGCATCGAGGTGGAAGACCTGACGAAGCACAAGATGGACTCCGAGCAGATGTTCGTCGGTGCTGAAGCTTGCCGCATCGTCAACAAGGCCAAGGAGGAAGAACGACGCATCTGCGCTGTCGGCACCAGCGTGGTGAAAGCCACCGAGACAGCCGTCGGCACCGACAAGCTGCTCAAGGAATACGAGGGATGGACCAACAAGTTCATCTTCCCGCCCTATGAGTTCGGACTCTCTAACTGCATGATAGCCAACTTCTACCACCCCATGTCGACACTCCTCATGGAGACGGCAGCCTTCGGTGGCTACGAGCTGGTGATGAAAGCCTACGAGCTGGCCATCGAGCACGAGTACAAATTCGGGTGCTATGGCGACGCGATGCTCATCCTGAACGACTAACGGAACACCTGGAACGTGATGGGAATGGACAAGAAGGCAACACACGTTGTCTATTTGGGCTTAGGCACCAATCTGGGCAGGAAGGAAGAGAACATCCGACGTGCCATCAGGATGATCGACAAACGCATAGGCAGCGTCGCAGCACAGTCGGCCCTCTACCACTCTGAGCCATGGGGATTCCAATCGGAGAACCGCTTTGTCAACGCTGCCATCTGCTGCCGCACCAGCCTCTCGCCCCACGAGCTGCTGCACGCCACGCAGCAGATAGAGTGCGAGATGGGGCGGCGCCACAAGTCGACCGATGGACAATATCACGACCGCATCATCGACATCGACATCCTGCTCTACGACGACATCACCATCGACACACCCGACCTGAAGATACCCCATCCGCTGATGCAGCAACGCGACTTCGTCATGGTGCCGCTCGGCGAAATCAGGAACAGAATGAAAGAATTGAACAAAAACCATGTAAAAGACACATTGTCAGAAAAATAAAATGGACTGGTTGATTCACTTGTTTACGGATAACGACTCAGTAGCACACATCGTGCTGCTCTATTCTTTGGTCATCGCCATCGGCGTGCTGCTCGGCAAAGTGAAGGTGGGCGGCATATCGCTGGGCGTCACCTTCGTACTCTTCGCCGGCATCGTGGCCGGACATATCGGCTTCACGGCTCCCCTGCAGACGCTGTCGTTCCTGCAAGAGTTCGGCCTCGTCTTGTTTGTCTTTATGATAGGCATGCAGGTGGGACCGGGATTCTTCGAAAGCTTCGGCAAGGAAGGCGTCACGATGAACTGGATGGCCACCATACTCATCTTGCTGAACATCCTCGTGATGTTCGGATGCTACTACGCCTTCTTCGACACCAGCGACCCGCACAACCTGCCGATGCTCGTCGGCACACTCTACGGCGCCGTGACGAACACCCCCGGACTGGGTGCTGCCACGGAGGCCCTGAGCAACGTCTTCACCGACAACATCCCACAGATTGCTTCTGGCTATGCCTGCGCTTATCCGCTCGGCGTGCTGGGCATCATCGGAGCCACCATCCTCGTACGCTATATCTGCCGCATCCGCCTGACGAAAGAAGAAGAGAACCTCTCCGAACTGGAAGAGGCCAACACCAACACCAAGCCCTACCGGCTGAAGCTGAAGGTGACCAACCAATACCTCAGCGGGAAAACGATGCTGCAGGTGCGCAACTTTCTGAACCGCAACTTTGTATGCTCGCGGATGCTTCATGACGGGCACGTATCGATACCCACCAGCCAGACCGTACTCCACGAAGGCGACGTGCTCAACGTCGTATGTGCCGAAGCCGACGCCGAGGCCATCATCGCCTTCATCGGCCCTGAGGTTGAAATCGACTGGGGCGTGCAAGACCAGCCCTACGTCAACAAGCGCATACTCATCACCAATCCCAACATCAACGGCAAGACGCTGGGCAAGATGCACTTCTCGAGCGCATATGGTGTCAACGTCACCCGCGTCACCCGACAAGGGATGGACATCTTCGCCTCGGCAAGCCTGCCCCTACAAGTGGGCGACCGCATCATGGTGGTGGGACCTGCAGATGCCGTCGACCACGTAGCCGAGAAGATGGGCAACTCCATCCGACGCCTCGACGCGCCCAACATCGCCACCATCTTCATCGGCATCATCGTGGGCATCATCTTCGGCTCCATCCCCTTTGCCATTCCCGGAATGCCCGTTCCGCTGCGCTTAGGCATTGCCGGCGGACCTCTCATCATCGCCATCCTCATAGGCCGCTACGGCTACAAGGTGCACCTCGTGACCTACACCACGACATCGGCCAACATGATGCTACGCGAGATAGGCCTTGTGCTGTTCCTCGCCAGCGTAGGCATCAAGGCCGGCGCCGGCTTCTGGAACACGGTCGTCGACGGCGACGGACTGCTCTACGTGTTGTCGGGCTTCCTCATCACCGTCATTCCCATCATCGTCATAGGAACCATAGCCCGCAAGCGCCACCACCTGAACTACTTCACGCTCATGGGAATGCTCGCCGGCACCTATACCGACCCGCCCGCACTGGCATACGCCAACAGCGTCTGCTCGAAGGAGGCTCCCGCCGTGGGCTATTCGACGGTCTACCCGCTGTCGATGTTCTTGCGCATCTTCACAGCCCAGATTATCGTACTCTTCTTCTGCGGCTGAAACCCTTTACGTGGGATAAACCGAATTTCTTGACGATTTTCTTGCCCACCTCCTTATTTATTCGTAACTTTGCACCCCTGAAAGCAAAACAGATATAATAATACACGTATGAAAAAAATCGTATTCATGCTTGCGGCTCTGCTGGCCTGCAGCACCTCGATGTTCGCGCAAGGAGCGAAGAACATCAAAATCAATGAGGTGCTCACCAACAACCAGCAGAACCTGCAAGACGAGTTCGGAGCACACCTGCCCTGGGTGGAACTGACCAACACGTCGTTTTCAACTTACAACGTGCGCGGCATGTTCATCACAACAGACCGCAACGTGCTCAACCCGAAGCTCACAGCGCCGCAACGCATTGCACGCATGAGCATTATTCCTAACGAAGAGGAACGCACGCAGATGTCGGCACGCGAGCACCTCATCTTGTTTCTCAACTCCAATCCCGCCAAGGGTGCCCTCCACCTGAAAGCTCCCGTCGAGCCAGGAAAGCCCTTGTGGATAGCCCTCTACGACGGCAACGGCATCGACCTCATCGACTCCGTTTCGGTGCCCACTCTTGATGCCGACAAGTCGTTCGCACGCATCAAGGACGGCTTCCAGCAATGGGATATCAAGCCTGCAGAGGCCGTCACGCCCGGTATCGGCAACTATATCGAGATCAACGAGTCGAAGATAGCCAAGCTGAAGCGCGACGACCCGCACGGCTTCGGTATCACCATCCTGTCGATGGGTATCGTATTCTTCTGTCTCGCTTTGCTCTACGTTTTCTTCACCATCTTTGGTAAGTTCATGACCAAGAAGCACAAAGAGAAGAAAGCCATCGAACGCGAGCAGCGCGAACAGAACTGGAAGAAGATGTCCGAGCAGAAGACGAAGCAGGGCGACAAGCCCCGCGAACCGAACATCGAGGAGTATATGGTGGTCATCGCGATGGCTCTCAAGCAGTATCGCGACAACACCCACGACGAAGAGAGCGGCATCATCACCATCACACCGCATTCTTCGCGCTGGCATAACGGCATGTATCAGGGTGGCAACACGATGGCCGGACAACAGAGTGGATACACCCACCATCAGATACCTACCGGTGAGAACATTTAGACAGACACAGTTGAGAGTTTATCGTTAACAGTAAATATAAAAAAGGAAAATGGAAAATTATCAATACAAACTCAACGGCATCAACTACAACGTTGAGATAGAAGAGATAGAAGGCAACATCGCCCGCGTGAATGTCAACGGCAAACAGTTTGAAGTAGAGATGAAGGAGCCTGCCAAGCCCAAGGCAAAGGCTGTTCACGTCACACCTCCCACAGCTGCCGCACCGGCAGCACCTGCTGCCAAGCCCGCTGCCGCCAAGCCCACTGCTTCAGCAGCCACCGGAGGCAAGAAGATTATGGCCCCGCTGCCCGGCACCATCACAGAGGTGAAGGTCAGCGTTGGACAGAGCGTCAAGGAGGGAGACACCGTCATCATCCTCGAGGCTATGAAGATGCAGAACAACATCGAAGCCGAAGCTACGGGCACCATCACCTCCATCCTCGTGGAGAAAGGCGACACCGTGATGGAAGGAGCCACACTGCTCACCATCGGATAAGTTCTGAAAAGTATTTGTCAATACGCGATAAAATAGTAAATCGTCAAATCGTAAATAAAGAAAATGTCATTTACAGATTTCCTTGTCAGCAATTTCAATGAGTTCCTGACATATACAGGCTTCGCCAACGCCTCCATTCCCAACCTCATCATGATTGCGGTGGGTGCCTTCTTTATCTGGCTGGCCATCAAGAAAGACTTCGAGCCACTGCTCCTTGTACCCATCGGACTGGGCATCATCCTGGGAAATATCCCCTTCCGTGCCGATGCCGGACTGGAGATTGGCTTGTACGAAGACAACTCGGTGCTCAACATCTTCTACCAAGGTGTGCGCCAAGGATGGTATCCACCACTCGTATTCCTCGGCATCGGAGCAATGACCGACTTCTCAGCCCTCATTGCCAATCCCAAGCTGGTACTCATCGGTGCAGCAGCACAGTTTGGAATCTTCGGCGCCTACATGGTGGCTCTGGCACTCGGATTCGAGCCTAACCAGGCAGCAGGTATTGCCATCATCGGTGGTGCCGACGGACCGACAGCCATCTTCCTCTCGTCGAAGACAGCACCCAACCTGATGGGTGCCATCGCCGTCTGCGCCTACTCGTACATGGCTCTCGTACCTGTCATCCAGCCCGTCATCATGCGGCTCATGACCACCAAGAAAGAGCGTCTCATCCGCATGAAGCCCGTACGCCAGGTGAGCCAGACAGAGCGCATCATCTTCCCCATCATCGGACTGCTCCTGACCACCTTCATCGTGCCCTCGGGCCTGCCGCTGCTCGGCATGCTCTTCTTCGGCAACCTGCTGAAGGAGTCGGGCAAGACAACCCGTCTGGCCAAGACGGCCGGCAATGCCCTGAACGATATCGTCGTGATGCTCCTGGGTCTTACCGTGGGTTGCTCCACACAGGCATCAGAGTTCCTGACGATGGACACCATTTTCATCTTCTTCATCGGTGCCTGCGCCTTCGTTGTAGCCACCATGAGCGGCGTGGGTTTCGTCAAGCTGATGAACCTCTTCCTTCCGAAGGACAAGAAGCTCAACCCGCTCATCGGCAATGCCGGTGTGTCGGCCGTGCCGATGGCAGCCCGCATCTCGAACAACCTTGGCCTGGAATACGACCGCCACAACTTCCTCCTGATGCACGCTATGGGTCCCAATGTGGCTGGTGTCATCGGTTCGGCCGTTGCTGCCGGTGCGCTGCTGGGCTTCCTGAGTTAAGATACTCTTTCTATACAAATAATCCCCGAAACATTTGGTGTTTCGGGGATTATTATTTACCTTTGCACCATGAATTTCCACTCATTAAACGAAAACCCGCGGGGTGAAGGAGTGTTTCGCATAGCCATCCTCGATCCGAATACACTGGCGGTGTTAGGCCTGAAAAGCCTGATACAGCAGGTGATGCCCGTCGTCGCTGTCGACACCTTCGGTGAGTTTGCTGAAATGGAGGCGAACAATCCCGACGACTACGTGCACTACTTCGTGGCGATGAACACTGTCCTGCAACACCGCAACTTCTTCTTGCAACGCCGCCGGAAAACCATCGTACTAACGCTGACCACAAGCACACAGATGAGCGACTTCCGCTGTCTGTGCATCAACGTGCCAGAGAAGCAGCTCGTGCGCTCGTTGTTGGTCATGCAGCAGGGCGGCCATCCCGGCGGAAAGAACCTGCCACCGCTACCCGAAGTGCTGCAGCGGAAAATCCTGTCTGACCGCGAGCTTGAGGTCCTGTCGCTCATCGTGCAGGGGAAAATCAACAAAGAGATAGCCGACCAGCTCAACATCGGACTCACCACCGTCATCACACACCGGAAGAACATCATGGACAAGCTGGGCTTGAAGAGCGTATCGGCTCTCACTATCTACGCCATCATGCATGGCTACGTAGACATCAACAAAATCTGACAAAGATGTAGGGACGCGACGTTTCGCGTCCTTACTACTAAACCTTATTTACAACTTAGTAATATAGAAAAAAAATGAAGATAGGCGACAAAGTGAGATTCCTCAGCGAGGTAGGAGGCGGACGCGTTTCGGGCTTCCAGGGAAAGAACATCGTGCTCGTAGAGGATGAAGACGGCTTCGAGATTCCTATGGCCGTTAACGACGTAGTAGTTGTGGACAACGACGACTACAGCAGCGGACACATGGTAGAGAGCAAGATGGGGAAACCCGTTAATCCGCAACATCAGGTGTCGAAGCACACAACGGAACAAAACAGCCCGAAGGGAAATACGATTAGGCAACGCGATACGTCGGAAACAGACGATGATCCTGCCGACCGCCCCGTGACCTTCCGCCAACCTGTCGAGGAGCGGAAGGGCGGCGACCAGCTGTCGGCCTACCTGGCCTTCGTGCCTATCAACCCGCTGGAGATGATGCAGACACGCTTCGAGACCTACCTCGTGAACGACTGCAACTATTATCTCCACTTTGCCTACCTCGTGGCAGAGGGCAACGGATGGCGCGTTCGTCTGGTGGGCGAGATAGAGCCCAACACGAAACTCTTCGTCGAGGAGTTCGGAAGGGAGTCGCTCAACGAGATGGAGCGTGTCTGCCTGCAACTCACAGCCTACAAACGCGACAAGCCCTTCCTCATCAAACAGCCCGTTGACGTGCAGCTGCGCATCGACCCCGTGAAGTTCTATAAGCTGCACTCCTTCCAAGAGAACGACTTCTTCGAACAGAAGGCCCTCGTCTACCCCATCATCGAGAACGACCGACCGGCACGCACGCTCGTCGTCGACGCCAACAAGCTGAAGGAGGAAATGTACACGAACCCCGCTAAGAACGGCGAACGGGGAATGCAAACGAACAACGGCTCCGGCAGAGACAACAGCTACGTCAGACGCTACGACAACAGCAAGAAGGGAGGCAATCCCTTTGCACCGAAACACCACAAGGGCGACGAACCCGTCGTCGTCGACCTGCACGCCAACGAGATTCTCGACACCACACGAGGCATGTCGGCCGGCGATATCCTGAACTATCAGCTCGATGTGTTCCGCCGCACTCTGGCCGACTACGGAGGCAACAAGGGGCAGAAGATTGTCTTCATCCACGGCAAGGGCGAAGGGGTGTTGCGCCATGCTATCATCCACGAGCTGACCTATCGCTACAAATCGTACACCTATCAAGACGCCTCGTTCCAGGAATATGGTTACGGCGCCACACAGGTGACCATCAGATAGACAGAAGCAAGAAGGTTGGACGAACATGAAGCTGAGCATCATCATACCCGTCTACCAGGTGGCCGACACGCTACGACGATGCGTGGAGAGCATCACCACGGACAACGGCACCGACTACGAGGTGCTGCTCGTCGACGACGGGTCGACCGACGGATCAGCACAGCTCTGTGACCAGTTTGCCGCCGACGACCAACGCATCAGCGTAGTGCATACGCCGAACAGAGGACTCAGCGCAGCACGCAACGAGGGACTGGACAGGGCTCGGGGAGAGTTCATCTGCTTTGCCGACTCCGACGACTACGTGGAGCCCGGCACTTTCAACCATCTGCTACCCATCATCGAAGCTGACAGCCAGATAGACATGCTCGAGTTTCCCGTCATGGAATACTACGGCGGCAACCGACAGCGCAAACTCGCCCTACAGCCCAACGTCTACGATAACATGCGCCAATACTGGCTGGCCGAACGGGCTTACTTGCATTCCTACGCATGGAACAAGATCTATCGCCGCCGACTCTTCGAGACAGTGCGCTATGAAGTGGGACGCATCTACGAGGATGCTGAAATCCTGCCCCGCCTGCTCGACAACGCTCGACGTGTGGCCACCACCGACCAAGGGCTCTACTACTACTGTGACAACCCGCGCGGACTGACCGCAAGCTGCGATCCACGCAAGCTTCGCTGGCTGCTCAGGGCTTATTGCGAGGCATTCAGCAAGTGGCAGTTAAGCCAAGACAGCCGTGCCACCGACTTCTACCTGAAGATGGTCAACGTGCAGATAGACGTCTACGCTACCGAACAGCAAATCAGCATCCCGAAGTGTGCCTGGCAGATGTCGTTAGGCGAAGCCAAAGGAGCTGTAGATAAGATAAAACTCATATTAGTCAGACTTTTAGGTGTCAAAGGCTTATGCAAACTTTACAGAATGAAGAATCGAGGCCACTGGTAAGCTTCGTCATTCCTTACTACGACGTGCCCATTGAGATGCTACGCGAGTGTATCGACAGCATCCTGGCCATCGAACTGGACGACAACGAGCGAGAGATCATCCTCGTCGACGACGGCTCGGAGGTGAGCCCCCTGAACGAACTGATCGACTGCCAAGACCAGCTGGTCTACCTGCGGCAGAAGAACCAGGGCCTCAGCGGAGCACGCAACCGAGGCATAGAGCTATGTCATGGGCAGTACATACAGTTTGTCGATGCCGACGACTTGCTCATCAAGGCCAACTACGACCATTGCATGATGCTGCTGCGCGAGAAGCATCCCGACGTCGTGATGTTCAACCACACCAGCGAAGAAAAGGATGTCGACTCGCCCTACCTTTTCGACGGACCGCTGACAGGAGCCGAATACATGCGCCGCAACAACCTGAGAGCATCGGCTTGGGGCTATGTCTTCAAGAAGAAACTGCTCATGCAGCTACGCTTCACGCAAGGACTGCTGCACGAGGACGAGGAGTTTACGCCACAGCTTATCCTTCGAGCCGAAGAGCTTTATGCCACCGACACTTGTGCTTATTATTACCGCATACGAGCCGGCTCCATCGTTCATAATGCTGACAAGGAGTGGCTCCAACGGCGCCTCGACGATGCCGAGTATGTTCTCTTCCAGCTCGACCACCTGGCACAGACACTCCACGGAGCAGAAAACCTGGCACTCCGTCGTCGAGTGGCCCAGTTGTCGATGGACTATCTTTACAATATCATCACGCTGACGAAGAGCGAGAAAGAACTGGACGAACGCATCGAGCGGCTCGCCAAGCGCGGACTGTTTCCGCTGCCAGAGGCCGACTACACGGCAAAGTACAAGATGTTCCGCCGCATGGTGAAGTCGAAGATGGGGCGCAAGCTGATGCTACGAACGCTCCCCCTACTGACGTAAGACGTAAGAAGGACGAAGGACGATGTATCGCTTCACGAGTAAAAAAGGAATATGGAAAAAGTACATCAACCTTCAAACATCAAACTTCCAAAGGAACACATCGTACATCGTACATCAAACATCAAACTTCCGAAGGAACACATCGTACCATCGTACATCAAACATCAACCATCATGAGAGTTCTCCTCTTTGGCGAATATAGCAACCTCCACGCCACGCTGGCCACCGGACTGCGCGAACTGGGACATCAGGTGCTCGTCGTCTCCGACGGCACACGCTGGCGCAACTACGAGCGCGACATCACCCTGATGCGATTAGGCACATCGGCCATGAGCGGCATCGGCTACATCGTGAAGCTGCTCAGCATCCTGCCACGCCTCAGAGACTTCGACATCGTGCAGCTCATCAACCCCGACTTTGTTTGGATGAAGTCGCAGCGCGCCGAGAAGGTCTATCGCTACCTGCGCCGCCACAACAGGAAGATGCTCATCGGAGCCTTTGGCATCGACTGGTACTGGGTCGACGCGGGGTTGAACAGAAAGCAGTTTCGCTACGGCGACTTCTATATTGGCAACCACCAGCGCACCGACGAACCGCAAGTGAAAGCTTTCGTCAACGAATGGGTGGACACGCCCAAGGGTGACTATTGCCGTCTCGTGATGACCGACTGCGACGGCATTCCTGCCTGCCTCTACGAATACATCCGCTGCTATGGCGAATACTTCCCCGACAAGACACGCTTCATCCCTCTGCCCATCAAGACAGAGCACGACGAGCCCGTCCATCCTTTCCACCCCGAGAAAGACCCCATCCGCTTCTTCATCGGCATCGACACACGCCGGTCCCACTTCAAAGGAACAGACATCATGCTGCAAGCCCTCCAGGACATCGAGCGGAAATATCCCGGACGCTGCAGCATCGTCAAAGCCGAACACATCCCCTACGACGATTATCAGGCCATGATGGACGGCTGCGACTGCATTCTCGACCAGCTCTACAGCTATACTCCAGCCATGAATGCCCTACAGGCGATGAGCAAAGGACTCGTCTGCATCGGAGGCGGCGAACCCGAGAACTACGACATCATCGGCGAAAACGAGTTGCGCCCCATCGTCAATGTTGAACCCACCTACGAGAGCGTCTTCCACGAACTGGAACAGCTCATCCTGCATCCCGACAGAATACCCGAGCTGAAACGCCAGAGCATCGCCTACGTAAAACGGCATCACGACCATCTGAAAGTGGCGCGAATGTACGAAGACTACTACCGTTCGGTGTTGGCCAGATAGGCAAATCCCTCTGACGAGTAGGAAAAAAACTTGACCGATTTAGGGAAAAACCTTTGGTGATGTCAGGAATATTTCGTTACTTTGCACCGTGAACCTGAAGTTAAACCATAAAAAAGACTTACGGATATGAAAAAGTTTATGTTACTCATGGCCCTGCTGACAACGATGATTGTCGAGGCCGCAGCAATGACATACTCGCAGGCTCGGCAGGAGGCTTTGTTCCTCACCGACAAGATGGCCTACGAACTGCAGCTCAGCCGAGAACAATGCGAAGCTGTGTACGAAATCAACATCGACTACTTGATGGCTATCGACAGCCGCGCCAGCCTCTACGGATGGGCTTGGGAACGCCGCAACAGCGACCTTCGCTACGTGCTGACAGCCTATCAGTATGATCTCTACATGCAAGCCAACTACTTCTATCGCCCCGTTTCGTGGCGCAGCAGCTCCTGGCGGATGCGTATCTACAGAAGGTATGGCGAGCACACGGTCTACTATAGCGCTCCGCTGGCTTACAGGTCGTATCGCGGAGGAAACAACAGCCACCAGAGAAGCTATTATGCCGACCGCAACTTCAACAAGCCCACGTCGATCAAGCTGCCGCCCAACAATGGCACAAGCAACCACGGACGCAACTCGGCAACGAGCTCTTCCACCACCTCTTGGCGCTCGGGCAGCAGCGGCTACAACACCTCTACGTCTGGCAGCGGTTCGTCTTGGAGGGCCTCGTCGGCAGGCAACACCTCTTCGACACGCAGCTCGTCGTCGACCAACAAACAGCAATCCAACAACACCCAGAACAAGACTGCCTCGGGCGGACAGTTCAAGGGAAAGCGATAAAGCGACCTACAGCGGGGAGTTCCACACTCCCCGCTCAGCCGTACCCCATGCAGTGTGCCTCGAAACAACAACAAATGTAATCTCGCACCCTCGTACCCTCGTACCCTCGAAAATATAATTGTTTAATTTTTAAATTTTTCAACTTTTCATAGATGGAACTTCCTGATTTCATGCAATACAGCAACAAGTTCTCCAAAGGTGAGTTCTTGGAAAAAATATCACGCGTCGCAAAAAGAGCCGGAGCCAAGTTGGTCTATTCTGCATTGATACTATACTACACGCTACAAAGCGACCAAGTATCGGTGAAAGACAAGGCCATCATCATCGGAGCCTTAGGCTACCTCATCAGTCCGCTCGACGTCGTACCCGATGCCATTCCTATCGTAGGTCTTGGCGACGATCTCTCCGTGCTGGTCTACGTCCTGCAGAAAGTATGGGGCGACGTCAGTGATGATGTCAAGCAGAAAGCCAAAGAGAAACTGTCGAAATGGTTCGACGACGACGAGATATTGGAAATCAACGACCTCTTCAACGACTCGAAGAGTTAACTATTCAACTACATCAGAATCATGCCAGAAAGAAAGAACCGAACACCCATCGATCCAAGTCTGGGACACCTGCAACCACAGGCTACCGACTTGGAACGCACCGTCTTAGGCGCCCTTATGATCGATAAGGACGCCTTCTCTGTCGTCAGCGAAATCCTGAAGCCGGAGACATTCTACGAGCCCCGCCATGAGAAAATATTCAGAGCCATCCAGACGCTGAGCCTCGCCGAGCGACCGGTCGACCTGCTCACCGTCACTGAAGAGCTCCGCCACGAGGGAACACTCGCCGACATCGGCGGACCAGCCTACATCGTGGAACTCACCTCGCACGTCGCATCGTCGGCCAACATCGAGTACCACTCGCGCATCCTTGCGCAGAAATACCTTGCCAGAGAGCTCATCTCCTACTCGAGCGTCATTCAGACAAAGGCTTTCGACGAGACGGTAGACGTCGACGAACTGATGCAAGAGGCCGAAGGGTCGCTCTTCGAACTCTCGCAGAAGAACATGCGGCAAGACTACACACACATCGCCCCCGTGCTCAAACAGGCTGTGACAATCCTCCAGAAGGCAGCCTCCAATACCAGCGGACTGACAGGCATTCCCACTGGCTACGACGACCTCGACGACAAAACGTCGGGATGGCAGAATTCCGACCTCGTCATCATTGCCGGTCGACCTGCAATGGGTAAGACGGCCTTCGCGCTCTCGCTGGCCAAGAACATCGCCGTAGACCAGCTCATTCCCGTTGCCTTCTTCTCGCTCGAGATGAGCAACGTGCAACTGGGCAACCGACTCATCTCTAACGTCTGCGAGGTGTCAGGAAAGAAAATCCTGAACGGACAGCTCGACGATGAAGAGTGGAAACGGCTCGACCGCAACCTGCGACGCCTCGAGGCAGCACCTATCTACGTAGACGACACGCCGGGCATGAGCATCTTCGAGCTCCGCACGAAAGCACGACGCCTGGTCAGGGAGAAAGGGGTGAAGATCATCATGATCGACTACCTACAGCTGATGAACGCCAACGGTGCCAAGTTCGGAAGCCGACAGGAAGAGGTGTCTACCATCAGCCGCTCGCTCAAAGGTCTGGCCAAAGAGCTCGACATCCCAATCATCGCCCTCTCACAGCTCAATCGTACGGTTGAAGGCCGCGAGGGCATAGAGGGCAAGCGCCCGCAGCTGAGCGACCTGCGCGAGTCGGGAGCTATCGAACAGGATGCCGATATGGTCATCTTCGTGCACCGACCGGAATACTACCATATCTATGCCGACGACAAGGGCAACGACTTGCACGGCATGGCCCAGATCATCATCGCCAAGCACCGTAAGGGTGCCACAGGCGACGTGCTGCTCAACTTCCGAGGCGAGTTCACCCGATTCCAGAATCCAGGCGACAATGCCTTCAGGACACCCGCTGAGAAGGGGGGCGAGTTCATCGGTTCGCGCATGAACGGCAATGCCAATCAGCCTAACTACGACTCGTCGATGCCCTTACCGCCACCACAAGGAGCTCCAGACGGCGTTCCCTTCTGACATGCTGCGCCTTACCACTCTCGTCAGCCTCACGTTCTGGTTTCTCTCCCTCTCTGCACAGACCGACAACCAGACATTGCGCGACAGCCTCAAGGCTGCCGCCAACGAGCTGATGCGCTATCCCGAGAATATCGACCTCAGACTGAGAAAGGCTTCGTGGAACATGCAGCTGGAACAATGGCAGACGGCCAAAGACGAATACGACCGCATCCTCGACCGGCAGCCCGACAACCTCGCAGCACTCTTCTTCCGAGCTCATGCCAACGAGCGACTGCACCGCTACGCCTTCGCCCGCATCGACTTCGAACATGTGCTCATCATCGTGCCTACCCACTTCGAATCGCGCCTCGGACTGGCCTTGCTCAACCAGAAAGACAACCGGCTGACCGAAGCGATGGACCAGATCAACATCTTAGTACAGCAACATCCCGACAGTGCCATCGCCTATGCTGCCCGGGCTGGAATGGAGCTCGAGCGCAACATGCTGTCGCTGGCAGAATTCGACTACACCGAAGCCATCCTGCGCGACCCCGACAACATCGACTACCTGATCAACCGGGCCGACATCTACATCCGACAGCGAAAACACACGGAAGCCCGGCGCGACCTCAACCGCCTGCAGCAGTTAGGCGTCGAGCGGAAAGCCCTCGACCCGCTGTACAACCGTATCAAATGACGACATCAAAGCGTTTCGGGTTAAAGAAACATAATTTATTTTGCAGATTGCGCTTTTTGCTATAACTTTGCAGACTGTATGAAAAGAATCGTCACCATCACACTCATTATCATAGCCGCTACGCTCAGGGCAACAGCTCAGGAGAGCTATATCCTTTGCGAGGATACCTGCAAGCACATTCACGGCATCGACCTGAGCCACTATCAGGGCAACGTCTTCTGGGAGACAGTAGGCGACAACACCCACATGAAATATGTCTACCTCAAGGCCTCAGAGGGAGGCGACCGCATCGACGAGCAGTATGCCCGCAACATCGAACTGGCTCACCGCCACGGGCTGAAAGTGGGTGCCTACCACTTCTTCCGCCCAAAGACGAACGTCACCACACAGCTGGAGAACTTCAAGACGCAATGCCGACCAGGCGACCAGGACCTCATCCCGATGATCGACGTCGAGACCAACGGTGGACTGCCTGCACAGCAGTTCTGCGACTCGCTCATGAAGTTTCTCACACTGGTGGAGAAAGCCTACAAGCAGAAACCGCTCATCTATACCGGGCGCAACTTCTACAACAAATACCTGCAGCACAAGATCGACGACTATCCCCTGATGGTGGCGATGTACAGCGACAAGCAGCCCATCCTGGCCGACGGACGCGACTACACTGCATGGCAGTATACCGCCAAGGGGCGCATCAACGGCATCAACGGCTATGTTGACAAGAGTCGCCTGATGGGAAAGCACACGCTCAGGGAACTGAGGTTCCGACATCGGTAAAACTTGAAAAATCGGAATATCAAAACATCGAAATATAGACAACTACAAAATATAAAATAAAAGATGGCTATCATCAAATGCCCCGAATGTGGGCACCAAATAAGCGACAAAGCTCCCACCTGCCCCAGTTGCGGCGTGGAGATAGCAGGCAAAGTGACCCGTTGCCCCAAGTGTGGGGAAGTCTACCTCAACAACGAAGACTGGTGTCCCCACTGCCACTACCCCACGCAACAGGCAGCATCACCCAAACCGGCCATGATGGCACCCGTAGCGGCTCCCGTCGTCAACGAGGAAGCACAACGCGAGCACACCGAGCCGAACGACAAGACGCAGACATCGACACCCGCCAGCAAGGCCGTGACCACCACTCGTCGGCAGCAACAGCAGACGCCACCCCCACCGAAGAAGAAGACAAGCAAGGTGGGCATCATCGTATCGTTCGTCATCGCCCTGATCATCTGCGGCGTATGCTTCTATATGTATAAGGACGCGCAAGACAAGAAGGAGATGCAGGAATGGAACTTCGCCATGCAGAGCAACGACCCGTTGGTGCTGCAGGGCTATCTCGACACGTTCAAGGACGCTCCGCTGGCCCATCGCGACAGCATCATGGCCCATCTGCAAGCCATCAAACAGGTTGACGACGACTGGACGAACGCCCTGGTGAGCTTGTCGAAATCTGCTCTCGAAGAGTATATCCGCAAACATCCGGAAAGCAGCCACAAACAGGAAGCCAAACACCTCATCGACTCTATCGACTGGGCTTTCTGCCTCAATGCCAACACCGTAGAAGAGTATCTCAACTATATGAAGAACCACGACGACGGCGACCACTACGACGAAGCCGAAGATGCCATGAAGAAGCTGAAGACCCAGGAGATAACCGCCGAGGAGAAAGCGCTGATAGGCAATATCTTCCACAACTTCTTCGTCAGCATCAACAGCCGCGACGAGAATGCCCTCATCGGAACAACAGCCGACGGGATGACCCTGCTCGACAAGACCAACACATCGAAGGCCGATGTCGTGGAGTTCATGAACCGTTGGTACAAAGAGGATGTGACGGGCATCACCTTCAAACTGCCCGGACAGTACGACATCAAGAAGCGTGAGGTGGCCGACGCTCAGTATGAATACGAAGTGACGTTTCCCGCTACGCTCGATATTCAGCACACCGATGCAGCGAAAAACGCCACCAACAAATATCGTGTCAACGCTATCGTCAACCCTGAAGGACGCATCTCCCTGCTGAAGATGACGAAGCTTGTGGAGTAACAATTATTAATGCTTAATGCATAATTCGTACTTCAACCTTCGTAATACAACCTTCGTACTCATACTTCATATTTCCGCTCGCATCTCTCTGAGCAGCTCCTTCTGGCGCTCGGAGAGATGGGTGGGCAGCTTCACTTGATAGGTGATGATGAGGTCGCCCTGCGAACCGTCGCCCTTGTTCTTCCCCTTTCCGCGCAGACGCACCTTCGTGCCAGGCTGCGTTTCAGGTTTCACCTTCAGCTTGATCTTGCTACCGTCCGACAGTTGCACCATCACCTCGCCTCCTAACAGAGCGGTGTAGATGTCGATCGTTACGTTGGCATTGACATCGCCCGTCTGGACAGCCGACGATGCACTTCTGCCGAAACCGCCACTGAAGGGATTGCTGAAACCTCCCGACTGGCCGCCGCCGAACAAGTCCTTGAAGAACGAGCTGAAGCCACCGCCTCCGGAGAAGCCACTGAAGTCGAAGTCCTCAAACGGCGAACCGCCCTTGCCACCGCGACCGAAACCGCCCTGAAAGGCATCGGCCTCGCGCCACTGCTCACCATACTGGTCGTATTTGCGGCGTTTCTCCGGGTCGCCAATGACGTCGTATGCCTCGTTCAGAGCCTGAAACTTCGCCTTCGCCTTCGGGTCGTCGGGATGAAGGTCGGGATGAAACTGCTTAGCCCTCTTCAGGTAAGCCTTCTTCACATCCTTCTGCGGGATGTCTTTCGCTACGCCCAGAATCTTATAATAATCGATGAATGCCATATTGTCCAATCTCCTTTCTTGTTACCTTGTTTGATTCTTCTATCGGAAGAACATCAAAAATCATGCCATGCCAGCACAACTGACAAAACATCACCGATACCGATTTTCTTTTCGCTGCGAACCTGCTGAAGAAGTGGGTAATCTATCCCAGCGTGACACCTGCCATTGCGCTAACGTCAGAGATGGTCTTTGAGCATGTCAGAGATGGTCTTTGATAGGGTCAGAGATTATCTACGAGCAGGTCAGAGATTATCTACGAGCAGGTCAGAGATTATCTACGAGCAAGTCGGAGATCATCAATGAGGTGTTCCTACTTTGGATTTGAAAAAACTACATTTCTACATTACTACATTACTACAATAAGCATCTCACGAGGTGCAGATGGGGGGTAGTAAAATAGTTTATTATTATATATATATTATATATATAATATATATATAATAATAAAAATCTACTCTGACCCTTTTCACGATTGATGGAAACACCTTATTGTAGTAATGTAGTAATGTAGAATTGTAGACAATCATTAAATCTGCCATGAGAAAAGAAAGAATCAGACATCGAATTAGCATAATTTTGCAGTTTTTATGCATGTCTTTCGTTTTTTCTTCGTACCTTTGCAGCCGAAATCAATATCATTCACCTTAATAAACAACAACATTTATGGAAATCCCATTTGCAGAAGCTTGGAAAATCAAGATGGTTGAGCCGCTCCGCAAGAGCACTCGCGAAGAAAGAGAACAGTGGCTGAAAGAGGCCCACTACAACGTATTCATGCTGAAGGCTGAGCAGGTATACATCGACTGCCTCACCGACTCTGGCACAGGTGCCATGAGCGACCGCCAGTGGTCGGCCATGATGCTTGGCGACGAGAGCTATGCCGGTGCTACCTCTTTCTATAAGTTCCAGGAGGTTGTACAGCGCATCTTCGGCTTCAAGTATGTCATCCCCACACACCAGGGCCGTGCTGCTGAGAATGTGCTCTTCTCTTACCTCGTGAAGGAAGGCAACGTCGTTCCTGGCAACGCACACTTCGATACCACGAAAGGCCACATCGAGTTCCGCAAGGCCAAGGCTATCGACGTCACCATCGACGAGGCCAAGAACACGCAGCTCGAAATCCCCTTCAAGGGCAACGTCTCTCTGGAGAAGCTGGAGAAGGTGCTGAAGGAGAACCCCGGCAACGTGCCCTTCATGGTGCTCACCGTAACGAACAACACCGTAGGCGGACAGCCTGTCTCGATGAAGAACATCCGCGAGACCTGCGAGCTCTGCCACAAGTATAACGTACCCGTCGTGATGGACTCTGCCCGCTTCGCAGAGAACAGCTACTTCATCAAGACGCGCGAGGAAGGCTATGCCGACAAGACCATCAAGGAGATAGCCCGCGAGATGTACTCGTATGTCGACGCCATGACGATGTCGGCCAAGAAAGACGGTCTGGTGAACATGGGTGGCTTCATCGCCACAAACAAGGAAGACTGGTACGAGGGTGCCAAGCAGTTCTGCATCCCCTTCGAGGGCTTCCTGACATACGGTGGTCTGAACGGCCGCGACCTCAACGCCCTGGCCGTCGGTCTCGACGAGAACACCGAGTTCGACATGCTGGAGACACGCATCCATCAGGTGCAGTATCTGGCTAAGAAGCTCGACGAATACGGCATTCCCTACCAGCGTCCCGTTGGCGGTCACGCCCTGTTCATCGATGCCGACAAGGTGCTGTGCAACGTTCCGAAGGAAGAGTTCCCCGCTCAGACGCTGACTTGCGAGCTCTACCTCGAGGCAGGCATCCGCGGCTGCGAGATTGGCTACATCCTGGCCGACCGCGACCCCGTGACGCGTGAGAACCGCTTCGGTGGCCTCGACCTGCTGCGTCTGTGCATCGCTCGCCGCGTTTATACGGACAACCACATGGACGTCATCGCTGCAGCCCTGAAGAATGTCTACGACCGCCGCAACGAAATCAAACGCGGTGTGGAGATTACGTGGGAAGCTCCGCTGATGCGCCACTTCACCGTTCAGCTCAAGCGTCTGGGCTAATCGCCACTCGCAGGAAGCGTGACACGACACGTGCCACGTATGCGCTGTTGCGGGCGGAAACGCTGTTCCGCCCCTACGGTAGCCTGCCACGTGGGACTCCTCCCCTCGGGGAGGCGGGAGGGGGCTTCTCCTCCTAACGCTTGACTACAATGGCTCCGCCACGAGGCTGGAGCGTCACGAAACATTTTCCCTTGCCGTTGGGTTTCAGCGGCTTCGAATAGGAGGCGGGCACAAGCTCGCCTCTTTTTCGTGGCTTGTCGGCATAGAGAAGCAGACTGTCGGAAGCCGTGAAAAGGTCGGCCAGATTGAGTTCCAGGCGTATCGGCTGGTCGGTAGCATTCAAGGCGGCCACATACCAGTCGGCCCCATGGCGGCGAGCCATCACGACATAGCGTCCGGGATAGCCCTCGATGAACCGTGTCTCGTCCCACGTGGTGGGCAGCCGACGAAGGAAATCTATTTCAAACTGCGGCAAATCGTGGACAGTATTAGGCTGCACGGCCACGCAGTTGATGGCACATTGATTGGTGATGCCCGAAGCCATCTCGAAGACATCCGAGGTCTTACGGGCATGTCGGCTATGGTTGTCTTTCGAGAGATGGCGGTTCATGATGACGCCACCCCAATCCATTGACGCATAGGCATTTCTGACGAAAGGATGAAGCGTCAGTTGAAAAGCTTCACGGTCGGCATGATACTCGGTGAAGAATACATTCTCGGAAGCCAACACCGCCTCGGCACCGACGAAATTAGGATACATCCGCTCCCACCCTCTCGGCAGCGTACAACCATGAAAAATCACTTGCAGACCGTGGCGGTTGGCATCGCTCAGGATGTCTTCGTAGAGACGCATCGTCTCCTGCTTATCGCCTCCGAAGAAGTCTACTTTGATGCCTTTCACCCCTATTTTCTCAAGCCAAGCCATCTCCTTTTCACGGGCTATGGCGGTGTTCATCAGGTTGCGCAGCCCTTGTGGAGCATCGTTCCAGAAGCCGTTAGAGTTGTACCACAACATGAGTGACACGCCCTTGCTGCGTGCATAATTGCTGAGCAGCTCGATGCTGTCGCGCCCGATTCGTTCGTCCCAGAGGTTGTCCACCAGACAATACTCGTAGCCCATGTCGGCAGCGAGGTCGACGAAGCGTTGCTGGTCGGCATAGTTGATGGAGCGGTCTTGCCAGATGAGCCAGCTCCACGTATAACGACCTGGCTGATAGCTGGTTGACGGACTATAGAGCGGGTCGACAAGGTCGTAGGGAATGGTTGTCTCAACGATGGCTTTCAGCGTCGTGTCGATGGTGATGGTCCGCCACGGTGTGACTCCCGGAAGCGGAATACCGGGCTTGGCAGAACCAAAGCCACCATTCTCTCCCTCGTGGGGGAAAGCGATCTGGAAGCCCCTACCCTCCTGGAAGTCGGAGAGATGAGCACCGCAGAAGTTGCTCCCCACGCCTGTTTCGCCGATGAGCACCCATGCCGAAGGAGTCTTCAGCAGGCAGGGGAAGGTATACCCGAGACCGTATTTGGATGACTGTCGCATGGGAGCATCGGCCTCATACTCCTCTTCGTAGCTGGGTTTTGTGCGTTCCCATCCCGTCTCGGGTCCTATTTGCGGACAAAGGAAAGTGCGTGTCTCGCCGGGCAGCAGGAAGGCCGTCAGCTCTTCTTCTACAACCATCCGCTTGTACTTGTTGTCCTTCTGCCGGGGCAGCACATAGCGGAAGCCCACATCGTGGTCGGCCACCACCCATTCTATCTCGAAGCGGAAGCCATCGACGTTCTCCACGGCCACGCTCATCGTGTTGGCTGTCAAGCTGACAGACGAGCTTTTTGTGTTCGTCATCGTATAGTTCTTGCTGAGCTGTGCGCTCCGGTTGTCAACGATGCGCAGCCCCTGGCTCAAGTCGGCAATGCTCGTCTTCAGTCCCAAGCGTGAGGGAAGCACTACCGGCTGGTCATCAAAACTGATGTGATAGGAAAGCTGTCCGGCGGCATCGTTCATCGTCACTTTCAGCGAGCCGTCGGGCGACGCAACGCTCACCTCTTCGGCCTCTGCTGCGACAGAAAGGCACAAAGCTGTCAACACGAGAAATAGTCTCATCTTCGAATGTTTTTTTTATCTAAATGGCTGAATACGAATATGCAAGCAATCGAGAGCTACCCCTCCAGCCAGTGGTCGATGAGCTGACGGGCGATGGAGAGCTTCTCGGGGATACGGGGCAGATTGTCGCGACGGAACCATGCTGCCCGCTTCAGTTCGGACAGCTGAACATGAATCTCGCCACTGACATAGTCGGCCTCGAAACCCACCATCAGACCGCAAGGATAGGGCCACGGCTGGCTGCCGAAATATCTGATGTTCGTGATCGTGAGTCCCGTCTCTTCCAGCGTTTCTCGCGCCACAGCCTCTTCGAGCGTTTCGCCTGTCTCAACAAAGCCTGCCACAAGACCGTAGAAGTTGGCCACGAAGTTGCGCCCACGCACCAGCAACGCCTCTTCGCCCTTGTGAATCAGCACGATGACGGCTGTTGCCAACTGCGGCCACACCTCCTTTCCGCAATGCGTGCAACGCTTGGAGATCTCGGTGTGCAGCTCCATCGGCGCACCACAGACACCGCAGTAGCGCGTGTTCTCGTCCCAATACAGTATCTCCTGACACTTGCCGGCCTTCAGATAGAGGTCGCGCGGCAGCTTCTGATAGCTGGCTCGAAGGCCGCACCATGTTGCCACATCCTGAAGTTCGGAAGGCACTGTCTGCTGTTCCACCCTCATCGTCTTGACCACCTCGCCGTCGGGCATCGTCAGCTGGTGTATCTTCGTCCATGGAGCCGTCGCCACCGGGGGCTGCTCGCTCAGGGGGATGGTCAGCGTGCCGTCGGGCTGACTGACAAGCAGGAGGTCTGTCCTGCAGAAAACGAACCAATGTTGCTTCATATTTTGTTCTTTTTATATACGATAACGGAGCCGGCACCCCTTTGATTACGGTGCCTACTGCCGCTTTTGGGGATAAAGCCGCTAAAGGTTGTACTTCGCTTTAAAGGCATCAAGGCGTTGCTGCGTCAGCGCCATGAACTGCTGATACGCCGGCGCATCGGGATGGAACGGCCGATGATCCAGCGCCTGACGGATGGGGTTCCATTCTTTGAGATACTGACACGCTTCTGTCGTGAAGAAAGCCTCTACAAAGCGTTGCCACACATAGCCGACGGCTTGTTCGGAGGGATGGAGCATATCGCTGGCATAGAAACGATAGTCGCGCAGCTCGTCGTTCAGCAGTTCGTAAGCAGGAAAATAGGCTATGCTGCTGTCTGTTCCGCCATTCGTGGTTTCCTTGGCGACTTTCTGTTGTAGCCCGACCACCTTGTCGGCGGCCAGCAACAATGTTGCCTTTGACAGCTGACTCTCATGGAAACCATATTTCTGATAACGGATGGGGCTGACCGTGAGGACGATCTTCACCTCCGGATTGAGTTGCTGCAGGATGCTGACACATTGGCATAGGGCCTCCACACATTGATCGACGCTGAGGCATTCCTCCTGAAAGAGGTTAGCGGGGCGCTTCTGGCAGTTGTCGACAATAGCTCCGGAAGATTTCAGTCGGTAAACATGGTTGGTGCCCAGCGTCAGGATGGCTACGTCAGGAGGCGTAGCTGCAGCGATGTCTTCGCCTGCTGACGATGCAGAATCGACAGCCGAAGCGGACTGCAGGGAGTATGCATTGCCAATTCGTTGGATGGTATGGAGAATGCTGACCGGATTGTACATCACGCCCCATGGGTTGACAGCCGTAGGAAAGAGGGCATCGGCAAAACGCTGGCCGATGCTCTGCGCGAAACAGCTACCCACACAGAAGATGTGCTGACCTGGCTTGATGCCAAAGGGTGGCTTCGCGATGTCTACAGGCGTGCGGAACAATTCATAGTTCATAGTTCATAGTTCATAGTTCATAATTCATAGTTCATAATGCATTATGCATAATTCTTCATTCTTCATTCTTCATTTTAAAAATTCTTCATTCTTCATTCTTCATTTTAGAAGTTCTTCATTTTCCTAACTTCTGCTCACCTGCAGGCCGGTGGTGCTGAGGCTCATGTCGACAAAGCGGGCATTAGTATGCAGGCGATGTGCGTTGAGCGTCTGCTTGATGCGGGCTGCCGCCTCGGCATCCTTTGCCACCATGTAGAGATAACCTCCACCGCCGGCACCTGGCAGTTTGTAGCCAAGACAGAAGTCGTCGATGAGGCGGGTCAGCTGTTGCACCTCAGCAGGATTTGTCCCGCTGTCCAACAACTGGTTCTGCTGCCACGTCTTACCGATGAGGCGTCCCATCTGCTCAAACTCGTTGCGCTGGATGGCTTCATACATGTCGAGGGCATGTCGCTGCATCTGTCGCAGGAGCTGTATCTCGTCGTGCTGATTGAGGAACATGCGGCGCACAATGTCGGCCAGGATGGTCTTCGCCGTACGGGTGATGCCCGTATAGTAGAGCAGGTGACAGGGTTCGTATTCGGGTTGTGTAAAGAGACTGTCGGGGAGCCAACGCACCTCCGGATTCTGGTCGAAGCCACGATGCGTCTGCAGCAGCTTCACACCGTGGAGTATACCGCCAAACTGATCTTGCCATCCGCCGCCCGTGGTGAGCAGCTGTTCGAGTACAAGGGTGCGATGGCCTATCTCGCTCTTATCCCATGCCAGCCCACAGAAGTCGTTCAGAGCCCCCAGCACAGTGGATGCCAACAGACTGCTGGTGCCCAGTCCGCTGCCTGCAGGAATGGCAGAGAGGAGCGTCAGTTCGATGCCGCAGCCGAAGTGTTCGAGCTGACGGGCGAGCGTGTCGTAACGCTCTACGCAGAAATCGGGAAGGAATCCAGCCAACGCCAAGGCAGCCTTGGGGATGGAGAAGGGACTGCCGACAAGATGGAACTGTGCCAACTGATCGAAAGACTCAACGATTTCCATAGCTCCGAGATCGATGCTGCGGAGCACGATGTGATGCTCGCGACAAGGTTTCACGTATGCCTGCAGCGGCGGCTGCCCATTCAGCTCGATGGCCAGATTGACCACGTTGCCTCCCTCCATAAGGCAGTAAGGCGGCGTGTCTGTCCATCCGCCAGCTATATCAATGCGCACAGGCGAGCGTCCCCACACTATCTGGTCGAAATAGACCGACAGGCGTGGACGCTGCTTGCTGGCCATTGCCGAAGCAGTGAGACCCTCTCGCAGCAGGGCGAAGGCACGCTCTTCGTGTTGGAGCGCTTTTGGCTGCCCTTCGACATCCGTCGACGCAGGCGAGGCTTCGGCATTGAGACGGGCCAGTTCTGCCCGGAACATGCTGTCGTGGATGCGCTTCATGAGCGGCTCGTCGTCGCTCAGCGGAAGGGGTTCGGCAAGATGGTGCTGATGAAACTCGCGGGCGGCATCTTCAAGGTCTACCTGATAGAACACGCTGTGGGCGTGATTGCGAGCCAGGGCGCGCCAGTTGTCGGCACGAAAGTCGGCTCGCTGCCGCATCAGCCGTTGCATGTTGGCCTTGTTGGCAATGTCTTCGGCTGAAAGTCTTGGCGAGTTGTTCCAAAGCATTCGTCCGCCCTGCAGCTCAGGATTGTTGAGCATCCAGCGCAAGACGAGGCCTGCATCGTGGATGTTGTCGACAACGGGAAAGAGGGGGGCTTGCTGGAGGTCGGGGAATTTTGCGACGGCACAGTCATCGCACACCTGACCTTGGGGGGATGGTCCGGCAAACGCTTTGACGTCGATACAGCGATCGGCCGCCCATTGACAGAAGGGTTGCCCGAGGAAGTGGGTCGATTCGTCGTCGACGGAACCGCGGAAGGCATCATCGAAGCCGTATGGGCGCACACAATACTGGTTATCGCCAATAGGTACGATGTCCACACACTGGCCGTCGCGAAGGCTGATTTGCCAGTTGTTCTCGGGCACGCCGGTGACGATGTTGTTGGTGCTGAGCTTCCATCCGAGGCCCACCCAGCTGTTCTCTATCCAGATGTTCTGGTTCTGCTCGGTGAGTTCAGTCTCGAGGAAGGTGTTCTGCACGAACATCGAGGGGTGCGGCTTGCGCGAATGGTGCATGATCTCGCGCTGATCGTTGACAAGGTTCTGCAATGCCAGCGTCGAGCCGATGATATCATGCGATGTGCCGAAATGATAGAACTCGCCGCCCGGCAAGGGGAGTATGGCGACGGTGAGCTGGTTGATGTCGTCGTCAGGTATGACAGGATGCGTGCCAAGGGCTCTTCCGAAGTCGGAATAAAGGTCGTATTCTTTCAGGAGTTCAGACGTATGCTGCTTGCTGCCGTTCTGCTGTTGCAGGCACTTCTTAGTGAGCACCTCTACGGCACGATCGCTGAGTAGCCAGATGCCGATGTCGGTTAGGAAGAGATGGGTCTTCGACAGTTCGCCCAGCGTGGCTACCGACGGCTTTTGCAGCATATATTCCAGCTCTGACGGCTTCTGTCTCGACGAAACGAAGACACCATGGTTCTTCGCTGTCTCGGCAGGGAGCCATAGACCGTAGCAAACCACGTCGGCATCGGGTATAGGTTGCAGCGGCTGAGTGGCTCGGATGTAAACATCGCCGCTGACCACCATTGTGCGTAGCGTGGCAGGTGCTTCGCGCATGATCTGTTCGTAGAGGGGCACCTGCAGCGACAAGAGGTCTTGCGAAAGGCGCTGTCCGCGTTCCCATCGGAAGATGGGTATGGGCGTCAATATCTTTCCCGAAGGGGCATAGGCTGGCAGTCGACGGCTCTGCCCACCAGCATGGATGAGGATGAGCGAATCCTCCTTGTCGCCATCCCGCTGGGGGGATGGATCGGCTGTCGACAAAGCTGACAGTTGCTGACGGTATTGGCTGAGGAGCCATACGGTGCCTCCGCCAGAACCTAACTTTTTTCCTACGGGATCGCTGTTGCAGAACCACTCTGCATGGTTGAACCCCGTGATATCGTGGAAACAACCCACCAGATTGGGGGGCAACGATAATAGTTTCTTCATCTTACACGCTAAGCCTTACGTTCAATGCTCAATGTTCAATCTTCAATGTTCAATGCTTTTTCTTCCATTCTACGAAACAGGCAACGGCAATGGCCAAGAGGAGCAATGCCAGGGCGATGTAGGCGATGGTCTCTGTTGTCTGCAAGCTCTTGGGATAGAACATCAGTTCTACCTTGTGCTTGCCGGCAGCAATGTTGAGCGCCCTCAGAATGTAGTTGACACGTCCCAACTCAGCCGGCTGACCGTCGATGGTGGCCGTCCAACCAGGATAATAGTTCTCAGAGAAGACGATGATGCCTCCCCTACCCGACTCCACATCGTAGGTGAGGTGGTTGGGCTCGTAGGCTACGAGCGTTACGAGCGAGGTCTCATCCTGCTGGGCAGCCTTGCCCAACTGTTGCTCAAAGCGCTTGTCGGCAATAGCCTCATGGCGCAGATTGAGCTTCTTGATGGCATCTATCTCGGCATTGGCATTGTCAACATAGCTGATCTTGTCGACAAACCAGGCGTTGCCGTAGGCGTATGGATTCTGTACGGGCACCGTCTCTCCTCCCTGCAGCGGCATGATGATGTAGCGCGTGTTGAGCATGTTGAGCACAGGGAAGATGGAGTCGCCATTCACTTTCGTCATATCACCGGCAGCATTGGCGATGGCCGGCATGAGTGCTTGCATCTCGGGCATGATGTAGTGCTCTATCATCTCCTGATAGCGGCGCAGCTTGGCAGCATGATAGCCGCCGATGCTCTTGTGGTAATAGCTCGTCTCGTTCTCGTTGAACGTGTTCGAAGCCATGTTGAGCACACGGTAGTTGCCCAGTGCGGTGGTGTCCTGAAGAATCATCTCGTCGGTCTTGGTGAGCTGCTGCGGAGCCTCGCGCTCGCTCTTCGGAACAAACATGTCGTAGCTGAGATAGCGCTTGTTGACCGTCCACATGTCTAAGAGACAGAGCACGATGAGGGCTCCCATGAGCCACGCCTGCTTCAGCTTCTTCGCCCGATAGAACAACAGCAGGAGCATGCCCACCACGATGATGGCCAGCGAGCGCCAGCAGTCGGCTGTGAAGATGCTGCGGCGCACCTGCTGCAGGTTGTCCATGAACGCACCGAGCTGGTCTTGCGGCAGCATCTGCTGGAACTGGCTCACTTCTGTATTGGTTGTGAAATTGAAGAACAGTCCGGGCATCAACGCGAAGAGCAGACAAGGCACAGCCGTCAGGGCGAAGGTTGCCCAAAGGGCTTTCCCACTCCTTGCTCCCCGCTCCTCACTCTTCGAGGATACGAATTCTTTTAATGCCAGCATCGCCAAAAGCGGTATGCAGAACTCCGCAATGACCAGTATCGACTCTACCGTTCGGAACTTGGCATACATCGGCACGTAGTCGATGAAGAAGTTGGTCAGCGGCATGTAGTTCTGTCCCCATGCCAGCATGATGCTCAGCAGGGTGGCAATGAGCAATGCCCACTTCAGGGGTCCTCTGACGATGAACAGTCCCAGAACGAAGAGCATCAGCACGAAAGCTCCCACATAGACGGGACCCGACGTGCCTGGCTGCTGCCGGTCGAGCGTCGACTCATTCCAGTACATCGGCATCTGGTCGTATATATAAGAATAAGGTATCGTTCCTTCAGCGGTGTTGAAATAGTGGCTGCTGCCCTGCTTCTTACCAGCCGACGTGCTTCCCAAGACGCGATCGGAGGCACCACCCTTGACATTCGGGATAAGCAGCGACCATGTCTCGCCGATGCCATAGCTGTAGTCGGTGATGTAGTCGCGCTCCAGTCCGCTCGACGTCTGGTTGGCGCTATTGGCTTTCACCAGTTCGCTCTTGCCGCGCATCGACTCCTGCGAGTATTGCCATGTATGATAGAGCGTCGACGCATTCATGCCGATGCCTATCACAGCTGCAGCGAGACATACGCCTGTTGCCTTCAGCCAATGGAGCAGCTGCCCCTTGCGGATGGCATCGACGAGCCAAGCCAGCGCCATCAGCACGATGATGAACAAATAGTAGTAGGTCATCTGCACATGGTTGGCGTTCACCTCGAAAGCAGCAAAGATGGCTGTCACGATGAGGCCCCACAGATACTTGCCACGATAGGCCAGGACGATACCGGCTATCATCGGCGGCAGATAAGCCAATGCCCATACCTTCCAGATATGCCCGGCAGCGATGATGATGAAGAAGTAGCTGCTGAAAGCCCACACAACGGCACCCAATGCTGCCATCCATCGACGGAAGTCGAAGGCACGCAGCAGGATGTAGAAGCCCAAGAGGTAGACAAAGACGTACCACACATTCTCGGGCAGCCACAGATGGTAGGCCTTTGTGGCGGCTGTAATGCTCTCTGTGCTGCCATACGACGGAGCCGTCTGGTAGGTGGGCATACCTCCGAAGGCCGAGTTGGTCCAACGGGTGGCCTTGCCCGTCGCTTCCTTATACTTCTGGGCTTCCTGCCCCAAGCCTACTCCGGCCGATGAGTCGTGACGATACAATATCTTCCCTTCGATATCGGCAGGGAAGAAATAGGCAAACGCGATAAGCGCAAACAAAACGATCACCAGCACTTCTGGCAGATACTGTTTCAGGTTCTTCATATCTTTTTCTTCTGTTCTTATTGGTTTCGATGTCTGTTTTGGCGAAAGCTGAAAGCGACAATGCTTCCTGCTACGCGGTGCAAAATTACAAAAAATGTTTGAGATGAGCATTTTTTTCAACATATTTTTCGTTTCAGAACGGATATATTTGCCGTAATCGAAGAAAATTCAAAAAAAAATCGTTGAAAAACTTGCATAATAGGTTTTATGCCATTATCTTTGCAACCGAAAGTAGGTCAACAGCCACGACAGACTTCACATCGAAAGCCACAGAAGGAATGAAGATAAACATCCTACAGACAGACATCCATTGGGGAAATCCCATCGACAACATGCAATCGGCCGAGCGACTGATGGACAGCGCTCCCGAAGCCGACCTCTGCGTGCTTCCTGAGATGTGGAATACCGGATTCATGACCGACGGGAGGCCTCCCCGACACGACGAAGCTCTCGAGTGGATGATAGCACAGGCAAGGCAGCGACGTTGTGCCATCTGCGGCAGCATGGCAGTCACCGACGACAACAACCAGCTCAGCAACCGTCTTCATTTCGTATGGCCCGACGGTAGCGTTGCCTGCTACGACAAGCGCCACCTCTTCAGCTATGGAGGCGAGGACAAGCTTTTTCACAAAGGCAAGGAGCGCACCATTGTCAGCTTTCAGGGTATGCGCCTGCTGCTGGCTGTATGCTACGATTTGCGCTTCCCCGTATGGCTGCGCAACCTAGGCGACTACGATGCTATGGTCATCGTGGCCAACTGGCCCGAATCGCGACGTCGTGTGTGGGACATCCTGCTACAGGCTCGCGCCCTCGAGAACCAATGCTACGTCGTAGCTGCCAATCGCGTGGGCAACGACCCCACGAGCCACTACTCCGGCGGGTCGTACATCATCGACGCCAAGGGACGACTTCTGGCTTCCGACAACGGAGGAGAAGAGGTGGTCAGCGGAATGATCGAACAGGAGCCGCTGGCAACATTCCGGAATCGATTCCCCGTCTTGCCCGACGGCGATGACTTCAAACTGAACATCTAAAAAATTCAAACACAAAAGAAATATGAAAGATAGTCAGAAAAAGACGTTTACACTCAAGACGCTCACCAAGAGCAGCGCCTGGGATATTCAGGAGAACGACGTCTTCCGTATGTGGAACTCCGCAGAGAAAGATGCCGACCTGAAAGACAACTTCCACCACTATATCGACGTGATTCGCACGGCCTTCGAGGTGGAGGAAGTGAAGATTGACAAGCCCGAGGTGATCAAGAAAATGGAGGCCCGCGGCTTCAAGGTTGGAAAGATCAAGCTCGACGAGAACACACAAATCAAGATGGGAGTGAAGAAGCGCCCCATCTCGCGTGTGACCGACCTCACCTACGAGAATATCCGGCATATCTCGGCAGCCAAGCTCGTCGAGGTACTCGACCGCAACTTCGGCGGCGGATGGGACTCGCTCTCGCAGAGCATTAAGGATATCATTCTCAGCGGCTTCGACATCAGCACCACTACCCTACCCGCCGAACGACTGCGCAAGGCTGGCGGCATGTACGACAAGATGGTGAACGAAGGTTTCGAGGTGCTCGAGATTCCCAAGGGCTCGTGGGTGGAAGCCATCTTTGCCAAGGTGAAGCCCATCGTAGAACGCCCGAAGATGAAGTTCGACATCGACGAGAACAACGACGACATCGACCGTGACTACGACGAGCCAGACCGTGAGGACGATTACGACGACGACGAGGACGAATATGATGAGGATAAGCTCACCGAGGAGAGCTATCGCACCACCATCGATACCGATCCTGCCGAACTCGACCTCGAAGCCGCCGACGTGGCTGACGATGACGACTATTAAGGTGAGAAGTTAAAGGTGAGTGTTACTCCTCACCTCTGAATCAGATGGACATCCCTCTGCGGGAACGGAATCTCTATGCCGTGGGCGTTGAGAGTGTCGTAGATGCACTCCATGACATCGCTCACGGCATAGATTTGTTTGATGGCATCTACCCAGCACAACAACTTGAAATTGATGCTGCTGTCGCCGAAGTCGGTGAACAGCACACGCACCTGCTTTTCACGGTCGAGATAGGGATGGTTGAGCTGCATCACGGCCTGCTCCACCATTGTCGATACATCGTGCAAGTTGCTGCCATAGGCAACACCGAAGGGTATCAACGACAAGACATAGCCGTGATTCTTTGTCAGGTTCTTATAGTTCTTCGTGAACAGCTGCGAGTTGGTAAAGGCGATGACCGAACCGTCGATTGCCTCTACCAGCGTGCTGGTGTACGAGATGTTGGCCACCTTGCCCTTCGTGCCGTCGCACTCTATCCAGTCGCCCACCTTGATGCGACCAGCCATCAGCGAGATACCATAGTAGATGTTCTCCAGGATGTCTTTCGAGGCAAAACCGATACCCGTCGACAATCCACCGGCAATATAGCCCAGCCATGTACCACCAACATGCAAGATGCTCAGGCAGAGCAGCAGCCAGGCTCCCCACACCACCACCTGGATGACGTTCTTACCCATCATCTTCCTCGAACCAGAGTTCTCCAAATGGTGCTGGCTGAAGTGCTGCTGCAACAAATCAAGGGCAAGGCGGTTGATGTATTTGAACACAAAGAAAAGGGTGACCACCTGGATGATGCTGAAAAGGCTCATGGAGAAATTGTTGAAATCGATGAGCTTGCGGTTGAAAATCTGCCACGTCAGCGCACTCAGATTGAACACATCGGCGGCCATGTAGATGCTCAGCGGTATCGACATCAGCGCCATCCAGGGCAACACGACGGTATTGACAAAGCGGAAGAGCCACGTCTGCGAGGCAGGCCTTTCGTCAAGATGGTGCCGCTCGCTGTAGAGCTTCATCCAATGAATCAGACAGGTGATGGTGAGGATGCAGGTGAGCTGCATGATCCACCAGATGAGCAACTGGACGCTCAGCAGCGTATAGCCCATCCACGAGCAGACGGTGCTGGCGATGAAAATGCCCAGCGACATATAGGTGTAGAACATGTCGCTGCGAGGAATGCTGCTGTTGTGACGCCTCACGGCCCACCACTGCCACAAAGTGCAACAAAGCAATATCGGCGGGAAGCACAGGTTCACCAGGTCGTTGGGTATCAGGATGATGCGGAACGAGATGACGATGAAGCCCATCACGATCAATGGTGCATAGATGCGGAAGGCACTCTTGATCTGATCGCCATTGATACGCAACAGCAGCGACACCAGAATGACGCCTAACAACCACGCATACTCGATGAGCAGCTCGCTGGCCATGATGATGAAGTTCTGGTTAGCCAAGGCGCGCACGACGGCCAGGATGACGGCAAAGGTGATGGTCGTCGTGGCCATGATGATGCACGGACGCTTGGCCTTGTACACCTTGCCCTGAAACCGTTTGGGTAGCAGTCGGAAGAAGAGCTGGTTCAACAGGATGGCTACAAATCCATAGACAAGGATGTAGAGGAAGAGCTGCAAGATGATTTTCGCATCCCACTGCGAGTGGACCTTACGCAGCGGTCGATACTTCTCGCTCACCGTCTCGGCCGTCGTTGAGAGATAGTAAGGCAGCGACTTCAGGATGACGGGATAACTCTGTCCGCCGTTGACGAAGATGCTGTTCTGTATCTCGTTGTAACGCACGTTGGCATAGTCATTGAGATATTGCAGATGGCGCTCCATCCACTCGTAGCTGACAATATATTCGTTGAGCGATGCCTTCGAGTCGGCCAGCGAACGCCTGATGTTCACCGCCAGCGTCAGACAGACATTGCGGTCTATCTGCGAACGCTCGTCGAGCATCGCCATACGCATGTTCTGAAGGCTGACGATAAGACTGTCGTAGCGAGCCAGCTCGGAGTCCATCCGCCCGATATACTCCTTGAAGGGCGACGACTTGCGCTTGAAGTTCCAGAACTGCTCCGTTGCCTCATGGCATGCGTAGGTGAGGTCGAAGACGTAGTCGGGTTTCTGCGAGTAGAGCATCAGCGCATTCTGATTGCTGCGCTGCATCGTCTGCATAAACTCACGCCGTGTACGTTCTTGCTGCTCTTGGGCTCGCTTGACGTTGCGTTCCTGCTCGGTGTGTACTTTCTCGAGCTCCGAACGCAGAATAGTGAGCGTCTGCTTCAGGTCGCGCTCTTTCAGCACTGCATGGGCCGACATCAGCGGCAGCAAGACGGCCAACACCAACAATATCCATTTCCTGATCATATACCTATTTATATTATTACGCCTGCAAAGGTACGATTAAGTGAGTAAAAAACCAAATTTATTTGAGTTTTTTCGAACGTGAGTACCTTCGACGCAGTCAGAGGTACGATTATGTGAATGAAAAAACCAAATATTTTTTACTTTTTTCTTGGCTGTCTCAATGTTTTGAAGTAACTTTGCCCGATGGAAAACCAAACTACTGAATATGGAAGGAAAATATCTGTTGGGGCTCGACGTTGGCAGTAGCTCCGTAAAGGCATCTATCGTAGATGCAGAGACAGGCAAGTGTGTGGCTTCGGCTCAATATCCCGATAGCGAGGCACCCATCATGGCCGTGAAGGCAGGATGGGCTGAGCAGCATCCCGACGACTGGTGGACGTATGCGAAACAGGCTATGGCAAAACTGCTTTCATCAACACCCACCACCCATCAACCATCACCCGACGACATCTCGGCCATCGGCATCTCCTATCAGATGCACGGCTTGGTGTGTGTCGACAAGGAGCAACGTGTGCTGCGCCCCAGCATCATCTGGTGCGACTCGCGTGCCGTGCCCTATGGCGAACGGGCTTTTCGCGAACTGGGTGAAGAGCGTTGTCTGAGCCACCTGCTCAATTCGCCGGGCAACTTCACAGCCTCCAAACTGGCTTGGGTGAAAGAGAACGAGCCCGAGCTGTTTGAGCAAATAGACAAGATCATGCTGCCAGGCGATTATATCGCCATGTGTCTGTCGGGCGAAGTGCGAACGACGGTGAGCGGACTCTCCGAGGGAATGCTCTGGGACTTCAAGGCAGACTGCCCGGCAGGATTCCTGATGGACTATTTCGGATTCCCCGAAAACATCCTGCCGGAGATTGTTCCTACTTTTGGCATACAAGGCTATGTTTCTCGCAAAGCAGCCGAGGAGACAGGGTTGCCCGAAGGCATTCCTATTTGCTATCGTGCTGGCGACCAACCTAACAACGCTCTGTCGCTTAACGTTTTTGAGCCTGGCGAGGTGGCTTCCACTGCGGGAACATCGGGGGTCGTCTACGGTGTGCTGGGCGAGGTGAACTACGACCCGAAGTCGCGCGTAAACACTTTTGCGCACGTCAATCATCTTAGCGATAGAACTCGCCTTGGTGTCCTGCTCTGCATCAACGGAACGGGCATCCTCAATGCTTGGATGCACCGCAATGTAGCAGCCGATATGAGCTATGCCGAGATGAATCAACTGGCCGGAACGATACCTGTAGGCAGCGATGGCGTGAGCATCATCCCCTTCGGCAACGGGGCTGAACGCATTTTGCAGAACCGCGAAGTGGGCTGCTCCATCCATGGCCTGAACTTCAACAACCACTCGCGGGCTCATCTGCTCCGTGCTGCCCAAGAGGGCATCGTCTTCTCCTTCTGCTACGGCATGGAGGTGATGCGCCAGATGGGCATGGATATCCGCCAGATTCATGCCGGACAGGCCAATATGTTCCTCAGCGACATCTTCCGCCAGACACTCGCCACCACCAGCGGTGCCACCATCCGTCTGATGGAAACCGACGGGGCTGCCGGGGCCGCCAAAGGAGCTGGCATCGGTGCAGGCATCTATCGCGACCACAACGAAGCCTTCTCTTCGCTCCGACAACTGGCCACCATCCAACCCGCCACCACCCATCAGGATGAATGCCGCGAGGCCTACGAGCGTTGGAAACAACATCTCGCAGCAGTAATAAGCGATGCCCCATAACCCCGGAATACCGAAATACCAAATAATTAACCCAAAAAACAACAATATGGCAAAAGAATTTTTTCCGTTTACCGGAGTGATTCCCTTTGAGGGAACAGAAAGCAGAAATCCCATGGCCTTCCACTACTATGAGGCCGACCGTGAAGTAATGGGCAAGAAGATGAAGGACTGGCTGAAGTTCGCGATGGCTTGGTGGCACACATTAGGACAAGCCAGTGGCGACCAGTTCGGCGGACAGACACGTTCGTACGAATGGGACAAAGCCGACACACCGCTGCAGCGCGCCAAGGACAAGATGGACGCTGGCTTCGAGTTTATGCACAAGCTGGGCATCAACTATTTCTGTTTCCACGACGTCGACCTCATCGAAGAGGGAGCTACCGTAGAAGAATATGAGGAGCGCATGCGACAGATCACCGACTACGCCTTGGAGAAGATGAAGCAGTATCCCGACATCCACCTGCTCTGGGGCACAGCCAACGTCTTCGGACACAAGCGCTACATGAACGGAGCAGCTACCAACCCCGACTTCGACGTCGTCTCGCGCGCCGTGGTGCAGATTAAGAACGCCATCGATGCCACCATCAAGCTCGGAGGCACCAACTACGTATTCTGGGGTGGACGCGAAGGCTATTCGTCGCTGCTCAACACCGACCAGAAGCGCGAGAAGGAACATCTGGCTCAAGTGCTCCGCGCAGCTCGCGACTACGGACGCAAGCAAGGCTTCAAGGGTACTTTCCTCATCGAACCGAAACCCATGGAACCCACCAAGCACCAATACGACGTCGATACAGAGACGGTCATCGGATTCCTCCGCGCTCACGGCTTGGACAACGACTTCAAGGTGAACATCGAGGTGAACCACGCCACGCTGGCCGGCCACACCTTTGAGCACGAGCTGGCTGTAGCCGTCGATAACGACATGCTGGGCAGCATCGATGCCAACCGCGGTGATGCACAGAACGGATGGGACACCGATCAGTTCCCCATCGACAACTACGAGCTCACCCAGGCCATGCTGCAGATTCTTCGCAACGGTGGCTTCCACAACGGCGGGACGAACTTCGATGCCAAGCTGCGCCGCAACTCTACCGACCTCGAAGACCTCTTCATCGCTCATATCAGCGGTATGGACGCAATGGCACGTGCCCTGCTCAACGCCGCCGCCATCATCGAGGACGGCACGCTCTGCAACCGTCTGAAAGAACGCTACGCATCGTTCGACAGCGGTATCGGCCGCGACTTCGAAGAGGGCAAGCTCTCGCTCGAGGACATCTATGCCTATGGCAAGCAGATTGGCGAGCCCAAGCAGACTTCCGGCAAGCAGGAACTCTTGGAGACCATCGTCGCCTGGTTTGCTAAGTAGGGCTTATTTCTATGCCGCATACATGAATGGAGAGCCTGCCGTACAGCAAGCTCTCCATTTGTTATGTAAGCAGCGGCTTTGCCGATGCAAAAAAAAAGGACAATGGGGGTTAGGAAAATCCGCAGTTCGGTCGTTATATTGACGTAAGTGGGCGAATCATCGCTCGCCAAAGTCAACAACAAGCATGCAAGACAAGCGAAACAGACAGCAATGAACAGGCAGCAAACCATCGATATCTACCGCCGATTGCGTCCTGGAATGGAACAGAAGGCAGCGCAGATGCTTCACGATGCGGAGGAGAGCCGCGACGTGGTGGCCGACCTCTTCGTGCGGCTGACGGAAGGAACGCTCGTTGTGCCTGACATCGGTGCTGAGGCTTATCTGATGGGATGTGTGCGCAACGCGTGTATCGACCGTCTGAAACATCTCTCTGTTCGCGAGCGCATCAAGCGTCGACTGACGCTCAACGAGCCGTCGCCAACGGAAGAGAACGACCGAGAAGAACTGCTGAGCGAACTGCTAAACTATGCCGAACAGACCTTCACGCCCCAAACATGGCGTGTCTTTCAGCTGCGGTTCGACGAACATCTGAAGTATAAAGATATTGCCAAGCGACTGAATATCAGCGAAGTGGCCGTCTACAAGCACTTGTCGCAAGCTTTGACGAAACTGAAACAACATTTTAATTCCTGACCCATGAACCGAGAAGAAAACAACACCAAACTGGAACGGCTCCTGCTGATGACCGACCATCCGGAGCGTTTCACCGACGAAGAGCTGAACCAGCTGCTCGCCGACGAAGAGATGCTCGCCTACTACGAGCTGATGGTGACTGCCGAAGAAGCGTTCAGCCGCAAACGCCGCTCCCATCGGAAGCAGCTTCGCATAGCCGCGGTATTCGCCGGACTGCTGCTCGCGTCCACCCTGTCGTTTGCTGCCTACCATGTGCTGACAAGGGGAGAACGAATGTCACAGAGGACTGTGGAACCGGTGGAAAAGGTTCAGAAAGCTTCCGGCAACCATCTTTCCGACAGTTTGTCGCAAACCGGAACTCAACAGGAGGCACCGACGGAAAGCGTTCACAAAATTTTCGAGAACATCGAACTGGAGCAGATGCTTGGCGAGATGGCTATATATTATAAGGTACGCGTGCGATACGAGAACGACGAAGTGCGCCATCTGCGGCTCTACTATGAATGGGACAGCACAACACCGCTTACCGACATCGTCAGCACATTAGACCAGTTTGAGCACGTCAGCCTCACGCTCGACGAAGAAACCATCACCGTCAGATAATCCGAAGAGTCATGAAACATCTATCTTTCCGCGTTTGTGCGTTTTTACTTTTCTGCCTTTTCAGCATTTCATTGCAGGCACAAACCGTGTCGCGCAACTATCGTCAGCAGTCGATGCCCAATGTGCTGATGGACTTGGACAAAGCATCAAAGCACTATCGCATCACGTTTATTTACAACGATCTGGAAGACTATACCGTCACCAAGCGCATCCGTCAGGCCTCGATACCTGATGCCGTACGCGATGTGGTAGGCTACTATCCGATGACGGTTACCGTCGGCGACAGCACCATCCTCGTAGAATGCACCGTCAAGGAGGACACAAAACTGATAGGCCGACTCGTCGACGAGCATGGCCAACCGCTGCCTTTTGCCAACATAGCGCTTTACAGCCCGCGCGACACGTCGCTGCTGACAAGCGGTGTGAGCAACGACAATGGCGACTTCGTGATACCCGTCCGCGCGCAACGCGTACTGATGAAGGCTTCGTTCGTGGGCTATCAGACCCTCTGGCGACTGTGCGAAGTAGGCTCGATAGGCACGCTGCGCATGAAGCCCGACGAATATGTCATCCGTGGCGTGACGGTCAGCGGTTCGCGCGTGATGAACTACGTGGACAAGTCGACCTATACCTTCACGTCCGAGCAGATTGCCAATGCCCGCGATGTGCGCGACCTGCTGCCGCTCGTCGAGACTCTTTTCATCGACCCGACTACCGACAAGATAGCCCGCAGGGATGGTGGCAGCGTGAAGATTCTGCTCAATGGTGCACCGGCTTCCGACATCGACTTGCGTGGTATTCCGCCCGAGAAGATCATCCGCGTAGAGTATTACAACATCCCGCCAGCACGATTCTCCGATGCAGGGGCACTGGTGAAGGTCTACACGCGGCGGTTGGACACGGGTGTGAGTGGTGGTGTCGAAGCGCGACACGCCTTTACGACAGGTTTCGGCGACGATGAAGGCTACCTCAACTTCACGTCGGGCAACCATCAGCTCTCGCTCTCCTACTGGTTCAGTCTGCGCGAATACGACGACCGCCACTTCACCAACGACTACGCTTACCAGATGAACCAGCAAGCGATGCAATACCATCTGAAAGGCATCGACAAGTTTGGCTATCGCACCCACGACCCCAACATCAAGTACACCTACAGCCGCGAGAACGACATCACGGTGCAGCTGAAGGCCAACCCCGCTTACAACACCTATCACAGCAACGGCCACGATGATATCGATGCGGCAGGACTATCGGCAGAGGGTGACAACGGTACGCGCTCGAAGAGCTTTGGCCCCAACCTCGATGTGTATGTCTCGAAAGTACTCCCCCACGACCAGGAGCTTTCCGTCGACCTCGTAGGAACCTACTTTCACAATAGCGACAAGACAGACAAAAGGCAGATAGCCTACGAACAAGCCGTCGTTCTGCTTGAAGACTCCATTCGCCAGCATGGCGACAAATATTCGTTCATCGGCGAACTGGCCTACACCAAGGCTTGGGGGAAGCGCAGTCTGAGCCTGGGCTATCGCGGAACGTTCGGACAGGCCAAGGCTACCATCAGCAACGTTATGTCCGGCTATCAAGACTATGAGTATCGCTCGGCTTCCTATCAGCACTATCTCTATGCTGAATACTCGGGAAATCTCAGTCGGGTGCTCTATCGTATCGGTGCCGGAGCCACCCATGTCACCAACGACAACACCGACACCCGCGAGCAGCGATGGTTCTTCACGCCAAAGCTGGTGCTGGCTTTCAACCCCACGGAGCGCGTCAGTCTGCAATGGGAGAACAGCTCGTGGACCACGACGCCGGCTATCTCACAACTGAGCAACAACGCGCAGCTCCTGATTCCCAACGTCATGCAAAGGGGGAACCCCTCGCTGCGGGCTTATTCCACCTACAACTCAGAACTCACGGCAAAATGGAACACGAAGTGGCTCAACGCGCAGCTGACGCTTCTCTACACCTATCGCGACTCGCCCGTCAGCCAGTATTGGACGGAGCAAAGTGTCAACAATCAGACCTATATCGTGGGCATGCAGGAGAATGCCAACTACTCGGCAAACCTTGGTCTGCGTGGTATATTCACCATCCGTCCGTTTGGCAACGAGGTGCTCAGCCTGCAAGTGGGAACAGGAGCCATGCGGCAGACCGTGAGCAGTCCGATCATCGGACACTACCATCACACTTACGCACCGCTCATGTATAACGTCAACTTCCGGAAGGGAGCATGGGGAGCCAGCTACGAAGGACTCATTCAGTCGAAGATGTTGCGGGGTTCCATGCTTGATGCTGGCGAGAGCCGCTCTCACCTGACGGCTTTCTGGCAGAAAGGGGGCTGGAAGATTTATGCCACCTGTCTGTGGCTTTTCACCCGCTCAAAGTATTCGTCGGCTTCTCTTCCCACGAACATCCTGCACTGGAACTCTCGCACCTGGATCAACGACAATGCCTCGATGCTGACCCTCGGCTTCAGCTACAACTTCTCGACCGGTCGCAACCTGAACTACCAGAAGAAGCTGCAAAACGCCGACAACGACAACGGAGCATTCTAATGGAAAGAAAATCAAGACAATAGTTAATATGAGAACAATCAAGACAATGGTAGCTATATTGCTACTGACCGTTTTTTCAGTTTCTGCCTATGGCAAAAGCGTCGTGTTAAAAGAGGCAGGAACACTGAGCGAAGTGTTAGGTCCGCACCGTTTGTCCATTCATGAACTCACCGTAGAAGGCCCCATCAACAAAGCAGACTTTCAGCTGATGAGCGAAATGTCAAGGTTGGGGCTTCTGCGCCGAATAGACTTGTCGCGAACCCACATCGTGAAAAGCGGTGAGGAATACGACGAGGGGGAAGGAGTATTCCCGAACGGAGTGTTCCAGAATAGTTTGTTGGAAGAGATTACATTCGGAAAACTATCGTATGTCAGTGGCGGTTCATTCACAGGTTTACGTGCTGTGGAGCGCATTACGTTCAATGGCTATCTTGGACATATTGATGCTGGTTCAGCTTTCTGTCAGTGTCCGCGCCTGCGCGAAGTGGTGTTCAATGGCATCGTGTTGACTACCGGCGGACCAACATTGGCCTACGACTGTCCGTTGCTGGAACGGGTTACATTCAATGGAGTCGTCGTGGGAACAGGTATCGGCGAAGCCATAGAATGTCCGAATTTCAAGGGATATATCACGAATGCTCCCGTAATTTGGAGCAGTTATGAGAATTTCATCAAGCGGTGCAAGGCATCTGATCTCGACGACAAGACGCTCGAAACCTTGAAAGACGCAAACCAAATAGCAGACGAATGTCTGACTGGCAACAACTTCCTAAACCAAATCCGTGCTGATGTCAAATATCTGCTGGCCACGGCTTTTGCAATGAAAGGAGGGAAGGAGGCCACGATCAAGCTGTTGGGAGAAGCAGCAGAGGCGGGGTACAAAAGTATAGAAAACTTTGAATACGATCCATTTTGGAACTTCTTGCGACCAGACAGTCGCTTTCAGCAAGTGATGGATCTGATGCGCGACAATCAACAGAAGTGGCGTGAAGGGTTAGACTACATGCAGCTTTTGAAAAAAGCCGCTCCTTATGCTAAAGAAGAACGGTCGCTGCCTACTTTTACTTATGCCGACCAAGGTGATGAGAATCTGGTACGTGTCCGTCAGTATTTCCATCTCGACAGTATTGCAGGGGCAGGGGATGAAATAGCACGTATGAAGAACATCATGTATTGGCTGCACAATGAAATAGAGCACGATGGCAACGGGGGAATACCCGATGTACCTCGTAATGCCATTGACCTATATGATGCCTGCAAGCAGCAGCAACGCGGATTAAACTGTCGTGGGCTCGCCATAGTACTTTCCGAACTCTATCTCGCCATGGGATGGCCTGCACGCTTCGTTACTTGTGAACCGAAAGCCTACGATTCCGACAGTGACTGCCACGTCATCTGTATGGTATGGAGCCACGATATAAACAAGTGGATTTGGATGGATCCCTCATTTGCCGCCTACGTCAGCGACGATGAAGGAAAGCTACTTGGTATCGGAGAAGTGCGCCAACGACTCATCAATGGGCGACCTCTTGTTTTGAACGAGGATGCCAACTGGAACCATAACCCCATCACCATCGACAACTACCTCTATATGTACATGGCGAAGAACCTCTATTTCCTCTCCACCTACGAGCATAGCGGCTTTCAAACCGAGCGTGGCTGCGGGGGACTCTATATTACACTCTCTCCTGCTGAGACAGATTACCGCGATAGCAAGACAATAACACACGACGACTCCTATTTCTATCTAGAACCTGGGAAAACTATTAAATAAGTGAACCCGAATACAGCAAGTTCAAAAGAGATGGTTGCTGACATTGTCAGAGATAGTATTTGACAAGCTCAGCAACCATCTCTGACCTGGTCAGGGATAGTCTCTGACCTGCTCAGAAAGTATCTGCGACATGCTCAGAAGCCATCTCCGACGCCTGTTCAGGCCATCCCGGAATAATGTTCAACACCCACAGAAAACTCTTGCAAAGAATGGGGCAATATACACAGAAAAAGTTTTGCTGAAGACAGGGCAACACCTCACCAAATTGTGCTGAACAGCTCTGTTTATCGGACTTCCCGATGGTGAGGTGTTTATTTATCACCTCACCATACACCTCACCAGAGACCCCACCATTCATTGCTTCTTATGTGCTGTTGCGACGCAAGGATGCGTCGCCTCCTACATGTGCCACTTGGGGCTCCTCCCCTTTGGGGAGGCTGGGAGGGGTTCCCAAAATGGTGAGGTGTTTGGTGAGATGTCTGGTGGGGTGTTTGCCAAACACCTCACCATCCAAACCCTGCATAAATAAAGGGATTCCGGAAGTTTTGGTGAGGTATTGAGCTTTTTGGATACAAATGGTCCAAAACTTGGTCATCATCTTTCGTCTGTCGTTTCATAGAAAAGGAACTGCTGCTCAGCATGTTGCATCACGACCAGGCCGAAGCGGATGAGGCGCGCCAGCGTGTCGACGACTTGTCGGCGATTGATGCGCGTCATGCGGACAAGCCGGTTGAGCGTCAGTCCTGGATGGTCGGCCAAAGTCGTTAAGATGGTCCGCTCTTCGTCGCCGAAGGTCATCGTCTGGCCTTTCGGCGATGCCTCCATCCTCCAGATGCTCAGATGGACGGGCGAGGCCACGATGTTCTCGTCGGCAATGCGGATGTAGGCCTTCGGTCTTCCCTCATCGTCGAGAGCACAGACGGGCTTGCGGACGGAGGGCGGCACGGTGGCGATGACGACGGTCTTACCTTCGGCATAGAGCGTCTCGAACTTGATGTCTGCCTGCGGACGGCACCACTTGAAGGCCGCAGCATGCATCATGAAGATTTCTTCCTCGGAGCGCACACCGGAAATATGACCGTCGTCGCGCACCCCGATGAGCAGACGGCCACCGCTCGTGTTGGCAAAGGCCGACACCGAGCGCGCCAGCTTCTCGGCATCCATCACCTTGTATTTGAAGTCTTGCTGCTCGTGCTCACCTTGGCGAATCAGTCGCAGGAGGTGCTGACGGTCGTCGGTGGCTATAGCCGTCGGCGACTTTCGCGTTTCTGCAGCGACAGGTATTGACGATTTGCGATGCTTCTTCATGACGCCGCAAAGGTAGCTATTTTTTATCAGCAAGCCCCATTTTAATTTCAATTTTTATCAATGAAATGTAAAAAACAACTTATTTTTGCAAATTACTTACATTTTATTTTGTCAATAAATATTTTCTTTGTACTTTTGAGGTGATTTTTTGATACATATTATTATTAACCATACAACAACGAGAATCTATGAGTTATCTGAGATTTGAAAAAGCTTTGATGACAAATTTAGAAGAAGCGCTGCCGAGAGAGTTGCTACGAACCAACCGATCGGGAGCCTATTCTTGTTCCACGATTGTTGACTGCAACACCCGAAAGTATCACGGACTGCTGGTGGTGCCGATACCCGAGATGGACGACGACAACCATGTCTTGCTCTCCTCGCTCGACGTCACCGTTATCCAGCATGGGGCAGAATTCAATCTGGGACTACACAAGTATCAAGGCAACAACTACAGCCCGAAAGGGCACAAGTACATCCGAGAGTTCGACTGCGACAAGGTGCCCACAACAATCTACCGCGTCGGGGGAGTCATTCTGAAGAAGGAGGTGGTGTTCCAACACTACGAAGACCGCATCCTGCTGCGATACACTCTCGTCGATGCCCACTCCGAGACGACGCTCCGATTCCAGCCCTTCCTGGCCTTCCGCAGCGTTCGGCAGTTCACGCATGAGAATCCGACGGCCAGCCGCGAGTATCACGAAGTGGAGAATGGCATCAGCACCTGTATGTATGCAGGCTATCCCAACCTCTACATGCAGTTCTCGAAGAAGAACGAGTTCGTCTTCCGTCCCGACTGGTATCGCGGCATCGAATATCCCAAAGAGCAGGAGCGTGGCTATTCGTCGAACGAGGATCTCTACGTGCCGGGCTATTTCGAGATGAAGATCCGCAAGGGCGAGAGCATCGTCTTTGCCGCTTCAACGAAGGAGATCAAGCCGCGAACACTCTCGAAGCTCTTCCAGGAAGAGGTCGACGAGCGAGCTCCGCGCGACAACTTCTTCCACTGTCTGGTCAACGCCGCTCATCAGTTCCACAACCGCACCAGCAAGGACGAGCGCTACCTGCTCGCTGGCTATCCCTGGTTCAAGTGCCGCGCTCGCGACACCTTCATCGCCCTGCCCGGACTGACACTGGCCATCGAAGAGCAAGACTACTTCGAACTCGTCATGAAGTCGGCAGAGAAAGAGCTGCGCGCCTTCATGGCCGGCAAGCCAGCCGGGAAGATCTACGAGATGGAGCAGCCCGACGTACCCCTCTGGGCCGTATGGGCCATTCAGCAGTATGCTAAGGAGGCGGGCATCGAGAAATGCCTGAAGATGTACAGCAAACTGGTGGAAGACATCGTGCGCTACATCGAGACGAACAAGCATCCCAACGTGAAGCTCGACGACAACGGACTGCTGCGCATCGACGGACGCGAGCGAGCCATGACATGGATGAACTCCACAGCCAACGGCCGACCCGTCGTGCCACGCACAGGCTATGTGGTGGAGTTCAACGCGCTGTGGTACAATGCCCTGAAGTTCTGCGCCAAGCTGGCCTCGATGAACAACGACGAGAAGGCTGTCAAACGGCTCGAAGCAATGGCAGAGAAGACAAAGGCTTCGTTCGTGGAGACTTTCCTCAACGACTATGGCTACCTCTTCGACTATGTCGACGGCAACATGATGGACTGGAGCGTACGTCCGAACATGATCTTCGCCGTGGCACTCGACTACTCACCGCTCTCGGCCGAACAGCAAAAGGGCGTATTAGATATATGTACGCGCGAGCTCGTCACGCCAAAAGGTCTGCGCTCGCTCTCGCCGAAGAGCGGCGGCTACAACCCGATGTATGTCGGACCACAGACGCAGCGCGACTATGCCTACCACCAGGGTACGGCTTGGCCATGGCTCGGCGGCTTCTATATGGAAGCTTGCCTGAAGCTCTACAAGCGCACACGTCTGAGCTTCGTAGAGCGACAGATGGTGGGCTACGAAGACGAGATGGCTCTCAACTGCCTCGGCACTATCCCAGAGATGAGCGACGGCAACCCGCCCTTCCGCGCTCGAGGCGCCATGTCGTTTGCCATGAACGTCGCTGAGGTGCTCCGCACGCTCAACATGCTCGAGAAGTACACATATAAAAAATAAGTTGACGAGTTGACAAAGTTGACGAGTTAATGCAAATATAATATTGACAATCATGAAAGTACTAATGTTTGGATGGGAGTATCCTCCACATGTCTTTGGAGGACTCGCCACAGCCAACTTCGGAATATCAGAGGGCCTCAAGGCACAGGGCGACATTGACACCGTGCTCTGCCTACCGCACCCCTTCGGCGACGAACCGACAGAGGCCTGCCGCATCATAGCCATGAACGCCGTGCCCATAGCTTGGCGCGACGTCAACCGCGACTATGTACAAAGCCGCGTGGGCAACATCATGGACCCCGACCTCTACTTCCAGTTGCGCGATCATATCTACGCCGACTTCAACTACATGCACGTCAACGACCTGGGCTGCATGGAGTTTGCCGGAGGCTACCCGAAAAACCTGCACGAGGAAATCAACAACTACTCCATCATCGCCGGTGTCGTCGCACGGCAGCAGGAATTCGACATCATCCACGCACACGACTGGCTCACCTACCCTGCCGGCATCCATGCCAAGCAGGTGAGCGGTAAGCCGCTGTGCATCCACGTTCATGCCACCGACTTCGACCGTTCACGAGGTAACGTCAACCCCACCGTCTACGGCATCGAGAAAAACGGTATGGACCATGCCGACTGCATCATGTGCGTGTCGGAGCTGACACGACAGACCGTCATCAACCACTACCATCAGGACCCGCGCAAGTGCTTCACCGTACACAACGCCGTCTATCCGCTCCGACAGGAACTGCAGGACATTCCGCGTCCCGACCATACGGACAAGGAGAAGGTCGTCACCTTCCTCGGTCGTATCACCATGCAGAAAGGTCCCGAATACTTCGTCGAAGCAGCCAACCTTGTGCTCCACCGCACACGCAACATTCGCTTCTGCTTTGCTGGCAGCGGCGACATGATGGATGCGATGATCACGCTGGCAGCCGAACGTGGCATTGCCGACCGATTCCACTTCCCCGGATTCATGCGCGGCAAGCAGGTATACGAATGCCTGAAAGACTCTGACGTCTATGTCATGCCCTCCGTATCGGAACCCTTCGGCATCTCACCGCTTGAGGCAATGCAGTGCGGCACGCCCACCATCATCTCGAAACAGAGCGGATGCGCCGAGATTCTGCACAACTGCATCAAGATAGACTACTGGGATGTACACGCCATGGCCGACGCCATGTACAGCATCTGCCACAACGAGAGCCTCTTCAAGTATCTCCAGGAGGAGGGTAAGAAAGAGGTAGACCAAATCACCTGGGTGAAGGTGGGTGCCTGGATTCGCGAACTTTACCGCCGCACCCTCGGCTGGGAATAACAGCATTGTCGTGTATGCGTCGGCTCTGCCGATGCCACCTATGTGCTAATGTAGGAGGTCACGCTTCCTAGCGTGACACCTGCCACACCTCTTCCCGCAAAACGGTATAACGAAATAAAAAAACAACGAAAGACCCAAGCCCCCGCATGGTCTTCCCCCCTCGGGGGGATAAGAGGGGGGGCCTCATTATGAAAACAATATGCCTATACTTTGAGATTCATCAGATTGTGCATCTCAAGCGCTACCGGTTCTTCGACATCGGTACCGACCATTACTATTACGACGACTACGAGAACGACCGCTCCATCAGCGACATCGTAGAACGTTCCTACATGCCTGCCCTCGAAGCCTTTGAACAGATGTTCCAGCAGTTTGGCAAAAAGTTCAAGGTGGCCTTCTCGCTTTCGGGCGTCGGCGTAGAGCAGCTCGAGCTGCATGCACCGCAGGTGCTCACCAAGCTTCAGGAACTCAACAAGACGGGCTGCGTCGAATTTCTCGCCGAACCCTATTCACACGGACTGGCATCGCTCATCAAGCCTGAGAGCTTCGCCGACGAGGTGAAGCGCCAGTGCGACAAGATGGAAGAGTATTTCGGCAAACGACCCACCGTCCTGCGCAACTCTTCACTCATCTATAGCGACGACATCGGCCATCAGGCTTCACTGATGGGATTCAAAGGCATGCTCACCGAGGGTGCCAAGCACGTACTCGGATGGAAGTCGCCTCACTACCTCTACCACTGCGCCATGGCTCCGAAGCTGAAGCTGCTGCTCCGCGACGTCACCCTCAGCGACGACATCTCGCTGCGCTTCAACGACCCCACATGGGACGAGTATCCGCTCTTCGCCGACAACTACATCCAGAAGATTGCCAAGGCACCGCAAGAGGAGCAGGTGTTCAACATCTTCATGGAGCTCTCCGCCCTCGGCATCGCACAGCCGCTCTCGTCAAACATCCTCGAGTTTGTCAAGGCACTCCCCGCTGTGGCAGAGAAAGAAGGCATCACCTTCTCGCTGCCCTCCGAGATCTTCAGCAAGCTCAAGAGCGTCGACGCGCTGCACGTGCCCGACACGCTCTCATGGGTAGACGAAGAGCGCGACGTCAGCTGCTGGCTCGGTAACGTCATGCAGCGCGAGGCTTTCCAGAAGCTCTACGGCATCGCCGACCGCGTACGCATCGCCAACGACCCGCGCATCAACCAGGATTGGGACTATCTGCAGGCTTCCAACAACTTCCGCTTCATGACAACGAAGCCCTCAAACGTCGGTCTCGACCGAGGCATCTACGACAGTCCGTTCGACGCCTTCACCAACTACATGAACATCCTCGGCGACTTCATCAACCGCGTCAATGCCCTCTATCCCGAGGAGATTGACAACGACGAACTCAACTCGCTCCTCACCACCATCAAGAACCAGGGCGACGAGATAGAGCGCAAGGACAAGGAGATCACCCGTCTGCAGGCCAAGGTGGAGAAGATGCAGAAAGAGGAAGACAAGCTGAAGGCCAAGCTCGATAAGGTTGCGGAGAAGCCAAAGAAGGGTGCCGAGAAGCCCAAGAAGGCTGCCGCACCGAAAGCTGAGAAGAAATAAGCTTGCTTGACTTCTCCCGGGCGTTCAGCCGAATTTGAAATTCGGCTGCTGTGGGTCGGGGATTTGAAATCCCCATTTCCTCCTGCGGGCGAATTCTTGCTCTGGCAAGCGACAAGGTCGAGAGGCGAGGATTATTCGAGGTACGAGGTACGAGGTACGTTGGGCGAGAATAGTATTGAAGGGCCTGACAGTAATCTCGTACCTCGTACCTCGCACCTCGCACCTCGAGATAACAGTAATCTCGCACCCCCGCACCCCCGCACCCTCGATGAAGAAAGGCATCAGCTCAAAGCAGTGGGCCAGGCTCTTTTGTAACAGATACAGATGCTACACATCTTTTCTATTCTTACCTTATAAATATTTATTTTCTTGATGTAACCTTAATTTATTGCATTTAAAGTGTACAAGTGTTACAAGATTTAAGACATTGAGTATAACTCACTATAGGTCAACGGTTTAATCACATTTTTCCATTGTAACACATCATGCTACAGATCTGTAACACGTTACAGAATGCGCAATCCACTCAACCAGATGGCCTTTGAAAGCACCCACAAACTATTTGATCAGCTATTCATTCTCCGTTCTTTATGCTATCAGAGACTATCAACGACAACATCAGAAACTATCAACGACAACATCAGAAACCATCAACGACCTCATCAGAGACCATCAACGACCTCATCAGAGACCATCAACGACCTCCAGGGACGCATGGTATATCGTGGGTACGAAGGTACGTGGGTACGAGAATAAAGATCGAGGGTACGAGGGTACGGGGGTACGGGGGTACGAGAATACATCTGTGCCAAGCGACAAAGCTAATCTCGCACCCTCGTACCCTCGTACCCCCGCACCCTCGAATAGAACCCCCGCACCCTCGATGAAGAAAGAAAAACAACATTTTTACCGAAATAATTGTATTTTTTTCAGAACACACAAGGGTTTATACAAAAAATATTGTAACTTTGCCGCCAACTTATATAAAAATCAACATTATGACATCCTTGACTAAACAGTTTTTTTCTATGGCCTTTCTGCTCTGCTTCGCACAGCTGGCCTTCCCTTCCTCGGCTTCACGACAAGCCGCATCGCAAGAAATCATCCCACGGTCGGAATACCCACGTCCGCAGTTCGAACGCTCTGAGTGGCAATGCCTCAACGGCGAATGGAGCTACGTTTTCGACTTCGGACAAAGCGGAATGGAACGCGGGCTCGAGAAGAGCAGGGGCTTCGACGACCACATCGTAGTGCCCTTCTGCGTAGAGAGCCCCCTCTCGGGCGTAGGGCGCAAAGACTTCACCAATGCCCTGTGGTACCACCGCACCATCAACGTGCCAGAGGCGTGGCGCGACAAGCACGTCATGCTCCACTTCGGTGGCGTCGACTACCACTCGCAGATCTTTATCAACGGACGCCGTGTCTTTGAACATTACGGCGGAGCAGCATCTTTCTCTGTCGACATCGCACGATATGTACGCTTCGGAGCCGACAACGACCTCGTCGTCTATGTCGAGGACGATGTGCGCTCGCAGCTGCAGCCCGGAGGAAAGCAGAGCCGACAGCTCAACAGCTACGCCTGCTTCTACACCCGCGTGACGGGCATCTGGTCGACGGTATGGCTCGAACCCATCGCAAAAGGCGGACTGAAGAAAGTGCGCGTGACACCCGACCTGGACAACAGCCAGTTTGTCCTGGAGCCCGAGTTTTTTGAGACCGACGGCTCGCACTCGCTCAGCGTCATCATCAGGGACGGCAAGAAGACCGTTTGGCGCGGAGAGACACGTGCCAGCGGAAGTGCCTCGCTGACGGCACATATAAATAATGTAAAGACGTGGTCGCCCGAAAGTCCGTTCCTCTACGACGTGGAATACGTGGTGAAAGACCGCAACGGAAAGGTTGTCGACCAGGTCAAGTCGTACGTCGGCATGCGTAAAGCTGAACTGCGCGGACGCACATTCTACCTGAACAACGAGCCTTATTACCAGCGCTTAGTGCTCGACCAGGGCTACTATCCCGACGGACAATGGACAGCACCCACCGACGAGCATCTGCGCCGCGACATAGAACTGGCTAAGGAGGCGGGCTTCAACGGGGCACGCCTGCACCAGAAGGTGTTCGAGCAGCGCTACTTCTACTGGGCCGACCGGCTGGGCTACATCGTCTGGGGAGAGTCGCCCTCATGGGAGATGGACTGGACGAACCCTGTCGCCGGCCGCAACATGATAACGGAATGGGAGGAATGTATCGACCGCGACTATAACGAGCCCTGCATCGTGGCCTGGTCGCCGCTCAACGAGACATGGATTCCAGACCGCGACAGACAGCGCGCCCGACTGACCAACGACCTCTACTTCATCACCCACCGACTGGACCGCACACGACCTGTCGTGACGACCAGTGGCGGCTATCACGCTGGCTTCACCGACATCTATGCCGAGCATACCTACGAGCAAGACCCCGTCCGTCTGTACGAACAACTGCGCGAGAAGGAGGATGGCGCTGTCTATGTGCAGCACCCACACGAGAGTGCACCCTACAAAGGAGAAGCTTACATGATCGACGAGTTCGGAGGCATACGCTGGGTCCAGAAGATGAACGCACAGGAGGTGGCACCAGAAGGACAGTTCTGGGGCTACGGCAAGGATCCGGAGTCGCTCGAAGAGTTCTACCGCCGACTGGAAGACCAGGTGAACGTCATCCTCAGCATCGACCATATCTGCGGCTTCTGCTACACGCAGATTGTCGACGTCGAGCTGGAGAAGAACGGTATCTACACCTACGACCGCAACCGTAAGTTCGACATGGAGCGCATCCGCAAGATATTCTCCAAAGACCGACAGCAAGCCAAGCAAGAGGTGGAGCGTATGCTTAAAGCCCATGAAGACCAACAATATAGCAACCCTGTGGTGAGCGTTGCCCTACCCGACCCCACTGTCGTCAAGGCTCCCGATGGCCACTTCTACCTCTATGCCACGGAGAGCACGCGCAACCTGCCCATCTATCGGTCGGACAATCTGGTTGACTGGACATTCCTCGGCACAGCCTTCACTGACAAAACACGCCCCAACTTCGTCAAGAAAGGCGGCATCTGGGCTCCTGACATCAACTACATCGACGGACGCTACGTGATGTTCTACGCCATGTCTACCTGGGGCGGCGAATGGGAATGCGGCATCGGTGTGGCAACAGCCGACCGACCGGAAGGTCCTTTTACCGATTATGGCAAACTGTTCATCAGCAAGGAAATCGACATTCAAAACTGTATCGACCCCTTCTATATCGAGGACGGCGGACGGAAATACCTCTTCTGGGGCAGCTTCCACGGCATCTACGGAGCAGAGCTGACCGACGACGGACTGAAGCTCAAGGAGGGGACAAAGCCTGAGCGCGTGGCGGGCGACTTCATGGAGGCTGCCTACATCCACAAGCGCGACGGCCATTACTACCTCTTCGGCTCGGAGGGACGATGCTGCGAAGGAGCTAAAAGCACCTACCGCGTGACGGTAGGAAGGTCGGACAACCTCTTCGGACCCTATGTCGACAAGCAGGGACAGAAGCTCTTGGACAACCACTTCGAGGTCATTCTCCATTCAAACGACAAGTTCGTAGGACCCGGCCACAACTCGGAGATCATCACCGACAAGAACGGAACTGACTGGATGCTCTACCACTCGTACCTGCGCAGCAAGCCTGAAAACGGTCGCTTGCTGCTGCTCGACGAGGTGAAATGGCACGACGGTTGGCCACACATCGTAGGCGATGTGCCGTCGGCAAAGAGTAAGGCTCCCGTGTTTTGAGAGTTGAGGAGTGAGAAGTGAGGAGTGAGAGGTGGAATTTTAAAGATAGGAGATTAGCGACATGAAGAAAAACGTGTGTCTCATGATCCTGGTTGTAGTGGCTTCGGTGCAGCAACTGCTCGGAGCCAACTACAAGTTTTTGCACATCAACAGCCAGAACGGACTGCCTCATCAGCAGGTGGAGGCGCTGGCTCAGGATGCGAAGGGCAACCTCTGGATAGGCACCCGCAACGGACTGTCGCGCTACGACGGCTACAACATCTACACCTACTATCACAACGACGAGGCCAACTCGCTGACTCACAACATGGTGCACGCGCTGCTCGTTGACAAGAAGCAACGGCTCTGGGTGGCTACGGAGAACGGCATCTGCCGCTATCGCAGCAAAACAGACGACTTCCGTTGCTATTCGCAACCGCAAGGGCTCTTCTGGTCGATAACAGAAGATAACGAGGGAAACATCTTTTTCGGCGGTATGACGCTTTGTCGATACAACGAAGAGAAAGACACCATCGAAAGGATGACCATCTTCGGCGACGACTGGATCAATGCGCTCGATGTTGACAACGACGGCCGGCTTTATGTAGCCACCAACACCCTCATTTTCCACTACGACAAGTCTTTCACAAAAATCATGCGACTGCCTGCCCAATACTACGCCGACTTCATGAAGGGCAATAACGTTATCGTGCCCATCCACTTCGATTCGAAAGGACGCCTTTGGGTGGGACGCAACGGACAGGGGGCCATGTGCATCGATACCAAGAAGGGAACATCGAAGGTGTTTCCGCCGGGACAGATCTCAAGCGGCTTCATCAGATGTATCAACGAAGACCACTTGCACCGTATATGGCTCGGAACAGAGAAGGGCATCACCATCATCCATCCCGACGGAAAGATAGAAATCCTGCAACACGAGTATCACAATATCCACTCGCTCAGCGACAATGCCGTTTACTCTATCCTCTTCGACCGCGACCGCAACGTATGGATAGGCTCTTACTTCGGAGGCATTGACTATCTGCTGAGCGACTACGAGCAGTTTCAGGTATTCGAGCCCGGAGATGATCCGGCTTCGCTCAAAGCCCGCGTGCCGCGCAACATCATAGAGCCAGAGCCCGGTATCTTCTGGATAGCAACAGAGGACGGGGGCATCAACATCTACGACAGGAAGACATCGCGATTCACCGTCTTCAACGGCATTCCCGACATGGGCAACAATATCCACGCTCTGCATTACGACCGCAACACGGGCGAGATATGGATTGGAACACGCTTCGAGGGACTCTACCGCTACAATATCCGCACGCACCGACATGTTCACTACCTTCATGCTCGCGGACTCGACGCCGAGGGGGTGTTCTACTTCGCACAACAGAAAAGCGGACGGATGTGGATAGCCACCATGCAGGGACTACGCTACTACGACCCAGCAAGCGACCTGTTCCGCACGGTGGGCAACAGCAAGCTTGACAAGCAGTTTATCTACACCCTACACATTGACAACGACGACAACCTCTGGGTGGGAACCATCAACAGCGGCATCTTCCACATCAATCATGCCAACCAAAAAGTGACGGGCATCAGCAAGGAGAGTGGCAAAGGACTTTTGGAGAACTACATCATCAGCCTTTTCCGTGATTCGCGAGGCATACTATGGATTGGCACAAACAATAGCGGGCTGCAGTATCTCAACACCAAGACAGGAATCATCCAATCGCTCGACGACGAGAAATTCAGGAAGGCGACCATCTGCAGCATCGAAGAAGACAACAGCGGTGCTCTTTGGATCAGCACCAGCCAGGGACTCTTCCGCTACGACCCTGCAACACATGCCGTCAACCGATTCACGGCACAGAGCAACGGACTGCCCTCCAACCAGTTCAACTACGCCTCGTCGATGAAGACGGCCGACGGCACCATGCTCTTCGGAACCATCAACGGACTCATCGCCTTCAGACCACAGAACGTCAAGGTCAACAACGGCCCCTTCTATGTACACCTGCGCAAATACGACGATGTCGAACGCATCGTGCTCAGCCACGACCAAGCCTCACACTTCGTGCTCGACTATGGCGTCATCATGCCCAGCAACTCGTCGACCATACGCTACCAGGTGTGGCTCGAAGGCATCGACAAGCGATGGCGTGATGTCTACGACGAAAGACGTTTCTCCAGCTTCAACCTGCCGGCAGGGTCGTACCGGCTACATATCCGTGCCAACAACAGCAACGAGGGATGGGAACGCTGTCCCGAGAAGGTCATCACCATCGTTGTGCGCCCGCCCTTCTACCGATCGACGTGGGCCTATCTGCTCTACCTGCTGGTCTTGGCAGCCATCGGCTGGTTTGCATGGCGGCTCTTCCTCGTGAGAATGAGGGAGAAGAACGATGTGCGCATCGCCAACATGGAGAGAGAGAAGCTGCGCGAACTGGATGCCGTTAGACAGAACTTCTTCACCATCGCGTCGCACGAACTGAAGACACCGCTCTCGCTCATCATCGCACCGCTGAAGAGCATCTCCAACGAAGGCATGAGCCAGAGCCAACAGAAGAGTATCGACATGGCCATCAAGAATGCCGCCAAGATGGAACAGCTCGTCGGAGAACTCATCACCTTCAACAAGGTGGAGACGGACAGCTTCCCCTTCTTCCTGCAGAAAGGTAACCCGCTCGACTTCATCGAACTGGCCCTGCAACCTTTCCGCATGGCTTGCAGCGACCAGGGACTGACGCTCACAGTCAAGAGCGAGAACAACGGCGAGGACGTTTGGTTCTCACCTTCCTATCTGGAACATATTCTCTACAACCTGATGTCGAATGCCCTGAAATATACCAACACCGGAGGAATCGACGTCAATGCATCGATAACGAATCATGGCAACGATACATACAACTACCTGCGCCTCGACGTCAGCGACACCGGTATCGGCATCGTAGCCGAAGAACTGGAGCATATCTTCGACCGCTACTACCAGACGAAACGAGGCTATAATGCCAACAACAACGGATGGGGCATCGGACTCTCGCTGGTGAAACACCTCGTCGAGGTACAGAAGGGAGAGATCCGGGTGGAGAGCACCGTAGGGAAAGGCACCACCTTCACCGTGTGGCTCAACGTCAGCGACAATGCCTTCAACGAGCACAACCTCATCCGCGACGACAGTATCGTAACACCCATCGAGCAGTATCGCTTCAGCCAGATGAAGACCTACACCCTGGCTACAACAGACAACACCGCGACGACTGCCGCCGACAAAGCCGCTGATAAGCCGCTGACCCTTCTCATTGTCGATGACAACAACGACCTGCGAGAATTTCTCGACGACTTCTTCTCGCCTCTCTATAATGTCGTCACCGCCGCTAATGGGAAAGAGGCTCTGCAGCTCACCCACGACCACGAGATACAGCTTGTCATCGCCGACGTGATGATGCCCGAGATGGATGGCATAGAGCTCTGCCGACAGCTGAAGAACGATATGCAGACATCGCATATCCCCGTCATCCTGCTCACCGCCAAGAGCGAGAATGAGGATGTCGTGCAGGGCTATCAAAGCGGAGCCGAGGCTTACGTAGCGAAACCTTTCGACCCACAGATTCTGCAGCTGCAGGTGAACAATATCTTGCAGCTGGTCAAAAAGCGCCAGCAGCAAATCGTAGAGGGCGATACCGATACAGAAGAGGCCACCACGCTGAGCCCCTTGGACAAGACTTTCGTGCAGAAGATGAACCAGCTTGTAGAAGACAATATCGCCAACAGCGACTTCTCCATCACCGACATCACCACCGCTCTGGCCATCAGCCGCAGTTTGCTGCACATCAAGATGAAAAACATCCTCAACATGTCGATGGGCGACTACATCCGCAAGAAACGACTCGACAAGGCGTGCCAGATGTTGCATCAGGGATATAATGTGTCGGAAACAGCCTACGCAACAGGCTTTTCCGACCCTAACTACTTCTCGAAAACGTTCAAGAAGCACATCGGCATGAGCCCCACCGACTATTGCCACAAGACTACTTCTTCTTTCTCCAACCAAACAGGTCGCGCCACGAATTGAAGTCTTTCTTCAACACAAAGCCAATGCCCTGTGTGTTGAGACTGCTGCGGGTGAAATAGCGGTCGTTGGTCTGGTTGTACACCTTCACGGCCAAATTGCCGTTGGGCAGCAGGAGGTAGCGCACGTCGAAGTCGCCGATGAACGATGTGGTGGCGTTGGCATTATCACGATAGCCAAACTGTCCGTTGATCAAGAGTCGGTTGTTGAGCAGTCGGCCGGAGAGCAATCCTTCGTATTCGGCATTGTTCCAACCCTCGTCGCCGGTAGAGATATTGGCTCCGAAGTTCCAGTTGGACGAGTGGACAAGGGTGCCCAACACGTTGTTAATCTGCTGACTGATGGTACCACTCAAGAGCGACTGCATGGCGAGCGACGTCTGACTCTGGTTCTCGTCGGCATTGTTGGCATTCTGTGTATAGAAACGTCCGATGGAGAGCAGGTAGATGACCTGCTGGTTCATCTCTTCTTCGCTGTTGATGAGCTGACGTACCATCTGCTTGGCGTCGGCACTGACGGTAGGCATGTCAAGGTCGAACTCTACATGAGGCTGCTGCGGTGTTCCGCCGATGTTCATCAGACAGTCGACACGAACGTTGTTCGACGAGAAGCTACGGCCTATCTGCAAGTCGGAGAGAGCCACACCGTTGACGGTGTAGAGAGCGTTCAGATTGAGTGTTGCGAGATAGGGGTCGCCTCCGAAGACGATGGCGCTGCCAGGCTGGAACGCGAACTCCTTCTTCATCAGGTTCTGGATGGTGAGCTTGTACGAACCGTGGTCGATGAGATAATTGCCAAACATATCGAACGAACCTTTATTATAATAGGTAGCACGGATGGCACCCGTACCGTTCAGCGCGATGCAGTCGCCACTCTCGCGATCCATCAGCACACGCAGCGTGCAGTCGGGAGTGGCATTGATGAGGAAGTTCAGCCGCAGGTCGGAAGCGTTATCTCGAGGTGCGAGGTGCGAGGTACGAGGTACGAGATTACCGTCTTCGCCTTCCACCAAACTATTCTCGTACCTCGTACCTCGTACCTCGTACCTCGAAGAAATCTCGTACCTCGAATAATCCTCGCCCCTCGACCGCCATGTGATAAACTCACGGTTGGTGATGGCATCGGGCGAAGCAGCGTTATACTCGATGAACGAACCTTCTTCGGGCGTAACGTTGATGTCGAAGTCTATCGTCCCACGCCGCCCGCGGATAGCACAGTCGCCCGTGCCGTAGACTGTTCCGAAGAAGGTGCTCTCGCCGTAGTCGTGGAAGTCGTAGCAGAGCAGGTTCTGCGCTTTGATATCAATGTCGTAGGTCAGGTTGGTCAAAGCCTGGTGGTGCAGGGCACCGTTGACGATGCCGAGACCTCCCCTAGCCCCTCCAAAGGAGGGGATGTCGCGGATGGTATCGTTTTGGAAGATAATCTCGTTAGGAATGAGCCTGATGGTATCGTTGCGTAGCACGTAGTGGGTGTTGAGACTGGTGATATCGAGCTCACCATCAGCAACGGCCTCGCCCGTCAGGTTGATTTCACTCAAGTCGCCCGCCAGACGGAGGTCGCCCGTTACGCTCACCGCTACATTGTCCATAAAGCTACCGCAAAAACTCTCTAAGAACTCGGCCCGTGCCCTGCGCGGACGGATAGCGAGGTCGATGAAGTGTTTCGACGGTGAGATATACCCATTGACGAGCGTTTGTCCATAGCCCGAGTCTTCCGGCTCGTCGGCATGGGCGTCGATGTCTATCTGTTTTTCTTCTCTGTTCCATCGTGCTTTGGCGAAGAGTGTCCCCAAGCGCCCCTCCTCGAAGGTGAACTGCCTGACGCTGATGTCGGCATAGGCATCGGGCTGCCGGAAGGCCGACCGCACACAGGCTCTGCCGCTCACCTTGCCGCCGAACTCGACAGCGTGGAAGTTGACCATATTGGTGATGTAGTTGACATCGACGTCGCTCAGGTCGACGACGAGCGAATCGCTGCGATGCTCGGTGGCCTTTCCCTGCACGATGATGTGCTGCCGGTTGTGGGCTACAGCAAAATAGTCGACCACCAGGTTGTTCTTACTGTAAAGTATGTCCGATGGCTCAACTTGCCATGCCGTATCACCCATCTGTATTTCCGATGGGTGCACACGAATGTGAGCCGTCTGCTCACCTCGCTCGTTACGGAACAACTCGGTGGTGCTGAGCAGTCGTCCCTTCATCGGTCGCTGCTGGTGATCGTCCCATGTGATAGCAGAAACAATCTCGTTGCTACCTGCCTGCGCTTCCACCTGCACATCGAGCTTCCTGCCGTTGTCCATCAGTTTGGTGAGGCTTGTCTGCGTCTCAAGTTGTCCTTCGTCGTTGGTAGTGACATGGGCGACGACATTCTGGTAAGCACCACCGTCAAAGTAGAAGCTGGGAGCCAGAAGGTCGGCGAACATCTGCTTCTGGCTATCGTTGATCGTGCCATCCACAATCAAAGGCTTTTCTATCGAGAGGGGAATGCCAAAGAAGGCCTGCAGCCAGTCGCTCCGCCGGATGTCGGCATGAAGGGCGAAGCTGTTGTTGCCCGAAGGTTGCACCTTTGGCAGACCGGGCAGCATGGGCAGCTTTTGCGAGAGGAAGTGGATGATGCTCTCCGAAAGTGTACTATAGTCGTACTTTCCACGAAGGGCTACCTGTCCGAAGTCGCTATCGATGGCCAACGAGCGGTCTGCTCCCTCCGATGTGGCATCTACCACCAAGCGGTCGAGCTGGTAGTGATGGTCGGGGCCTGCCATGCTGAACTGTCTGATGAGCAACGAGCCGTTGGCATTGTTCAGCGAAGAGCCTTTCAGGTCGGCCTCCATGTCGGCCTCGAAGAAGGTGTCGGGATATTGCTGTGTGAGCCCGATGGCATTCGGATTGAAGTGGCGAACAGTAGCCTGAGCGACGACGGCCGGTTCTTGTGCGCTGAGGTCGATGGTACCGTCGAAATCCAGCTGGGCATTCGGATCGTCTAAATTGAAATGCCCTTCCATCGTTTTGTTCAACAACCTTCCATCAACCGATAAGTTGTTGAAACGATAGGATTTGACATCAAAATCAGTAATGTTTCCTTTTATACTCAGTTCATCCTTTAAAGGCCATGACCCTTGTGCTGTCAAACGTGCAGAGAGCATCCCAAACAGCTCGTTGTCGAGCACGCGGCCCATGTCCACCTCTGTGGCTTCCACCTGTCCGTTGAATACTTGGTCGCGCGTCTCAGCTTGCAATTTCAGTCGGCCGGCATCGGTCGTCAGCATACCGTCGGCCGACAGCCGATGAGGACCATAGTCTGCATCGCCCTGCCAGTGGATACTGCCCAAACGGAGCAGTTGTTCAGGAAGCTGAATCTTGGCCGACGACAAATCGTCGGCTATCTCGGCAAGGGCTTTCTCGCTGACAGTCAAGTCGGCCGAACGGGCGGCCGCCATCGTGGCACTTTTTGCGCTGGTGTCGAGCCATACTTGTCGCGCCCTGAGCGCAACGCCTTGATTGTACGTCAAAACCGAGAGGTTGGATATTTGATGCTTATGGCGGTTGCCATTGACTTCCATTGAAAGAACCAGAGGTCTGTCAAACGACTTGACAGAAGGCACAAAAGGTGCCAGCTCCGATGGCATTATATTGGCATCCTTCACCTTGGCCCGATAGGTCATCGTGCGCATATCGGGTGCACCGTCTTTCCATTGGTAGTGAGCCTCTGCCTGCTGGACAGCCAGGCGGGTGCGAGGCAGGGCAAGCTCGAAATCGGTCAGCACGGCTCCGGTGCTGTCAGCTTTCAGACGGCCGGTCAGCGACCTGAGGTCGATGCCGGAAGCTTCGCTCATCGTCAGCTTCTTCACCTGTGCATCGATCAAGCTGTTGGTCAGCCGGTGCAGCACGATGTGGGCACTCACGTTGCCGATGTCGAGATGGGCTGTATTGAAACGACCGTGAGTGGGTGGAAGGTCAAGACGGTCGAACTTCACGGCACCATGACGAATAATGAGCGAGTGGATGCTCAGGTCGAGCGCCGACTTCTTCTGGTTGTCTTTCGACGATAGCGAGTCGAGCACAAACTGGAAGTTAGGTTTCGACTGGGCATCTTGCTGATAGAGATTGGCCTGCACGCCGAAGAGCTGTACCGACGAGATGTTGACCTTCCCTTCCAGCAAGTCGATGATATTGGCCTTTGCCGACAAGCGCGAGGCTTGAAGCATCTGCCTGCCCGACTGATCGTCCATCTGCACATCGTCGACAACGATACGGTTGAACAGTCCTATCTCCACCCTACCGACGCTCACCTCCGTGCCCAGTTTTTCGGATAGGGCATGTGCTGCCTGCGAGCCAATCCACCCCTGTACTGCCGGTATCTTCAGCAGTACGAATAGGAAGGCATACAGGCCGACAATGGTCCAGAGCACTCCTTGTACGATTCGCTTAAGTGTTTTCAAACGGTGCAAAATTACAAAGAAAAACAGAAACAGCAAACAATTCTTACAACAATTTATAATAATATGTCATTATATTTTGTAATATTCAAAAAAAATCATACCTTTGCAAGGCAATTTGCAAATCATGATTTCAAAATAAATAATTTTCAATGGTAAATGTAATCAAGTTACGTAAAGGCCTGGATATTCATCTTGTTGGTGCAGCCGAGCGAATCAAGCGACAGCTGGCAGGTAGCGGTGAGTTCGCACTGGTGCCTGATGGCTTCGTCGGAATGGTTCCGAAGGTGGTTGTCAAGGAGGGTGATCATGTCCGGGCAGGGGATGCCTTGTTCGTGAACAAGCAGTGTCCCGATGTACGGTTTGCCTCGCCAGTGAGCGGCACGGTGACGGCCGTAGAGCGAGGTGAACGACGCAAGGTGCTCGCCGTGAAGGTGAAAGCCGACGCCGAGCAAGAGTTCGCTGACTTCGGAAGGAAAGATGTCGGCTCGCTCAATGGCCAGCAGGTGTGCCAAGCTCTGCTCGAGGCCGGACTCTTTGGATACATCGACCAGCTGCCGTATGCGGTCTCGACAACACCCGACACAAAGCCCAAGGCTATCTTTGTCAGTGCTTTGAGAGACAAGCCTTTAGCAGCCGACTTCGAATTTGAACTTGAAGGCAACGAGACCGATTTCCAAACGGGTCTGACCGCGCTTTCGAAGATGGCGAAGACATATCTCGGCATCGGTGCAAAACAGACCGCTAAGGCTCTGACTGAAGCGCGCGATGTAGAGCTGACGGTCTTCGACGGCCCGTGCCCGGCAGGCAATGTGGGCGTACAGGTGAACCACCTCGACCCCGTCAATAAGGGCGAAGTGGTGTGGACGGTAGACCCCTCGGCTGTCATCTTCTTCGGACGGTTGTTCAATACCGGTAAGGTAGACCTCCACCGGACGATAGCTCTCGTGGGTAGCGAGGTGAAGGAGCCTGCCTACTACGACGTGCTGGTGGGCCAGCGTATCGGCGATGCCACCGACGGCCAGCTGAAGGAAGGCCGCAACCTGCGCATCATCAACGGCAACGTGCTGACGGGCAAGCCCTGCACGGCCGACGACTTCCTCACGGCTCACACCTCCGAGATAACCGTTATCCCCGAAGGCGACGACACCGACGAGATGCTCGGATGGATCATGCCTCGCATGAATCAGTTTTCCACCAACCGCAGTTACTTCTCGTGGCTCCTCGGCAAGAAGGAGTATAAGGCCGATGCACGTGTGAAAGGCGGCAAGCGCCATATCATCATGAGCGGCGAATACGACCGCGTCTTGCCCATGGACATCTATGGCGAATACCTCATCAAGGCCATCATCACGGGCGACATCGACCGTCAGGAGCAGCTCGGCATCTACGAGGTGGCTCCCGAAGACTTTGCCCTGGCCGAGTTTGTCGACTCTTCTAAACTCGAGTTGCAGGCCATTGTCCGCAAAGGTCTCGACATACTGCGTAAAGAGAATGCATAAAGTTCAATATTCAGTGTTCAATGAAAGCATTAAGAAATTATCTCAATAAGGTGAAGCCCAACTTCGAGCCCGAAGGCCGTCTGCATGCCTTCCGCTCGCTGTTCGACGGCTTCGAGACCTTCCTGTACGTGCCCAACACGACGGCTCGCAGCGGCGTGAACATCCATGATGCCATCGACTCGAAGCGCATCATGTCGATGGTGGTCATCGCCTTGCTGCCCGCCATGCTCTTCGGTATGTACAACGTGGGCTACCAGAACTATCTCGCCGCCGGTACCCTGGCTGGCGCATCGTTCTGGGCGCTGTTCTTCTACGGCTTCCTGGCCGTTCTTCCTAAGATTCTCGTCTCCTACATCGTGGGCCTGGGCATCGAGTTCGCCTGGGCACAATGGAAGGGCGAGGAGATACAAGAGGGATTCCTCGTTTCGGGCATCCTCATCCCGCTCATCATCCCCGTCAACTGCCCGCTCTGGATTCTGGCCATCGCCGTAGCCTTTGCCGTCGTCATCGGTAAGGAAATCTTCGGCGGAACGGGTATGAATATCTTCAATCCCGCCTTGCTCTGCCGTGCCTTCCTCTTCTTCGCCTATCCCACGAAGATGAGTGGCGACCAGGTATGGGTGGCCAACGACAGCATCTTCGGTCTGGGCAATACCCTACCCGACGGCTTCACATGTGCCACACCGCTCGGACAGGTGGGTGCCGGAACGGATGTCACGGCACCGCTCTGCGACATGATCACGGGCTTCATCCCGGGCAGCATCGGCGAGACGAGTGTCATCGCCATTGCCATCGGTGCCATCATCCTGCTCTGGACGGGCATCGCTTCGTGGAAGACCATGCTCAGCGTCTTCGTTGGCGGAGCCCTCACGGCCTGTCTCTTCGAGTCGGTAGGCAGCACACCGCTCCACTGGTACGAGCATCTCGTGCTGGGCGGCTTCTGCTTCGGTGCCGTCTTCATGGCCACCGATCCTGTCACCTCGTGCCGCACCGAGTCGGGCAAGTGGATCTATGGTCTGCTCATCGGCGTGATGGCCGTCGTCATCCGCGTAATGAATCCCGGCTATCCCGAGGGCATGATGCTGGCCATCCTGCTGATGAACATGTTTGCTCCTACGATCGACCATTTCGTGGTGGAGCGCAACATCTCTAAACGAATGAAGAGAGGAAGCAACTCTTTAATGGATAATTGAAAATTGATAATGGATAATTGAAAATGATGAGCAAGCTTAATACAAATTCGAACGCGTACATTATTATATATAGCGCGATACTCGTCGTTGTCGTGGCCTTCCTGCTGGCCTTCATCTTCAAGGCACTGAAGCCGATGCAGGATGCCAATGTGGCCCTCGACGTGAAGAAGCAGATTCTCTATTCGCTCAACATCCGCGGACTCGACGGCCAGCAGGCCGAAGCCAAATACGCAGAGGTGGTCAAGGAAGAGGCAACCGTAGCCGACAAGACCTACTATGTCTGCAACGTCGACGGCCAGAAGAAGCTCGTATTCCCCCTGAAGGGCATGGGTCTGTGGGGCGGCATCTCTGCCTTCGTCTCTGTCGACGACGACCTCAACACCATCTATGGTGCCTACTTCAACCACGAAGGCGAGACTGCCGGACTGGGTGCAGAGATCAAGGATTCGCAAGAGTGGCAAGAACGCTTTCAGGGCAAGAAAATCTTTGCCGACGACGGCACGCTGGCCATCGGTGTGGTGAAGAAGGTGGAAAACCCCGCCTCGGAAGTAGACTGCGTTACGGGTGCCACGCTCACGAGCAACGGTGTGAGCGACATGCTCCGCGAAGGCCTCAACGCTTACATCGAGTTGTTGAAACAAAACAAATAGAATGGTAAATCTGTTAATAGTAAATAGTAAATCTGTAAATTGTCAATTACTATGGCTCTATGGAATAAGCAATACAAAGAGGCTCTGACCAATCCGCTCAACCTCGACCACCCGATACTCGTACAGGTGTTGGGTATATGCTCGGCCCTGGCCGTCACCTCGCAGCTCAAGCCCGCCATCGTCATGGGCTTGGCCGTCACGGTCATCACGGCCTTTGCCAACGTCATCATCTCTGTCATCCGCAACACCATCCCCAACCGCATTCGCATCGTCGTACAGCTGGTGGTGGTGGCCGCGCTGGTGACAATCGTGTCGCAGATACTCAAGGCTTTCGCCTACGATGTCAGCGTCCAGCTCTCTGTCTATGTCGGACTGATCATCACCAACTGTATCCTCATGGGACGCCTCGAGGCCTTCGCCATGCAGAACAAGCCGTGGCCCTCATTCCTCGACGGCATCGGCAACGGACTGGGCTACGCCATGATCCTCGTCATCGTGGGTGCCTTCCGCGAGTTCTTCGGCCGCGGTTCGCTCTTAGGCTTCCAGATCATCCCCGACAGCTTCTACGATCTCGGCTACATCAACAACGGCATGATGACGATGCCCGCTATGGCCCTCATCCTCGTGGGCTGCGTCATCTGGGTTCATCGCGCTTACTTTTATAAGGAGAAATAAGATATGGAACACGCAATAAGTCTTTTCTTTAGGTCGATTTTCGTCGACAACATGATATTCGCCTTCTTCCTCGGCATGTGTTCTTACCTTGCCGTGTCGAAGACCGTGAAGACCTCACTCGGACTCGGACTGGCCGTCACCTTCGTGCTGCTGGTCACCGTACCCGTCGACTATCTCTTGCAGACCAAGGTGCTCGGTCCCGACTGCCTCGTTGAAGGAGTCGACCTGAGCTATCTCTCGTTCATCCTCTTCATCGCTGTCATCGCCGGCATCGTGCAGCTTGTCGAGATGGCCGTCGAGAAGTACAGCCCCTCGCTCTATGCCGCTCTGGGCATCTTCCTTCCGCTCATCGCCGTCAACTGCGCCATCATGGGTGCCTCGCTCTTCATGCAGCAGCGCATCCTGCTCGACCCCTCCAACACACAGGCCATCACCTCCGTCTGGGATGCTATGGTCTATGCCGTCGGTTCGGGCATCGGCTGGACGCTGGCCATCGTCTCGCTGGGTGCCATCCGCGAGAAGATGCAGTTCTGCGACGTTCCGAAGCCGCTGCAAGGCTTGGGCATCACGTTTATCACAGTAGGCCTCATGGCAATGGCTATGATGTGCTTTAGCGGACTAAATATATAAAAAAGGTATGGGACAGTTTATAGCATATAGCATCGGAGTATTCCTTATCGTCATACTCCTTTTGGTCGTAATACTGCTCGTGGCGAAGAAATACCTCTCGCCCAGCGGCAATGTCAATATCGAGATCAACGGCGACCGGACCATCAACGTGCCGCAAGGCTCCAGCCTCATGGCCACGCTCAACGAGAACGGTGTCTTCCTACCCTCTGCCTGTGGCGGAAAAGCCTCGTGCGGACAGTGTAAGGTGCAGGTGCTTGAAGGCGGCGGCGAGATTCTCGACTCCGAGAAGCCCCACTTCACCCGTAAGGAGATCAAGGCCAACTGGCGCTTAGGCTGTCAGTGCAAGGTGAAGAGCGACATGAAGATACACGTCGACGAGTCGATTCTCGGCGTCAAGGAGTACGAGTGTACCGTCATCTCCAACAAGAACGTCGCCACGTTCATCAAGGAGTTCAAGGTGCAGCTGCCTCCGGGCGAGCACATGGACTTCATCCCCGGCTCGTACGCGCAGATCAAGATTCCCGCCTTCGACTGCATCGACTACAACCAGTACGACCGCGACCTCATCACGCCCGAGTATGTGCCCGCATGGGAGAAGTTCAAGATGTTCGACCTCAAGTGTAAGAACCCCGAACCCACCATCCGTGCCTACTCGATGGCCAACTATCCCGCCGAGGGCGATGTCTTCATGCTCACCGTGCGCATCGCTACGCCTCCCTTCAAGCCCGACCGCTCGGGATTCATGGAGGTCAATCCCGGCATCGCCTCGTCGTATATCTTCTCGCTGAAACCCGGCGACAAGGTCATCATGAGTGGTCCCTTCGGCGACTTCCATCCCCACTTCGACTCGAAGCGCGAGATGATCTGGGTGGGCGGTGGTGCCGGTATGGCTCCGCTACGCGCACAGATCATGCACATGACGAAGACGCTCCACACCACCGATCGCGAGATGCACTACTTCTACGGCGCACGCGCCCTGAACGAAGTGTTCTATCTCGACGACTTCCACGGACTGGAGAAGGAGTTCCCCAACTTCCACTTCCATCTGGCCCTCGACCGTCCCGACCCCGCTGCCGATGCAGCAGGCGTGAAGTACACCCCGGGCTTTGTCCATCAGGTGATGTACAACACCTACCTCAAGGACCACGAGGCCCCGGAGGATGTCGAATACTACATGTGCGGTCCGGGCCCGATGTCCGCTGCCGTCGTACAGATGCTCGACTCTCTCGGCGTAGAGCCCGAGTCGATTATGTACGACAACTTTGGAGGATAACGCCTCATACATATATTTACCAGATTCTCAGAGGTGATTCCCCTGCCCCGCAATTCTTCGGTGGCAGGGGATTTTTTGTGCCGTGATTAGTGCATGTGGAATCGTTTTCGTGATCGCAAGATTCTTGTTCTGCAGATGTGACAATATAGGAATTTGTTGTTCAGTTGATGCGCCAACGTAGGAGGTCACGCTTCCCAGCGTGACACCTGCCACTTATGCGCTGTTGCAACACCGTTCCCTGCATCGCAACAGCGCATAGGTGGCAGGTTAAACGCAAGTAAAGGCTATGGGTAGGCAAGCAAAAACGAGGGTGCTCTGTCTAGTGCATTCGTTAATTTATTAAATAATGTTTTTTTTCACTTGACTATACATTATTCCGCAAAAGAATTAGTAATTTTGTAGCCAATTAAATAAATAAGGAAATGGCAACAATTTCAGACTCAAGCCGAATAATAGTGCGACAGCAGGAATCCTACCTGCTGTCGGCGGCTATTGATAAAACATTGCTTCAGGCTGATAAAGCTCAGCTTTTCGCGCATCATAGAGGCTGTGACGAGATGAAAGGACTGCTTTTGAATACAATATACTCCATCAGATGTCTCTCTTCCAAAAATGTCCGGCAAACATTTCAAGGAATTCGTCCTCAGTATACCACTCGTAATCGTTCCAGTCGGTTGAATCGCCAAAGAGGTTTCTCTGTGAATCATATTCGAACCAATGGGTGGAACGAAGAATACCGCCAAGATAATGTGTGTACTCCTGCTCGTTGTCAGGGTCGTTCTTCAGTGCTTCAAGCACCTGCTCCGTCTTAATCCATTTTTTCTGTTCCATAGCTTTTTTCGGCAAAGGTCGCAGATCATTTTGGAATGTGCAAATAATTTAGATCACATTAGATCACAACAATATGTTCTTAATAAACTTTAGATCAAAAGTAATATGTCAAAGCAAAAAGTATATAAGCTTGAGGGTAAAACGCCTGATGAAGTGAAAGCCTCGTTTATCTATTACATGGGCGACAAGAATGCTGTTTCTAAACAGATAAACAACGCTGCCAACAGTAGGTATGCAAAGATTGATACGATTGAAACTATCTGCTCAATAGTAAAGACCCTTTTCAAAGTCGACAATATATTTGAATTGACAGAGGTAGGACAAATAGTGAAGGTGAGCGACGCTTTAACTGATATCATCAACAATAGTAATGGAGATGTAAAAGAGTTAAAGAACAGAAGAAGTTACGTTAACAAGTACAGAGACTTTCTGCGATACTGTGCAGACCAGAAAGAGAAGGTAGCCGATGCTTCTGCAGAATACAGCTATGCTGATGACCCGGATAAGCCATTTATTTCTGAGGAGAAGTTTAATGAGATTGTAGAGCTACTATTACGCAAGAAAAACATCATCCTTCAAGGTGCGCCTGGCGTAGGAAAGACATTCCTCGCACGAAAAATTGCCTACCAGTTGATTGGACACCTGAAGGACGAGAATATTGAGACCGTTCAGTTCCATCAGTCGTACAGTTACGAAGATTTTATGCAAGGCATTCGCCCATCGACATCTGGCGAATTCGTGGTACGCAACGGTATATTCTATAATTTCTGCGAACGAGCAAAAGAAATCCCAGAAGAATCATTCGTGTTTATCATCGATGAGATAAACCGAGGCAATCTGAGCAAGATTTTCGGAGAACTGATGATGTTGATAGAATCAGACAAGCGTTCGCCACGATATTCTTTAAGACTTACATATAGCGAAGCAGACAGCCTCAAATTCTATGTTCCGGAGAACGTATATATCATTGGATGCATGAACACGGCTGACCGCTCTATAGCGATAGTGGACTATGCGTTGCGTCGCCGTTTTGCCTTCTGCACGATAGAGCCAGAACTGGGTGAGAGTTTCAAGGCTTACCTCTATTCTGAACTCAACAAGGGGTTTGTTGAGAATATATGTAACAAGTTGAAACGCGTGAATGCTATCATCCGTGAGTCATCTTCCTTAGGCAAAGGTATGGAGATAGGCCATAGCTATTTCTGTCAGATTGGTTCTGTGGACGATGAGGAAGAATGGTGGCACTCTATATGTAAGTACGAGCTATTCCCTTATCTTCAGGAAATCTGCTATGAGAACGAAGACCTTTATAATGAATTGTGTAACATATTGAGCGATTGACACAATGCGAAGAATACCCATACAAAATTTGTATTATATCCTCTGCTATGCATGGGGTATGGGTGAGATGCGTGGTAAAGTCAGCGTAGGTATAGAGAATTGTCTATCGCTTTCAGACCTTTTAGTGCATATACTATTGAATGCTACGGATGATATTTTAAAGCGAGGGATGGCGCAAGGTTATACGGTCTATGGCGACGACATAGATGGCATAAAGGGGAAAATTGACATTAGTGAGACACTGAAAAAGGGGAAATACCGTCAGGGCAGAACATTCTGCAGGTATGATGAGCTTTCACCCGATATTCTCATCAATCAGATTATTTATTCCACGCTGATGGATTCAAGAAGAATAGTAGGTCTCTCCCCTGAGAATAAAGACAGAATTGTCAGGACGCTGCGAAGAATGCCACAGACGAAACGAATACATATTACCGACTATGTGCTCAATTCTGTTAGGCTTCATCGCAACAATCGCCACTACCATTTTGTCCTGAATGTATGCAAGTTACTCCATCAGTCAGCCTTACCCAATGAGAGTATTGGCGGCGAGCAGGTGTTCCTTGATATACAAGATGACGAACGCTTGATGAACCGTATATTCGAAAAATTCCTAATGAACTTCTACAAGCAGGAGTGCAAACAAGAATTTCCTGAAGTGAGCCGTTCACACATTCATTTCCAACTGACACCATACGGCATGACTTTCGCCAAAAGCACTGATGAGGCATACTCCCTGCTGCCTGTGATGGAAACGGATGTGACACTTTATAATCCGCAGGAGAAGAAGAAGATTATTCTCGATGCGAAATATTACAAGGACACATTAGTGTCACGATATGGCGAGAAGGGTAAGATTCGCCGCGACCATCTGTCGCAGATACTATCTTATGTGATGAATCAAGAAAACGCTACCCAGCCACATACAAAGGACGCGAAGGGGATACTTGTCTATCCTACGGTGGATACAGAACTCGATGTGTCGTATGTTTATAAGAACACTTGTCACTTTATCAAAGTCTGCACGGTAAATCTGAATCAGGATTGGAGAAAGATAGAACAAAGATTGAAGTTAATAATACAATAGCATTGAATATACGACACAGAGCCACGTTTGGTGTTCGAACTTGAATATCTGGAAAGTCTGCCCGAATATGAGATGCTCTCGCTGACCAGGTACTACTATAAAGATACGCTGTTAGGAAGAGTGTTCAAGGATGTCTGATTTGTTTTGGGAGATTACAACGGTGTTTTGTTATTCCCACAGTAACGCAATTATTGAAGGGCATGCTTCCTATCGTGACAACTGTCTCATGGCTCGAAGGGTACTGTTTCTTGAGAATAATCTGTGAATTATCTTGACAAAGAATAGCAATCTTTTTCGACAGGCTTAGAGACCATCTCTGACAAGGTCAGAAGACATCTATGACTGGCTTAGAGACCATCTCTGACAAGGTCAGAAGACATCTTTGACAAGGTCAGAGACCATCTCTGACATGGTCAGAAGACATCTATGACAGGCTTAGAGACCATCTCTGACAAGATCAGAAGACATCTTTGACAAGGTCAGAGACCATCTCTGACACATTTGACTACTGACTCTGTCGTCTGTACGACGTCCTTGGAAAAAGTTTGCACAAAAGACTGTCCAACACCTCACCAAATGGCCTAAAATCCCAGTGTTTATCGGCCTTCCACATGGTGAGGTGTTTCTTTATCACCTCACCACACACCCCACCAGAGACCCCACCATGCACCTCAGATGGTGAGGTGTTTGGTGAGGTGTCTGGTGAGATGTCTGGCAAACACCTCACCAGGGGAAACCCGCTGTAGCAAAGGCTTTTCAGCCATTTTGGTGAGGTGTTGAGTATTTTTCGATAAAAGTTTGAAGCTGCTTCGGCGAGAACTTCTCGTTCAACTGCTTGAAGCTGTCGGGGTAGAGAAGGTAGCGCTCGCGGAGCCTTTTCAGCGCCTCACGGAGAATGGCGTCATGATCGAATGCCAGCGGAGGCACATCATCAAGGGCAAACCATGCCGCCCTTGCTGCGTCGTCAGCACCCTGGACATCCTGTATGCTGACAAGGGCGTAATAGGCCACCGTGATGACTCGCGTGCGCGGGTCGCGGTTGGGGTCGCTGAAGGTATGAAACTGTTCGACGCTCACATCTGTGAGCCCCGTTTCTTCCTGAAGTTCGCGAAGGGCTCCCTGCTCACAGGATTCGTCCTCGTTGACGAAGCCTCCCGGGAAGGCCCATTTTCCTTTGTAAGGTTCGTTGCCCCTTTCGATAAGCAGGACCTGAAGGCTCGTGCCATCAAATCCGAATATCACACAGTCGGCCGTGACGGCCGGACGAGGATAACGATAACTGTACATTTCTTCTTTCATCTTGTTGAGTGCTAAAATGACGGAATTTGGTGAACGGCTACATCACCAAGTGTTTCATCGGATGGCCACCCCACGAGCTGTCGTCAGCATAACGGAAACCGACAGAGTGGTAGAGCGCCTCGCCTGCGGGGTTGCCCTTGTCCACCAGCAGTCCTACGCGGCTAATGCCCATCCGTGAGGCCTTCTCCTTGGTGGCTTTCAGCAGCAGTCGGGCTATGCCTTGCCGGCGATAGTCGGGTAGTACGGCCAGCGAGTCGAGATAGAGTTCGCCAGCCTGCGTCTCGTCGTCCATAGCAGAATGGTCCTTGCCGATGTATTCTTTAGCGGCTTGGATGAAGGCCTGGCGTAGCTCGTGCAGACGGCCGCCGTCATAGCTGACGGCAATCCCCACCAGTCTGTCGCCATCTGTTGCTACCAGCGTGTTGAGATAGCTATACTGTGAATCTTCGCGCTCCACCAGGGCGGTCATCATCCTGTGGAAGTCTTCCAGCCCATACCCCACTCCACAAAAATGCAGGCAGCAGTCGTCCGTCATGGCCGTCATGATCAGGCTGGCAATGTCGGCAGACTGCGTCTTCCGTGCATCTTTTATCTCTACGATTCTCTTCATGTTGTTTGTCTATGAGATTTCTTCCAACATACCTGTTTCCGAATCGATGATAAAGCCACGCACCACGATGTCGCGTGGAACAAGAGGATGGGTCTTGATGGTCTCTACCGTCTTTCGCACCGAGGTCGGCGTATCCTTGAATCCTTCTAACCATTGATGCAGGTCGACGCCACATTTCCGGATGGTGTCGAGGGTTTCGTCTGTCACGCCACGGGCTATCATCTCGTGGTGGAAATGGTCGAAGCTCATGTGGCAGGCTCCGCAATGTGAGTGCGCCACGACCATGATTTCCTGCACGCCCAACTCGTAGATGGCCACGATGAGGCTGCGCATGGCCGAGTCGAAAGCAGAGATCACCAGTCCGCCGGCGTTCTTGATAATCTTGGCATCGCCGTTCTTCAGTCCCAGCGCGGCGGGGAGCAGCTCGGTCAGTCGGGTATCCATGCATGAGAGCACCGCCAGCTTCTTGTCGGGATACTTGTCGGTGATGTACTTCTCGTAGCCTTTCTGCGCCACGAAAGTCTTATTGTACTCGATAATTTGTTCTATCATCTATCAAAAAAATATTATTATCCGATTCCAGTTTCGCCAGGCAGAGCTTGGGGTAAGCGTCTGTTGCGGGCGGAAACGCTGTTCCGCCCCTACGGCGCTTCAATTCAAGCGGCAAAATTAGTATAATTTCATGAGAAAAGAGAAAGAATCAAATAAAAGTTGCACTAATTGATCATCATAACACCATGAATGATACTTAATTCAACTTTCGCAATTGCTGCCGATGGCGGCCTGAAAGGCCAACGAGCTCGCAGCCCAGGGCATCACCCTGGGTAATGCGGGATAGCCAAACTCGCCCTGACAGGGCAAAAGCTTACCCCTGCATGATGCTTTTGCTTTTCCTATACTTCGCCTTGACAATCTCGTAGGAATTGCGGGTGAGCTCCTTCAGCAGCCCATCGGGAGCTGTGGCAGGATTGATACCTATCCAGTGCTTGGGCGATTCGTTGTACGGATTGCCGATACAATCATGCTGCGCCTTCAATTCCTCAATCCGCTCCGGCTGACATTTCAGCGAAATGACGGAGAAATCGTTGCAGTCGAAGAATGAGAACATGTGGCCTGACACGTAGAATACCAGTACACCCTCTCCGCTCTTGAATTTCTGGAACGGCAGTTTTTCTTCTATGCCTTCGCCCAATGACAAGCAATACTCACGATAGTCTTCAATGTTCATAGTCTTTCCTTATTCCTTAATACCATTGATACCCATGCTCCTTGCAAAAGTCGATGGCAGGCTGGAATCCCTGGAAGGTTGCCTTGTGAATCCACTTCAGGCCCTTGCGCTCATCCTTGGCAACGCCCGTGCCTGTCATCAAGAACCACCCTGTGGCAAACTGAGCCTGGGCATCGCCACCGTTGGCAGCCAACTCGTACCAGAAGACACACTCCTCCAAGTTCTTCTCCACGCCATCGCCATTCCAATAGGCAGCCCCCACATTCTTCTGGCTGAGGAGATGCCCCTGGAAAGCAGCCTCACGATACCAGAGGAAGGCTTTATGATGATCCAGCACCGTTCCATTGCCGAGATAGTAGGCATTGGCCACGTTGACCTGCGACTGCATATCGCCCTTGTCGGCTGCTTTCATGTACCATGCGAAGGCCATTTCCACATTCTGCTCCACTCCCTTGCCGTGATAATAGCACTCGCCCACGTTGAAGCATCCATAGACATCGCCCAGCTCGGCAGCCTTCATATACCACTCGAAGGCCATCTCCAGATTGACCTTTACGCCCGTGCCACGCTCATAGCAGACCCCAAGGTTGTTCATCGCCTTGGTGTCGCCAGCGTATGCTTTCTCGCGGTAATCGTCAGCTTTATTCCTTTCTTTTGGCATCGTTCTGTAAGATAAAAGTTTTCAGAATCTCGCTCCTCTATCCTCTCTCCTCACTTCTCTCTCCTCACTCCTCTATCCTCTCTCCTCTATCCTCTCTCCTCGAGAATTCCTTTCCCTATACTCCTTGGGCGTGAGTCCTGTCTCGCGCTTAAAGAAGTTGTTGAAGGCTGGCGGATTGGCAAAGTGCAGGCGCTCGGCTATCTCGTAGGTCAGCAGACTACTGGTGCGCAACAACACCTTTGCCCGGAGCACGACGGCACGATTGATCCAGTATAAGGCACTACGGCCGCTCGCACGGCTGATGACAGCCGAAAGGTGGTGGGGACTGATGCGCATCTCGCCGGCATAGAAGGGGATGTTGCGCTCGCGCTCGCAATGCCGACTCACCAGCGTCTTGAACTGCTGGAAGAGTTCCTGATGGCGGGAGATGGCCGGTTTGTCCACGGAATTGTCGGACGCTTGCTTGATAGATTGCACATTGGCCACCATCGCCCGGGTCATCTGCAGCACGGCTTCGCGACGGAAGGGTGTTTGCGTGGCCATATCCCATAACAGATAAATCATGCGCAAAAGCAGCTTAAAGTCATTGGGCGTTGCTGTGGCAATGACGCTCTCACTCACATGCACGGCCTCCTTCATGGCGATGCCGCACACCTCTACATCCCCGCCGATGCGCTCAAACTCCAGAATCACGTCGGGCGTGGTGAGAATCACCGTGCCGCGCCCGAAATGATACTGCTCCAAGTCCAGATGCACGTCGGCCTCGCCGTCCAAGAACAACAACAAGCGGGGTTCGGGCAACTGGTAGATCTCGCCCTCGCGGAAAAAGGTCTTGTCCGATGGGCGCCCGTTCAGGATGATGCTGAGGTCGTCGTTGTTGAACACATGACTCTCGGCTCCAGCCAGTTCCTGCAGATTGGCGGAGTCGATAGAGAAGTAATTGATGCTCTTGCCGTCGCTCATTCTATTGCGTATTTGTACGATTCGATTGCAAAATTAGTAGTTTTCTCGGACAATAGCAAGCCTTTTAGACGATAATCGTACAAATTCGTATTCTTTTCGTACAATCCTGTAATAGAAATATCCAAGAAAAGGCGTATATTTGCACCATACTAATCAATATCAACATCAATATGAAGAAAAAAATCCTCATCCTCGCCGTCGCTGCCGTCAGCATACCAACGCAGGGGCAGACGCTGGAGGAGTGCTGGCGGGCAGCTGAGCAAAACTATCCGCTCATACGGCAGTACGATCTCATCGAGAAAACAAAACTCCTGACGGTGGCCAACATCCAGAAAGGCTGGCTGCCACAGGTGTCGGCACAAGCACAGGCCACTTATCAGAGCGACGTTACGGCATGGCCTGACCAGATGAAAACGATGATGACGGGTATGGGCGTCGACATGAAAGGACTGAAGAAAGACCAGTATCGTGTAGCTGTCGACGTGCAGCAGACCATCTACGATGGCGGCACCATCAGCAACCAGAAGACCATAGCCCTTGAACAGGCGAACGTGCAGTCGGCTCAGACGGAAGTCAATCTGTATGCCGTGCGTCGCCGTGTCAACGAGATGTATTTCGCCCTCCTCATGCTCGAAGAGCAGATGCAGCTGAACCGCGACCTGCAGGAACTGCTGGCCGGCAATGAGCAGAAGCTGAAGGCAATGGTCAAAGGCGGCACAGCCGCAGAAAGCGACTGGAAGAATGTGAAGGCAGAGCGGCTGAACGTCGTTCAGCAGGCCACCACTCTTCAGTCGCAGAAACGGATGCTGACGGCAATGCTCTACACGTTCTGCGGCATGCCCCTCCCTTCCGCCCTCGGGGGCGCTACAATAGTAAAGCCTGCCATTGTGTCCCCCTCGGGGGGCGAAGGGGGGGCTCGTCCTGAGATGCGCCTCTTCGATGCACAGCTGCGACTGACAGAAGCACAGGAGCAAGGGCTCAAATCGGCACTCATGCCACGGCTTGGCATCTTTGCCCAAGGATATTACGGCTACCCCGGTCTGAACATGTTTCAGGACATGATGCGCCACCGGTGGAGCCTCAACGGCGTGATAGGTGCCCGTCTCACCTGGAACATCAGTGCACTCTATACGCACAAGAACGACAAGGCAAAGCTGCAGTTGCAGCGCCAGCTGACAGAGACCAATCGCGACGTCTTTCTCTTCAACAACCGCTTAGAGCAGATTCAGCAACAGGAGGAGATAGCACGCTACCGCAAACTGATGGCCGACGACGAGGAGATCATCTCACTGCGGTCGGCTGTCAGAAAGGCTGCCGAGTCGAAACTCGCGCATGGCATCATCGACGTCAACGACCTGGTGCGAGAAATCAACCAGGAGAATGCTGCACGCGTACAACGCTCCATCCACGAGATAGAGATGCTCAAGGAAATCTACGACAACAAATTCACAACGAACAACTAAAAAAAACGTCAACCATATGAAAACCATCAACCCCCACCACCCATCACCCAAGCAACCAAGGTTCAGTAAGGCGTGGTTTCGCCACGCCAATACCATCCCCCACCACCTATCACCCATCACCCTTCTCCTCATCATCACCTCCTGCGGAGGAAACGAGAAAGCCTTTGACGCCACCGGCACGTTCGAAGCTACTGAAACCACCGTCTACGCCGAGCAGAGCGGTACGCTGCTCACGCTCAGCGTCAACGAGGGCGACACCATTGGCCAAGACCAGGAGGCCGCACTCATAGACACCACACAGACATGGCTCAAGATTCAGCAGCTCACAGCCAACAAGCAAGTGTATCAGAGTCAGAAACCCGACAGCGAGCGGCAAATAGCCGCCACACGACAACAGCTGGCCAAGGCCCGACAGGAAGAACAACGATACCGCGAACTGGTGGCCGACGGTGCAGCTCCATCAAAGATGCTCGATGATGCTACGAGCCAAGTGAAAGTGCTGCAGAAACAATTAGATGCACAAGTGAGTACACTGAACACACAACTCGAAACGCTCAACTCACAACTCGCAACGGCAGACGTCCAGATACAACAACTGCGCGACATGCTCCGCAAATGCCACGTCACGGCTCCCACAAAAGGCACCGTCTTGGAGAAATACGTGGAGCGTGGCGAGTTCGTCGCTGCAGGCAAGCCGCTTTTCAAGGTGGCCGATATTCAGAATATGTATCTTCGGGCCTACGTCACCTCCGCTCAACTGCAAACTGTCAAGTTGGGACAGCAGGTGAAAGTCTTTGCCGACTACGGTGGTCAGCAGAAGAAGCAGTACGACGGCACCATCACATGGATTTCTTCGCGCTCAGAGTTCACGCCAAAGACTATCCTGACCGACGACGAACGAGCCGACCTGGTGTACGCCGTGAAGATAGCCGTCAGAAACGACGGTTATATAAAAATAGGTATGTACGGGGAAGTTTCTTTTGAATGAAGAAGGTTTAGCTCGGCGGCCCGAAGGGGAAAGCCAATGAAGAATAAAGAATTTGCTACCGCAATGAATGCAATTGAAGTAAACCATATTTCAAAGTCCTACGGCAAGGTCAAGGCCCTCGACGATGTTTCGTTTGCCGTCTCGAAGGGCGAGGTGTTTGGGCTCATCGGTCCTGACGGCGCCGGTAAGACCACGATGTTCCGCATTCTCTGCTCGCTGCTGTTGCCGGATCGGGAATCCTTGGGCAAGCCAAGCGCCACCCGGCTGGATGCCGACCGGCAAATCCCCACCGCAACGGTTGACGGTTACGATGTGGTCAGACAGATGCGTGAGGTGCGCCGCCGCGTGGGCTACATGCCTGGCAAGTTCTCGCTCTATCAGGATCTGACCGTCGAGGAGAATCTCAAGTTCTTCGCCACGCTGTTTGGCACGACTGTTGAGGCGGGCTACGACAGCATCCGCGCCATCTACTCGCAGATAGAGCGATTCCGCGACCGTAAGGCCGGAGCACTGTCGGGTGGCATGAAGCAGAAGCTGGCCCTCTCCTGTGCTTTGGTCCATTCGCCCAGCGTACTCTTCCTCGACGAGCCTACCACGGGTGTCGATCCCGTGAGTCGCAAGGAGCTCTGGGCGATGCTCCTGTCGCTGAAAGAGAGGGGCATCACCATTGTTGCCTCCACACCCTATCTCGACGAGGTACGATGCTGCGAGCGCGTCGCCTTTCTCGACCACGGACGGTTAAGGGGCGTCGGAACGCCCGATGCTATCTTAGATGAGTTCAGGGATATCTTCTGTCCGCCAAAAGCCCCTGCCCCTGAAACTAACGAAGCCCCCTCGGGGGCCGTAGGGGGGGCTTTCCCCTCGGGGGCCGTAGGGGGGGCTTCGGTCATTTCCGTCTCACACCTGGTGAAAGCTTTCGGCAAGTTTCGCGCTGTGGATGACATCTCGTTCAGCGTCAGGCGAGGCGAAATATTCGGATTCCTCGGTGCCAACGGTGCCGGCAAGACAACGGCCATGCACATGCTGACGGGTCTGAATCAGCCGACCAGCGGCACGGGCACTGTCTGCGGATTCGACATCCGCACCCAGCATGAGCAGATCAAGAAGCATATCGGCTATATGTCGCAGCGGTTCTCGCTCTACGAAGACCTGACCGTCAGCGAGAATATCCGACTCTTCGCGGGTATCTATGGCATGAAGAGTGAAGAGATAAGCGTGAAGACCGACAAACTGCTGCGCCGTCTGAACTACACGGAACACAAGGACACGTTGGTCAAGAGTCTGCCGTTAGGCTGGAAGCAGAAGCTGGCATTCTCCGTCTCGATATTCCACGAGCCGGGCGTGGTGTTCCTCGATGAACCGACGGGTGGTGTCGACCCAGCCACGCGCCGCCAGTTCTGGGAACTCATCTACGATGCAGCCCATCGCGGTATCACCGTCTTCGTTACCACCCACTACATGGACGAGGCCGAATACTGCGACCGCATCTCCATCATGGTCGACGGGAAGATCAGCGCACTCGGCACTCCCGACGAACTAAAAGAGCGATTCCATCAGCCCGACATGGACCACGTTTTTACTTATCTGGCGCGACAGGCCACACGTTCAAGCGATTAGGAATATGAAAACATTTATCAGTTTTGTCATCAAAGAAGCCAAGCACATCCTGCGCGACAAGCGCACGATGCTCATCCTCTTTGGCATGCCGGTGGTGATGATGCTCCTCTTCGGCTTTGCCATCACTACCGACGTGAAGAATGTGCGCACGGTGGTGGTCACTTCGCAGATGGACCACCAGACGCAGCAGGCCATAGAGCGGCTATCGCAGTCGGAGTACTTCACCATCGTCAGTACCGTACCTACACCACAGGAGGCCGAACGGCTCATCCGCAGCCAGCAGGCCGACATGGCCGTAGTGTTCGCCAGCAACTTTGCCAGCAAGAAGAGCGGCCTGCAGCTGATAGTAGATGGTTCCGACCCCAATATGGCCCAACAATGGACCAGCTATGCGCAGCAGATCTTCTTAAATGAAGAATTAAGGATGAAGAACCAACGGTCGGCGCCTACGGGGAAAGCCAATGAAGAATCGCCTGCGGTAGGTATGGCGGCAAGTAACTCTTCATTCTCCATCATTCATACTTCATTATTATACAATCCGCAGATGAAGTCGGCCTACAACTTCGTGCCCGCCATCATGGGCATGCTGCTGA
>CAMORS010000001.1 GCA_946624005.1 uncultured Prevotella sp. | reverse complement strand
TCTTCTGCAACAGGCTTTGCGTCCTCGACAGGAATAGCGGGTTGCGTCGGCTCAACAGGTATGGTCTGCTCTGGCTCAACAGGTATGGTTTGCTCTGGCTCAACGGGAATGGTCTGTTCCGGCTCAACGGTATTGAGCTCTTGCGATTGAACCTCGGGCAGGATGTCGAGTTCCATCAGCGTGTTGTCGTCGATGACCCCACCGTTGAAGAGGTCGTCGCCCTCCTCGTTGGCATCAGGTTCTTTCTTTTCGGGCTCCACCACATTCTCGTAGACCACGACAGAAGGCTCGGTGAGCAGTTGCACCGTCTTCACCTTCAGCGGGATGAAGTGTTGTTCGTAGAACTCGTCGTACTCCTGATAGCTGTATTGCTTGCCCAACAATTCGAGGTTCTCCTTGCTGATGATGATGGTGCGTGCCTTCTGCAGCAGACTGACAACGGGATCATAGTTGAAGAGCAGTCGTGCATACTGCAGAGCCTCGTCGTAGTTGCGGAAGCCGCTGATGTTCATCTGAGCGATGCCGTCGATATCGCTAATCTCCATATCGAAGTTGCGCGCGAGGAAGTTGGTGAAGTTGTAGCGTGCCATCTCGAAGAGCAGCTTGTTCTCGTCGACGGAGTCGGGCTCGTAGGCGATGATGAAGCAGAAGTCGACATCGCGTTCCGCCTTGAAGACTCGTGCGGCGATGGAGTCGCTGTCGTTGAGCACCACGCTTCGCCGTGACCACACATCGTCCATGTCGAACTTACCGCCTCTCAGCGGCCGGCCCTCTTTCACGCCGTTGATGATCATACCTGCCAAGGGGCTTACCTCGCTCTTGGGATATTTCTCCACCACCTCCTTCATGTGGTCGATGCATGCCTGGCTGTTGCCGTCGTTGAGCAGGCTGAGTCCGCTGATGAAGACGAACTTGTCGCGGTTGGCCCCTAAGGGGAATCGAGTCTTCGACAGTTCGGCATTGGCCACAGCTTCTTGGAACCGTCCTGCCTTGAACGCGTTGTAGGTAGCCGCATAGAGCGAGTCCTCCATGTGTGTACCGATGCGAGCGTTCTCCTCGAAGTAGGGGTCGCTCAGCAACAGCGTCCATTGGCTTTCGGGGTATCTGCTCTTCAGGCTGTCGAGATATTCGTCGGCCTTGCCGAACATTCCCTTTCGCGAATAGAGCAGGAAGAGATGGTAGTAGGCATTGTCCATCTGCTCGTACGACGGGTATTGGTTAGTCAGTCGGCTGAACTGCTTCTCGCTGAGGATGAGGTTGTCGAGTTTGTCTTTGAAGATGACGCCGCTGTTGTACAGTCCGTCCATGATGATGAGATTGCTGGCCTCCACCTGTTCTTCGGTGAAGGGAATCTGCGCCAAGTAGTATTCGCGTTTGTGCGGATCGTTCTGCGCGCTGTCGGCGACATTCTCCAACGAGTCGGCCAACGCCTCAGCCTGCATGATGGAGTCGCGTTGCTCGTCGGTAAGGTTCTCCAAGTCGTCCGTGCTCTCAGCCGAAGCCACCACCGTCTTGTTGACGCGCTGCCAGTCGTCGACGTTCTCGCGCTTGCCCCATTGTTTCTGGAAAGCCTGCTTACCCTGATTGACGGCCATCATGTTGTAGAAATACCACTGCCCGTCTTTCTGCTGGTTCTGTTGCTGCATGGGGAGGTTCTGCTGTGCGCGGTTGCCCTGCGCCCCGTTTTTCTGCATCACCTCTTCAGCCTCGGCCTCCTGTTGCTTGCGCTTCTCCTCCTTCTCTTTCTTGATGAGTTCCTCGATGACGCGGTCGATAGCAGCATTGCGGTCCTTCTCGTCCATCTTCGCCAGCTCCTGCAGAGAGTCCTGCAGATGGATGGCATCGGTAAAGGGCACCAGGTCGTCGAGCACCTTCGAGCGATAGGACAGCTGTTCGTAGTCGTCGCGCTCCTTGTCTAACAAACCGATGGCCTCGCCGTAGCATCGCTGCGCATCGTTGTATTTCTCCATCGTCCAGTAGATATCGCCCAGCCGGAGCAGCAACACACCCTTCTCAATGCCCGCGCGAGTGGCCTTCTCGTTGCCTTTCTCATAGGCAGCGATGGCCTTCACGGTGTCCTTCTGGAGCATGTAGATGTTGCCCATTGCATAGTAGACCTGGTCGAGATAGTCCTTGTTTTTGTCGGAGGCAGCCATTCGCTTCAGCCGACCGATCATCTGCTTGCCGCGTCCACTGGCCATCACCTCGGTCATGGCGATGCGCGCATTGAACTCCAGTTCGTAGGGAGGATTCTGTGCGATGACGCGCTTATAGGCCTTGTAGGCCATCTCCTTGTTGTCGAGTGCAGCCTGCATCTGTCCCATCAGATACCATTCGCGGGCACGCTGCTTCTTGCGCTTTTCGTGCTTGATGACCTTTCTCAGATAGGGGATAGCCTCCTCGTAGCGCTTGGTATGGATATAATAGTCGGCAAAGGTGTAGTCCCACTCCTTGCGGGCCCGCCAGTCGATGCTGTCGCGGCGCATCTTGCTGATGACATCCTCGGCATCGTAAATCCAGTCTTGCTCGATATAGCTCTTGGCCAACCAAGCTCTCGCCTTGCCGTAGATGGCAGGCTGTGTGGCATAGAGGCGGCTCATGTAGGCGAAGGTAGAGGCAGCCTCGTCGAACGAACCCTTATGAAACTGCGAGCGTCCCATCAGCATCCATGCTTTCCAGAGGAAGGGGTTGTATTCCTTCCGGTTGAGCCATTCGATGTCTTTCTCCGTTCGTTTGTTCTTCTTGAATTCCGGACGGCGCTTGATGCTGTGTAGCTTGATGGCCTTTTGGCTCTTCTCGATGGCTCGCTCGTAGTTGCCTTTGCCCAACTCACGAGCCTGTTTGTTGCCCACGGGATAGAGCGGAATCATCTCTGTGAAGTTGTCCTTGATGCCATTCTCCTTTTCGACGGAGGCATCGATATAGGCCAGAGAGCCATTATAATAGGTATTATATTTAGCGAGGAACGAGTGCCACCGTCGCGACTGTGCCGTATTCTTCTCGGTCGAGCATGCCACGAGTAATGTTGCGACCACGATGAGGGTCACAACATCAGCGCTACGACGTTGCCGCAGCCATCTGGCAGCCTGTTGCAGAATATCTAAAAATGTCATTCCTTTCTCAATGTTCAGCGCTCAATGTTCAATGTCCGGCGCCCAATGTTCAATGTTCAATGCTCAATGCTCCATCAGCATGAGCAGTTCGTCTTTCACCTGATAGGGCACCTCGATGCCTCGCAGGGTGAGGCTTCGGCTCCATGCGCTCACCTCGTTTTGTTGCATTGTGAGCATCACGTTGCGAAACTCCTCGGCCTCGTCGTCGGTATACTGGTTGCCCTGTCGCCCCTTGAATCGGTCGAGTTCCTCGTCGTCGAAATACTCTATCTCCCTCGTGGCGGCCTCCATCATGCACAGTTGCTCGCACTTCGGGTCTTCGCCGTTGCAGGTGCTGCACGACGAACTGTCTGCTAATATAACGGAGCTTTCACCCTTTTTATTGTGTGAGAGCAGTCCTAATATTGCAGAAAAAATGCCAAGAACTATTAACGCGACGACGAGATACAGCATTTTTCAGTGTTCAATGTTCAATCATTCACTCTCCTCCCGATTCGGGGTCGGGACTGATTTGTATGTTGAAGCCCGCCTGCCCAAGATGATGCCAGAATACGGGATAAGATTTGCTGACGACGAAGGGGTCGTTGATGCGAAGTCCGGGAAACTTGAAGCACAGCGGAGCGAACGAGAGCGCCATGCGATGGTCGTCGTAGGTGTCGATAGGCCGCATGGTGGGCTGGCAGCGTTCGCCCTGCCAACGTATCTCGCAGTCGTTGATATTCTCGATGACGAAGCCCAGCTTGCGCATCTCGGTGATGAGCGCCTCGATGCGGTCGGTCTCTTTCACCTTCAGCGTGCTCAGCCCCTTGAAGTGGAAGGGGATGCCCATACCGGCGCAGCACACCACGAAGGTCTGAGCCAGGTCGGGCTGGTTGACGAAGTCGTAGTCGAGTCGTGGCAACCGAGTGCGCATCTTACGCAGCGTCACCGTTGTCGGTTCGCCGTGCTCGGTGTGCTCGAACGTCGTTTTCACGCCCAGCATCGAGAACAGGTAGCGTACCACCGAGTCGCCCTGTCGGCTGCCGTCCATCAGTCCGGTGAGCTGAATCTCGTTGTCGATATCGTCGCTCAGCGCCATCATCTCGTACCAGTAGGACGATGCGCTCCAGTCGTTCTCAACGATGAAGCTGTGCGGCCGATAGGTCTGGTGAGGCGTTGCGATGACGTTGTAGTCGGTCCAGTCGGCCTGCATTCCGAAGTCGTGCATGATGTGGAGCGTCAGGTCGATGTACGATCGTGACACGATGTTGCCCTGCAACACCAGCTCCAGTCCGTTTTTCAAGGCTGGTCCGATGAGCAGCAGAGCCGATGTTATCTGCGAACTGACGCTGGCATCAACCTCCACGCGACCGCCTTCGAGCTCACGACCGTTGATCATCAGCGGAGCGAAGCCCTCCTGGTTGATGTATTCGATGTCGGCCCCGAGGTAGCGCAGCGCGTCGACGAGCGGTTTCATCGGACGGTGACGGATGCGCTCGCTGCCCGTCAGGATGTGTGTCCCCGGCATCATCGAGAGGTAAGCTGCCAAGAATCGCAGCGACGAACCGCTGGCCTTGACGTCAATGACATCGGGCATGTCGCGCAGGGCGGCCACCAGGACGTTGGTGTCGTCGCAGTCGGAGAGGTTCTGAAGCGAGCAAGTCCCTCCTGTCAGCGCGTTGATGATGAGCGCACGGTTGCTGATGCTCTTCGATGCCGGCAGGTTGATGCTCGTATGTAGGTGGGCTGGTGCCCTGAGTGTATATTGCATATTGCTAATCAATTTTCATGTCAGGAAGTAGTGCCATCCTATTCGTCGGCTATATTCAGGGGTTTGTGCAGGCCGTTGCGTTCGTCGCGCTTCGTGCCTATGATTGTCCATATATTGCCAATGAGAGCTATTACTCCGATGATAACTAAAAAAATGATAAATTCCATAATACCATTTTATTTGATTTTCATTCCACGATTATATACGGGTTGCATTCATTGCTGACTGTTCTGTTATGCAAAAGTACAACAAAAAAGTGAAAGACAAAAATATTTCACAACTTTTTTTGTAAGTGAAATACCGCCAGCATTTCATGACAGACCATCTCTGAGCCTGTCGGAGACCATCTCTGAGCCTGTCGGAGACCATCTCTGAGCCTGTCAGAGACCATCTCTGAGCATATCAGAGACTATCGCTGACCGACTTAGGGAATATCTTCAACAAGCTCAGAAACCGTCTGCGACAGCCGTGCTGGTTGCCCGCAGGAGCAGCTCGCCTTCTTCCTGAAAAGTTTCTGTAGAAAAGAGGGCAACACCTCACCAAAATGCCAAGAATCCCTCTGTTTATCGGCCTTTCCGATGGTGAGGTGTTTCTTCATCACCTCACCAGAGACCCCACCATAGCCCTCACCATACATTGGATCTTATGTGCTGTTGCGACGCTGGGAAAGGCTATGGGTAGGCGAGCGTAGCTCGGGTGCTCGGCCCTTGGGACGCTTTGCTTGCAAAGAATGGCATCGCCTCCTACGTTTCACCAAAATGGTGAGGTGTCTGGTGAGATGTCTGGTGAGGTGTCTGACAAACACCTCACCATCCGAACCCCGCATGAGCAAAGGCTTTTCGGGCATTTTGGTGAGGTGTTGGCTGTTGCTATTTGAATTTTTTTTGCGAAACATGTTGCTGATTGGATTTTTTTTTGTAATTTCGCAGTCGAAATAAGAAATACTGTTACCTATATATAATAAGTACATACGTATGGCAACCAAAAAGAATAGCGGATACAAGAAGACCGGAATACCTGGACTGAAAATAAGATTCTCGTGGAAAGAGTTTCTGGGCATCACCTCGCTCAAGCGCTGGTTCTCGAGAAAGACGGGCATTCCCACCACCGAAGCAGGCGTCAGAAAGAAGATAGGACGCAAGATTGCCGAGTGGCTCACGGGCAAGTATGAAGCCAAGACCGGCCAGACACTCGACATGAACAGTCGCGGACAAATCAAGAAGACCAAGACGAAGAAGACCACGAAGAAGACAACCAAGAAGAATAGTCTGCTCGACAACGAACAACAAACCACCGACTAATCAAAATCAGAAAGGGTGATAAGATGAAAAGAATCATCGTCGTATTGTTGGCTACCGTGACATTCGCCGTAGCCGATGCGCAAGTGAGCCTCGTTCCCAAGCCGCAGAAGGCCGTATGGAACGAAGGCGAGTATCAAATGCCTCATGCAGTCAGTGTTGCCTATGCGTCGGCCAACCTACAGAAGGCTGCCCAGTATCTCTGCACCTCATGGCAGAAGGAAGGCGGCGTGAAGGCTACAGCCAAGGCTGGCAAGCAAGGCGATGTGCGCCTGTCGCTGAAGAAAGGAAAGAAGGGCAGCTATCGTCTCGTGGTCGATGGCAAGGGGGTAGAGCTCGTTGGAGCCGACTACGAAGGCATCGTCAGCGGTATTGCCACCCTTCGGCAGCTTGCCTTGCTCAGCGAGCATGACGGCCACATGCCCTTCGTCAGCATCAGCGACGCACCGCGCTTCGGTTGGCGAGGCTTCCATCTCGACTGTTCCAGACATTTCTTCACCGTCAAGGAGGTGGAAGAGCTCATCAACCTGATGGCTCTCTACAAGATCAACCGCTTCCACTGGCACCTCACCGACGACCAGGGTTGGCGCATCGAAATCAAGAAATACCCCCTGCTGACGGAGCGCGGCGCATGGCGCATCCCCAACAATCAGGACACCATCTGCGTCAAGCAGGCCCGTGAGACCGACAATGTCGACATGCTCCTGCCTCGCGACCGCTGGAACAGCACATCGCCCAATGAGGCTTTCACCAGCCAATCGGCCGTCGCCGAATCGCTTTCGTCGTCGCTCTATGGCGGCTATTATACACAGGATGATATTCGTGAGATTGTGGCTTACGCTCGCGAGCGAGGCATCGAGATTGTGCCCGAGATAGACATGCCCGGTCATTTCCTCAGCGCCATCGAGAACTACGACGGCCTATCGTGCTTCAAGGAAGTGGGGTGGGGCGAATGGTTCACCACGCCGCTCTGCCCGGGAAAGGATAAGGTGTTCGACTTCTGTCGCGACATCTGGGACGAGGTCATCGCGCTCTTCCCCTATGAGTATGTGCACATCGGCGGCGATGAGGTGCGCAAGGACAACTGGGAGCGCTGTCCCGACTGTCAGCAACGCATCCGCGAACAAGGACTGAAGGACGAGTTTGAGCTGCAGGCGTGGTTCATCCATCAGATGGAGAACTACCTCAACAAGCGAGGACGCAAGATGATTGGCTGGGATGAGATACTCGAGGGAGGGCTCTCCAAGACATCCACCGTGTCGTGGTGGCGCACATGGGTTCCCGATGCCGTCGACCAGGTGACGGCTCATGGCAACGATGTCATCTACTGTCCCGGTTCGCCGTTCTATCTCTCGTCGCCTGATGTGGTGCCCAACCTGCAGAGCATCTACGAATACGAACTCCAGCCCGCACACCTTTCGGCCAAGCAGCGACAGCACGTCATCGGCGTGCAGGCCAACATGTGGACAGAATGGATTCCTACGCGCGAACGTATGCTCTATATGTTCTTCCCCGCAATGACGACCGTGGCCGAACTGGCATGGACGATGCCCGAGCAGAAAGACTTCGCCGATTATGATCGTCGGCTCACTGGCCAACTGTCGATGCTCCACCGCTTGGGCATCCCCTACCGCACGCCGGCTCTCGAAGGCTTCGGCAGCATCAATGCCTTCGTCCGCGAGGGGACGCTCAACGTGACGTGCAAAGACCGGCTGGCCACCGTACGCTATACCACCGACGGAACCTTCCCCAACAGCAGTTCGCCACTCTATACTGGGCCGATAACGGTAGATCAGACGACGCCTTTCATCCTCCGTGCCTTCAATCCCGAAGGCCGTCCCGATGCGTTGGTGCCTGCCACCTTCGTCAAGCAAGGCTATCTGGAGCCTGTTGCTTCTCCCACTTCGAAGCTTACTCCGGGTCTCACCGCCACATGGTATGAATATGGTGGTCAGAAATGTGCCGACATCACGACGGCTCCGCTGAAGGGCGATTATGCTGTGGACGATGTGTGCATCCCCGAAGGAGTGAAAGGCAAGATAGGACTGGTGGTCAAGGGCTACCTGAATGTGCCTGCCGACGGCATCTATACCTTCGCCCTGATGAGCGACGACGGGTCGTGGCTGAAGATTGATGGCAACATGGTTGTCGACAACGACCGTCCGCAGAGTCCGCACGAGGAGGTCTGCCAGCAGGCTTTGCGCCAAGGGCTCCACTATCTTGAGCTGCGCTATTTCGACAGCAACGGCGGTATGCTCCGCCTCTATGTCGTCGACGAGCAGGGCAACCGCCTGAATCCTGCCGATATCTATCGCCATTGAAGCTGTAGAGGCATATAGTAAAAGCCGTGTCATAAACGTTCATGACACGGCTTTTGTTTGTTCGTCGGCACCGGGATGCCTTCGCCCTTCGTGGCCTATTGTGCGTTGGGGCGCTTGAAACCCGCAAGCTTCACGTCGAAGACGAGTGTCGTATAGGCGGGGATGCTGGCAGAGAGCCATTCAGTTGTTGAACTCGACGTGTAGGCCGATTCGCCATAACCCAACTGATAAGGGATATAGATCTTCCATCGGTCGCCAACGTGCATACGCTGCAAGGCAGTGGCCAGTCCGTCGTTGGTCGTCGCACTGGTCATCGAGAGCGTCCTGGGCAGCGAGGTGGCATCATAGAATGTTCCCTCGTAGCTGCTGCCGATGATGTAGCCTTCGGGTGAAGCACTCGTGGGAATGGTGCGTCCGCGGAAATGGACGGTCACCGAGTCGGTGTACATCGGACTCTCGATACCATCGCCATCCTCCAGCACCTCCACGACGATGTGGTCTTCAGCTTTGTTGGCGATAGAGTCGTTGAGGCTCCACTTCGTCAGGACAAAGGCATCTGCCTGCTGTCCTTTGGCAACAGCTTCCTGATATTTCTGCTGGAAGTAGGCCTCGTTGCGCTCCTGCCAGTTGTCAAACTCGCTGGTGTCTTCGCTTGTCTCGCTGCACGACGACAGGCCGACAGACAGCAGCAAGGCGGCAGCGATAGCCGAGAGATGGGTTTTCTTCATGCTTCTTTTTGTTGTGGTTTTGTTGTTCTTTGGTTTTATGGGGCGGCTTTTCGATATTCCGATGTGTCGTCATCCCGCCTCTATTGCAGCTTCTTCAGCAGCGAGGCGATGCTCACCTTGTCTTCGATGATGCCTAAGAGCTGGTCCACCGAGACACGCTCCTGCTCCATTGTGTCGCGGAAACGCAGCGTCACGGTGTTGTCCTTCAGCGTGTCGTAGTCTACGGTGACGCAGTAGGGTGTACCCACTGCATCCTGACGGCGATAGCGCTTGCCGATGGTGTCCTTCTCGTCGTACGAGCAGTTGAAGTGGAACTTCAGCGAGTCGATAATCTCGCGGGCCTTTTCGGGCAGTCCGTCCTTACGCACCAGAGGCAGCACGGCCAGCTTGGTGGGAGCAAGGGCTGCAGGCAACTTCAGCACGACGCGTGTCTCACCGTTCTCCAACTGTTCTTCGGTGTAAGCGTGGCACATGATGGAGAGGAACATACGGTCTACGCCGATACTCGTCTCGATGACGTACGGCGTGTAGCTCTCGTTGGTCTGCGGGTCGAAGTATTTGATGCTCTTGCCCGAGAACTTCTCGTGCTGCGACAGGTCGAAGTCGGTGCGCGAGTGGATGCCTTCCACCTCTTTGAAGCCGAAGGGCATGTGGAACTCGATGTCTGTGGCGGCATTGGCGTAGTGGGCCAGCTTCTCGTGGTCGTGGAAACGATAGTTCTCAGCACCGAAGCCCAAAGCCTGATGCCAGGCCATGCGGGCCTCTTTCCAGCGAGGGAACCACTCCAGCTCGGTGCCGGGCTTGACGAAGAACTGCATCTCCATCTGCTCGAACTCGCGCATGCGGAAGATAAACTGGCGGGCGACAATCTCGTTGCGGAAGGCCTTACCTATCTGTGCGATGCCGAACGGTATCTTCATGCGTCCCGTCTTCTGCACGTTCAGGTAGTTGACGAAGATGCCTTGTGCCGTTTCCGGACGAAGGTAGACCTTCATCGAGTTGTCGGCCGAGGCACCCATCTCGGTGGCGAACATCAGGTTGAACTGACGCACGTCGGTCCAGTTCTTCGTGCCGCTGATAGGGCAAACGATCTCCTCGTCGATGATTATCTGCTTCAGCTCGTCAAGATTCATGTCGTTCATTGCCTTGGCAAAACGCTCATGCAGGGCATCGCGCTTCTGCTGGTTGGCAAGCACGCGCGGATTGGTCTGGCGGAACATCTGCTCGTCGAAGCTCTCGCCGAAGCGCTTGCGGGCCTTGTCCACCTCTTTCTGCATCTTCTCCTCGTATTTGGCTATCTGGTCTTCGATGAGCACATCGGCGCGATAGCGCTTCTTCGAGTCGCGGTTGTCGATGAGGGGATCGTTGAAGGCGTCGACATGTCCCGAGGCCTTCCATATCGTTGGGTGCATGAAGATGGCCGAGTCGATGCCCACGATGTTCTCGTGAAGCAGTACCATCGACTTCCACCAATACTCCTTGATGTTGTTCTTCAACTCGACGCCGTTCTGTGCATAGTCGTAGACGGCGGCCAATCCATCATAAATCTCACTGCTGGGAAATACAAACCCATATTCTTTACAATGGGAAACAATCTTCTTGAAAACGTCTTCTTGTGCCATTTCTTTTGTTCGTTTTTTAATATTTGGGTGCAAAGTTACTGCTATTTTTCAACATTCACGTGTTTTTCTACGTTAAAAAGAAAAAAAACGGAATGGCTTCCCCCTTGGTTCGCACATCGCTTGCCACCGTCATGGGCGGCAGAAGGCAGGCATAAATGCTGCTTTTTTCCAAAAAAACACTAAAGATTCGGGCAATTTTCGCCTTGTTAGAAAGATTATTTGTATTTTTGCAAATTATTTGAACACCTATGGACGACGAAATCAAAGACATAGAGCTCGACAACGAACTCAACGAAGACAATCACTCCGACTATCGGCCGGTGAACCGTTTCGATGCCTCTGCCGTGCATCACCTGAGCGGCATGTACCAGAACTGGTTCCTCGACTATGCGTCGTATGTCATCTTGGAGCGTGCCGTTCCGCACATCGACGACGGCCTGAAACCTGTGCAGCGACGCATCCTCCACTCAATGAAGCGCATGGACGACGGGCGCTACAACAAGGTGGCCAACATCGTGGGACACACCATGCAGTTTCACCCTCACGGCGATGCCTCCATCGGCGATGCCTTGGTGCAGATGGGACAGAAAGATCTGCTCATCGACTGTCAGGGCAACTGGGGCAACATCCTCACGGGAAGCCGTGCCGCTGCACCGCGTTATATCGAGGCCCGACTCTCGAAGTTTGCCCTCGACGTGGTGTTCAATCCGAAGACGACGGAGTGGAAGATGTCGTACGACGGACGAAACAAGGAACCTATCACCCTGCCGACAAAGTTTCCGCTGCTCTTGGCGCAGGGTGCCGAGGGCATTGCTGTGGGTCTGTCGTCGAAAATCCTGCCACACAACGTGGGCGAGATATGCGATGCTGCCGTCAGCTATCTGCACGATGAACCCTTCCAGCTCTATCCCGACTTCCCGACAGGCGGCTCTATCGACGTGTCGAAATACAACGACGGCATGCGAGGCGGTGTGCTGAAGGTGAGGGCGAAGATAGAGAAACTCGACCCCAAGACGCTCGTTATCCGCGAGATACCTTTCGGAAAGACCACCGAGACGCTCATCGACAGCATCCTTAAGGCTGTTGAGAAAGGAAAGATAAAGGTGCGGCATGTAGAAGACCTCACGGCCGCCGAAGTGGAGATACAGATACACCTGGCTCCCGGTGTCAGCTCCGACAAGACCATCGACGCCCTCTATGCCTTCAGCGACTGCGAGTATAACATCTCGCCCAACTGCTGCGTTATCGAGGACAACACACCGAAGTTCCTAACCGTCAGCGAGGTGCTGCGCCACAATGTCGACCACACCATGAACCTGCTCCGTCAGGAACTGGAGATACGCCGCAACGAACTGCTCGAACAGCTCCACTTCTGTTCCTTGGAGAAAATCTTCATCGAGGAGCGAATCTATAAGGGAAAACCCTTTGAACAGGCACCCACGATGGATGCCGCCTGCGAGTATGTCGACGAGCGGCTCACGCCTTTCTATCCGCAGATGATACGCGAGGTGACCAAAGACGACATTCTCCGACTGATGGAAATCAAGATGCAGCGCATCCTGAAGTTCAACAAGGACAAGGCCGACGAACTCATGGCCCATATCCGTGAGGAGATAGCCGACATCGAGCACAAGCTCAACCACATGGTCGACGTGACGACCAACTGGTTCTTGCAGCTGAAGAAGAAATATGCCGAAAACCATCCGCGACTCACCGAGATACGCTCTTTCGATACAATCGAAGCATCGAAGGTGGTCGAGGCCAACGAGAAGCTCTACATCAACCGCCAGGAAGGCTTCATCGGAACAGGACTGAAGAAAGACGAGTTTGTGTGCAACTGCTCCGACCTCGACGACATCATCATCTTCTACAAGACTGGTACGGTGAAGGTGATCCGCGTGGCAGAGAAAATCTTCGTCGGCAAGAACATCCTGCATGTGGGCGTGTTCAAGAAGAACGACCAGCGCACCGTATATAATATGGTATACCGCGACGGCCGACAGGGCAACTATTTCATCAAGCGCTTCAATATGCCCGCCGTCACACGCGACCGCGAATACGACCTGACGCAGGGTACGAAGGACAGTCGCATCATCTACTTCACCGCCAACCCCAACGGCGAGGCAGAGATCATCAAGGTAACACTCGAGCCGCAGCCGTTGCTCAAGAAACTCATCTTCGAGAAAGATTTCAGCGACATCGCCGTTAAGGGGCGTAGTGCCAAGGGCAACATCCTCTCGAAGAAACCTATCCAGAAGATATCGCTCAAGAGTCACGGCCACAGTACGCTGGGTGGTCGTAAGGTATGGTTCGACCCAGATGTGAAACGTCTCAACTACGACGAGCACGGCATCTTCCTCGGTGAGTTCAACGACGACGACCGTATCCTCATCGTCCTTACAGGAGGCGAATACTACATCTCCAACTTCGATGCCAACAACCACTACGAAGACAACATCTTCCGCATCGAGAAGTTCCAGCCCGACAAGGTGTGGACGGCCATCGTCTATAATGCCGACCAGCAGAACTATCCCTATCTGAAGCGCTTCCTCATGGAACCGTCGAAACGCAAGCAGTCGTATCTCGGCGAGAATGCGAAGAACCAGCTGCTGCTCACCACCGACGAACCCTTCCCGCGATTCCTTGTCACACCGGGTGGTGTCGACGAGCATCGGCCGCCTCTTGAAATCAATGCCGACGAGTTTGTAGCCGTCAAGGGTTTCAAGGCCAATGGTAAACGCATCGCCAACTGGAAGGAATGTACCATCGAGCAGCTCGAGTCTACCCACCAGCCGGAATCTTCCGAGCAACCCGACGAAGCAGAAGAAGCGATAGAAGCAGAAAAAGCAAAAGACGCTATAGATGCTATAGAAGCTATAGATACTATAGAAACTATAGATACTATAGAAACTATAGATACTATAGAAGCTACAGAACCTACAGCCCCCACACCTCCCGCTGACCCTGAGCCACCCGCCTCAGCGAAGAAGAAACGGCAGAAAGACCTGCCCATCTACGACGAACCCAATGTGCAACTTAGCTTGTTTGGCGATGACGAACTTTAGAAAACATCTCGTGCTATGGCTGCTCGTCCTGGCTGCAACACAAGCGGCAGCCCAACAGGAAAACAGCGGCAATAACGGCCGGACGGCAACAGAACCGGAGCGTTCGCTGACGGTGGGCATCGGTTCGACAGCTATCCTCGACACGTATATGAGTCAGGAGGAGTACAGCGGTTCGGAGCTGCGCATCATCAGTCGCAGCGACCGAAGACTGAAACGGCATTCTGCCTGGCACAGCTCTTTTACCCACTCGGGACAGTTTGCCTTCGCTTCTCCGCGGGCCGACAATGCCGACTATCTGTATGGGCTCTACACCATCGATTATGCCCTACGCCACGAATGGAGACTTTCCGAACACTGGGCAATCGAGGCTGGCGGACAGGTAGAGGGTGGCGTTGGCTTTGCGTACAGTACACGCAACAGCAACAACCCCGCGCAGGCAAGGGTCTACCTCAACATTGGACCGACAGCGATGGCAACATATCGCTTTCCGCTCTTCCGTCGGCAGATGCAGCTACACTACGAAGTGGCGGCACCCCTTGCAGGCATTCTTTTCAGTCCGAATTACGGACAGTCGTACTACGAGATATTCTCTCGAGGCGACTACGACCATAACATTGTGCCGACAACGCCCTTCTGTGCTCCGACGCTTCGACACAGTCTGACGCTCGACATCCCCTTCCGGCGTCAAGCTCTGCGCATCGGCTATCTCGGCGATTGCCAGCAGGCACGCGTCAACAGTCTGAAATACCACACTTATTCACATCTCTTCATCATCGGATATGTCAAAAATCTATAGGCTCTTTTTATTTGCGACAATCCTTCTCTGCGCTGCATGCGTAGAAGAAGACGAGTTTGCCGACAACCCGCAGGGCAACTTCGATGCGCTGTGGAAGATTATGGACGAGCACTACTGCTTCTTCTCGGAGAAGGCGGTCGACTGGAATGAGGTGCACCAGCGCTATGCCCGGCAGATAGATGCAGAGATGACGGAGGGCCAGCTCTTCCAGGTGCTGGCCAATATGGTGGGCGAACTGCGTGACGGCCATGTCAATCTCTATGCTTCTTTCGACGTGGCACGCTACTGGTCTTGGCATGAAGACTATCCCAGCAATGTTTCCGACTCGCTCCTCAACCGCTATCTCGGTACCGACTATCGCATCGCTTCGGGCATCCGCTACCGCAAGCTCGACGACAACATCGGATATATCCGCTACAGCTCGTTCCAAAGCGGCATCGGCAATGGCAATCTCGACGACGTGCTCTTCTATCTTGCCCCTTGCAACGCGCTCATCATCGACATCCGAGACAACGGCGGTGGAAATCTCCAGACGGCAGAAAAACTGGCGGCACGATTCACCAACGAGGAGATCCTCGTGGGCTATATGCAACACAAGACGGGAAAGGGACACGACGACTTCTCAGCACGCGCAGAGCAGCGCCTCAAGCCCAGCAACGGTGTGCGCTGGCAGAAACCGGTTGCCGTGCTCACCAACAGGCAGGTGTTCTCAGCAGCCAACGAGTTTGTGAAGTATATGATGTGCTGCCCCAACGTCACCGTTGTGGGCGACAAGACGGGAGGCGGGGCTGGACTGCCCTTCACTTCCGAACTGCCCAACGGCTGGACGGTGCGCTTCTCGGCCTGCCCAATGTTCGACCGCAACGGCAACAGCACGGAGGATGGCATCATGCCCGACCACCGCGTTGACCTCACCGACGAGGACTTCCTTCGCGGACGCGACACTATCATCGAGTATGCCAGAGCACTTTTAAAAAATTAAAGAATTTAAAGAATTATACAATTGGAAAAAACAAACGCATCCACTCATAACACATTAGGTTCCCCCTCCCTTGGAGGGGTTAGGGGAGGTTCTCCCTCAGGAGGGCTTCAGGGAGGTGTCTCCCTCCGCTCTCTCGTCATCGGCTACACAGCCAAGAACAGCCGGAAAGTTGTTGCGGCAGACATCACGGCTGACATCCTGCCCGATCAGCTCACTTGCCTCATAGGCCCCAACGGCGTGGGCAAGTCGACATTGCTGCGCACCCTTTCTGCCTTCCAGCCGCCTTTAGGTGGCGGTGTCACCATCAACGGACAGAGCCTTGCACAGTTGTCCGACCGCGAACTGTCCAAGCTCATCGGTGTTGTCCTGACCTCGAAGCCCGACGTTCAGAATATGACGGTATTCGAACTGATTGCTCTCGGACGGTCGCCCTACACCGGTTTCTGGGGAACGCTCAATGCTGACGACCGCGAAATTGTGGAAGAGAGTATCCGTCTGGTGGGTATCGAAGCCTTGCGCGACCGTATGGTGCAGACGCTGAGCGACGGCGAGCGACAGAAGATGATGATAGCCAAAGCCCTCGCACAGCAAACGCCCGTCATCTACCTTGATGAGCCAACGGCCTTTCTCGACTATCCCAGCAAGGTGGAGATGCTGCAGCTGCTGCACCATCTTAGCCGCGAAACGCACAAGACCATCTTCCTTTCTACCCACGACATGGAGCTGGCTCTGCAGATTGCCGACACGCTCTGGCTCATGATGCCCGACAGCCCTCTGTCTATCGGAACACCACGGCAGTTGGCCGACAACGGTACGCTGGGCCGCTTCCTGAATAAAAAGGGAATGCACTTCGACCCACAGTCGATGGCTATCCGCGTGGAGTAGCGACACGTTTGAAGATTTCGGTGACTTTCTTTGCGAAATGTTTTGGCTGCTTACGGACGGCCAACCACCTTTTTGTTGCCGACGATGACGATGCCAGGAGAGGCCAATCCATCGGGCAACGGCCTGCCCATGATGTCATAGAGCCTTGCACGGTTGGGTTGAAGATTGGGCTGCCCCAGCTCTTCTATCCCTGTGGGCGGACCATCCACAAGAGGAATAAAGTCTGCATCGCTATCGTCGCCGCGGATGATGAGATAGCCAGTCCGCTCGGCAACGATGTCGTCTTTCTCCATACGATAGAAGCCGACGCCATGAGCAAGACGGAAGTCGAGCACGTAGTAGTTCTGGCCGTCGGCACGATGACTCATGCTGCCGTCGGAGGCGCGAAGGAGGTTCGACGTCAGGGGAGCTACTGTTCCCGCAGCCTTGCTGATGGCATAGCTACCTTTCTCAGCATGGAGGACGACGGCGGTGAATGCCGGAGCCTGAGAGATGGGAACGATGTTCACCCTGCTTTTTGTCGCTGCCACCACCTCACAGGCTGTCAGACCAGGTGTCTGCGTGAAGTCGACAGCCGTCAGCGTGACGTAGGAGAGGTAGCCCGACGAAGGGATACGAACGCCTTCGCCTATTTTTTGGTAGATGTTGACATACTGATTGTTGCTATTCTTGCCGGCAATCTTGAATGTGTTGTTGCCATAAATGAGGCAATAACCCACTTGAACACTTCGCAGCGTAAGCTCGTCGCCGTTCATTTCTATCTTCCATAAGGCCCTGTTATCTTCTGCCATGTCCTCGGAATAGGCCAAGGTTGTCAGCTTCGGACTGTTCTTCGTCCCGCTGGCGGCGAGGCATGTTTCTGTTCCCCTGAAATAGATGACGTAGTAGTCGCCCGCTTCTATCAGTCCCAACAAGGCTGGCTGTTGCTTCTCGTCGTAGGGGATGACGATGCCGTCGTCGCTGCCTATCCATGTTGTCCCCGTCGCCATTTGGCTGATCTTGCTGCCGTCGAAGGTGAGCATGGCGCGCTTGTCGTTGCTTGCCAAGGCATATTCTCCACTTGTCGTCACCTGTTCTGGCGATGTCATTTTCCGATACAAGTCATCTGCCGTAGCTGTTGCATGCCACAGTGCCGTGATGATGATGATAAGAAAAGCAATCTTCTTCATTGTTTTACCATTCTAATAGTAATTGTGCTGCAAAGATACCAATTTTCGCATGAAATAGAAAAAAAATCATATATTTTTTGCAAATTCCATAAAAACCACGTACCTTTGCACGGCTTTTTGGACATAACAGGTTCGTCTAGACTGTCCAAACTCAGTGTTTTTTGTAGCGCTTGTGGCGGAATTGGTAGACGCGCCAGACTTAGGATCTGGTAACTCCGGTTGTGTAGGTTCGAGTCCTATCAGGCGCACTCTTCCGGAAGTCATCCCTTAGCGGGGTGGCTTTTTTCATGCCGGCAAACGCAGAAAGAGGGGTATCCCTATCGCTTTTATGGATTTTCCTTTGGTGGTTGGCTGAAAATAATGTACCTTTGCAGCAAGAAAATTGTTGAATCACATAAAAGAATAATGAATATGAAGAAGATTTACACAATCCTGGCACTGGCCCTGGTGGGGTGCATGCCTTGGCTGCTCACCTCGTGCGAATCGGAAGACGAGCAGATTGTCTACAACCTCGAAGGCATCTGGCGCGGGCAGATTCAGAGTACATACTACTACAACCGCTACGGCCGCACGACAGAATATACCGATACGCAGATAGAGTTTAACCACGATTCGTATGGCTATGCCAGAGGGCGTGGACGAGAGGTAGACTATAGCAGCTACGGCTACGGCGAAGTGGTCTACTTCGACTATACAGTACGCAACGGCGAAATCTACCTCGACTACGACGATGGCTCGCACATCATCATCTACAACTGGGAGATGTACGGCAACACGTTCCGTGGTGAGTTCCACGACTACCGGACAGGCGAATATCTGGCATCCTTCTCGCTCTATCGTGTGAGCGGCGGATGGGATTCGTCGTTCACTGGCTACGACTGGTACGACGACTGGTATGCCTCGCAACACAAGGGATTGTTCCCCGACGAGGAGTGAGCGCTTCTTCAGACCACGATTCCGAGGGACACGCTTGACCTTTACTGACCACGAATTAAACGAATTAAACGATTTTGCGAGTGGCAAGGATGCACTCCAGGTCGTTTAATTCGTTTAATTTGTGGTTGTTAGTTTTTGCAAGAAACAGGTGGTTATGTGCCTGCCTAATTCTTTGTTCAGAAATGAGGATCGATGCTGGTGTCGTAGTCTGGAACAAGGAGGGCAGCGGCAACAGCGCCGACGATAACGCCTGCTATGGCAATACCGGCGACGGTCGCCTTGTTGTTGCCACAGCGATAGGCGAAGCACAAACGGTCGCCGACGGAGGGTGCCAGGGCATAGTCGATGGAACCGTCGCTGAGAATGCTCTTGTAGGGTGCGATGACGATGGCCGACACATAGTCGGACATCCTGACGCGCACTACCTCGCTATCTGCTGTGCCTGTCGTCTTCTCCATCTGTGCAAAGGGTTCTGTGAAGGCATAGCTCATGTCAACGGAAAGAGAGAGCGGCGTTGCGTCGGCCGAGTAGAAGCGTGAGTCGCCTTTGCGGAAAGGCTGACGGTTGGCAGAGCTGTCGTGAGCACCCGATAGAGTGGATGACGTGATGAAATGGCCCATCTTTTCGCGTGGCGCATATACCATATCCTGGCGCAGGAGATAGGAGAGGTCGTCCCAGATATACACCTGAGCTGTACCGTGCGGAGCGATGGTGAGGATGCGCTGGTCGTAGTGGGTGCTGGCCGTGGTGTTAGCCTCGAAGCTGCCCCATGCCATACTGCTGTCGGTCTGTGTGATAACGCCTCGCCCCTGAGAGTAAGCTTTGGTCTGCGAGGAGGGGACGAACATCGGTGATGAGTTGTTGTTGGTATAGACGAACGAGCGTCCGCGGTCGATATAGACGATGCGGTCGGTGAGGTTCTCCACTTCCACCACAGCCTGTCCGTCTGGCAGCGGAAGAATCTGTGCGCGGATCTTGCCATCGGCGTAATGGCCGCTTTGCTCTCCAGAGAGGAAGCAGAAAACGCCCACACGACGGGCTTGCACCGTCGTGGCAACGGAAAAGAGCATCAGCAGTAGGAATAGTTTTGCAAGGAGCTTTCTTGAATCAGCAAGGGGGAGGGAGGAATGACTTTTCCATGCAAGCGTCCTTCGGCCGAGCGGGTGGGTTGGATGTAGGTTGTTCATAGACATCATGTTTGATTGGTTTGTACTGCAAAAATAATGTCTTTTGCGCATCAAAAAAAAGGATTTCCCCTATCATCTGGGGGGAAATCCCTTTTTGTTAGACTATCTTGCAATGACTTTAGTGGATGAACTGCTGGATGATGTCACACTGCATGATGTAGGATGTGCCGCGTGCATCGGTGTTCTTGCGGACGTAGTCGGCCAGGTCGTTGAGTGCCTGATATTGGCTTGACTCGCTGTCGATGATCCATCGTCCGTTCTCCCAGTTGTAATAGAATTCGTCGGCTGTGGGCAGGTAAGCACGGGCATAGAGACTCTCAAGGCGCAGTTTGGGGTTGGTTGCCGTCATGGCCTCCGTCAGATAGTTGTATGCATTGGTGACGAACATCGGTATGGGGTCTTCCGTAGAGCGGTATGACGACCATCCATAGTCGGAGAGGAACCAGCAGTCGCCCCAGGGCGATGCCTGATAGTAGCGCACCGCCATCTCATAGGCCAGTTGTTTGCGCTCGTCACCGGCAGGAGCTAGGAGGTGGCGCGCCATGAGCTGCTGCATGTCGCGGCAGAACTGCAGCTTCTTGTTGACGGTGATGGTACCCTTGCCCGGTCCGTCGGTATATTCGTCTTCGTCGGTCGGGTTCTGCTTGCCAAACCAGCGTGGCTTGGTGTAGTCGCGGTTGGCGAGATACCAGCTGATGTTCTGTTGCTCCATGAAGCGGAGAGGCACTTTCTCGAGATAAGGGACGGCATCGGCAAACTTCCCTTCAGCCAAGAGCTTCGTTCCGATGAAGTCGTTGAAATAGTCGGCGGAGCGCTTCTGGAGGTTCTTTTCGCAGACGTACTTCTCAAGCTCGTCTTTATGCTGGGCGTTGAGGAAGCTGTAGAAGGCTATCACCTCGTCGGCCGTCATCTCGCTGAATACGCCGGCATAGAACTCGCCGCTGTAGTTGGGATTCCATCCATAGCCCTCGTCACCCTCGTTGTCAGGCTGAAGCTTGTAGCTGTCGACATCCATTCCTGCAACGGCAGCGGCCATGTTCTTGTTGCCCTCGCTGAGGTAGCGGCCTGTCAGGCCGATGTTGACGATGCGGTCTTTGGCATGCGTGAAGTATTCGTCGTATTCGCCTTCGCCGGCTATCTTCTCGTCAAGCCACTGCAGTTCGCTGACGACGAGCTTGGAGAACTTCTTGTCCATCTTCATGGCCGAGGTAGCGATGAGCAGACGGATGGCGCGCACGTTGTCCTTGATGCGCTGCGAACCGCCGAGCTTCATGGCTTGCTCTATCTCGTTCATGGCTGTGGCATTGTTGCGCTGGAAATAGTGGAGCAGGGCTGCTGCTGCCATCCAGAGTGCCGGGTCGTTGTTCTTCTTCTCGCTGACCACCTGATGGGCGAAGTTGATGAAGTTGTTCACCTCAGCATCGTAGACGGGGTTGCATCCCACCATGTTGACATTCTCGTTGACCCACTCGCGTGTCTCTGCCTCTGTCAGTCCCAGTTCGTCGCTCATGCCGCTGAGGTTGTCGTAGGTCTCCTGTGCGCTGTTGACGAAGTCTTGCACGAGATAGCTGAGCACTTCGGCATTGGCATCTTCGCCGTAGATCTTCTGAATGCCGGCGAGGTTGCGATACTTGAAGACACTCCAGCGCAGCGACACATAGTCGCCCTGCTCGGCATAGATATTCCACGCAGCCTTGCGCTGACCAGTGCGAAGAAGCGCTCCGGCATAGATGTTCTTCATCATGTCGCGGTAGACGCTCTCGGGCAGGCTGGATGCCGTAGCCGTCCAGTAGTTGATGTTGTCCTGATGGCGTTCCAGCTGCATGTTGGCACGCATCTGCATCAGGGCATACTGAGCGCGGAGGCGTGAGCCCTTGTAGCTTTTGGCTGCAGCGAGGATACGCTCCATTGTCTCGTCCTGCTTGTTGAGCTGTTCGGCCGTCGGGTAGTCCCATCCGTTGCTGATCTCGCCGCAGTTGTCGAGATAGTCGCTGAGCAGATCGACGTATTCTATTATCTCGTTATCGCCCTTCTTCCGGGCAATATCGATGATGTTGTCTTTCTGCCAGGTGCTGAATCCCCACACCTCGTCGTTGGTGTAGGTGCGCCAGAACTTGTTGTAGCGGTCGGACAGTTGGTTTTCCCATTGATACTTGGGGTAGATGTTCATCATGTAATAGTTGTGCGTGTATCCTCCTGCACACGCACTGGCCTTGACGATGATGCTGATCATCATCAGGCTAATGGCCAAAAATCTCTTCATATTCGTTATGTTTAAATCTTGTTATGCTCGTACTATTCAGGTCAAAAAGAATCACCTCGCGGTTGGCATCGGGGCGCAACTTGTCAATAGCGCGACGCACCTGCATCACCTCGTCGAAGGAAGCATAGCGACGAACGATGGTGTCGCCCGCCATCACAGGTATCTCGCCATCGAAATGCTGAAGGCCGATGTAGATATACCGAGGAGCGGGGAGCGGGGAGCGGGGAGTGAGACTACTTTTTTCGCCTCCCTTGGGGCTATTCTCTCTCCTCTCTCCTCTCTCCTCACTCCTCGAAAATTCCCTAAACACCACATCATAGGCAAAGATGGGGTAGGCTGTGGCCAAGGGGAGGGAGTAGCTCTTCAGGTGCTGCAGATAGGGGTGAACCACCTTCATGTCGAGGATAGGGTGCTCGTCGTCGAAGTCGGAGAAGTCGCCCGTGTTGTACATCATCAGGATGCCGCGGTCGCACGATGGCGGCTTTTGCGCCAACTGGTGCAGACGGATGGTCGCCGAGAGGCGCAGTCCTTCTTTCTGTGCCAGTTGATGGAGCTCTTTCATGAACGCAAAGAAACGCTGGCGGGTCTTCACCGACCAGTCGCAGTCGATCTGCAACTCGTGGACATTCTTGATGCCGTGCGTCTCGTTCATCTGCATGACGCGCTTCAGGATTTTCTCCGCCAGTCCGTCGGTGTTCTTCCGCATCACGTCGTTGACAATAAATATAGTGGGGACGATTTCTTTTTCGCCGAGTACGTTCTCTTTTTGGGGAACGGGGTGACGAGGGTTCGAGGGTGCGCGATTACCTTCTTCTCGTGCAACAGGAAAGCGGATGCTCGCATTGGGCATCAGCTCGCCGGTGCCGTCGTCGACGATGACGTCGAAGTACCTGATGTAGAGCTTCTTGACATCGTGCTGCTGCATGAAGGTATTCTTTACAGAGTCGATGTCGAACGTCGTACTCCAATAGTACATGGCGTTCGTCACGGGCTCTTGCCGTTTGCTGCATGCAGCAAGTAGAGCGGCAAGAAACAGGCAGGCGATGCTGCTAACCTTCGTCATCGGTCTTTCCTTTACTGTTTGACAGCCTGCGGTGTCCAGTTCTTGAAGAACCGCATCACCTTCTCCTTGTCGTAGCCTTTGTCTTGCTCAAGAAAGCTGGAGTCTTGGATATGGATGACCTCGCCGTTCTCATTGAGAACAACAAACACGGGGAAGCCGAAACGCGCCGGGTTGCCCAATCGCTTCAGCATCTGTGCAGCCTGCTGTTGCTTCTCTTCACCCTCCTTTTTCCGCGGATTGTAGTTGACGTGAGCATAGACGAAGTTGTCTTCTATCAGTCCACTTATATCGCTGTCGTTGGTGATAAAATCGGCGAAACGCAGGCACCAGGGGCACCAGTTGCCTCCTACCTGGCAGATGACAAACTTTCCTTCAGCCTTAGCTGCTGCCACGGCCTTGTCTATTTGCTCCAAAGGGTTGATGTCTTCGTTGTATACTTTCTTCAGCGCGGTCTGCGCACTGGCTGTCAATGCCATCAACATCGACAGACACACCATGATAAATCCTTTCTTCATCATACAATAATCTTATTCAAAAAGCCTGTCCCTACATCCCCTTCTTGGGAGGGGCTTGGAGGGGTCTCTACTTAGCTATGCCGTGGATATAGTCGCAGAGGATGGCGATACCCTTCTTGTTCTCACCCCCTTGCGGGATGATGATGTCGGCGTACTTCTTGCTTGGCTCGATAAACTGCTCGTGCATGGGCTTGAGCACGTCGAGGTAGCGATTGAGCACCATGTCGACGGTGCGGCCGCGCTCTTTCACGTCGCGCAGGATGTTGCGGATGAGGCGTTCGTCGCTGTCGGTATCGACAAAAATTTTCAGGTCCATCATGTCGCGCAGTCGGCGGTCGACGAGCGTCATGATACCTTCAATGATGATGACGGGCTTCGGCTCTACATGCACCGTCTCCTTCTGTCGGTTGCTCTCGATATACGAGTAGGTGGGCTGCTCGATGGCCCGACCCTTGCGCAGTTCGGAGATCTGCTTGTGGAGCAGTTTCCAGTCGAAGGCATCGGGGTGGTCGAAGTTGATGTTGCGTCGCTCCTCCTCGGTCATGTCCGATGTGTCGTTGTAGTACGAGTCGAGTGGTACGACGGCTACGCAATGCGGCGGCAGTGCCTCGACGATTTTCCTTACTACTGTGGTTTTTCCTGAACCGGTACCACCGGCTATTCCTATGATTGTCATCTTTGTTATTTGTTATTTTCTTTTAATTTACACTGTTCTGTTCGATGGCGATTTGAACAGCACTCTATAGTATTCCGCCTTCTGCTCAACGCGCATGGGATAGGCACGCGACGAACTGGGCATACGAAAAAGGCGCATGGGCCTGCCGTCGAAGACGAAGGGCTCTGATGCGCCTACACGAGGTTGTTCCATGTTGAAATACTTGGTGAAGAGGTCGGTAGACTTCTGTCCTGTTGTGACAACGGTCAGGCATCGTGGCAAACGTCGTAGCAGCGCGTCGAGGTCGGTAGGTTCCACCACCTCGAGATCCTTGTCGGAAGCTGTGTTTTTGGTGCGTACGACAGCCGTGGCCGTGTCATAGAGAGCGATACCCTGCTCGTTGAGGAAGCTGATGATGCGCTCTTTTCTGAACGTTTTCTGCTCCGGGTCGACGAAGTGTTCTTTGTCATCAAAGAATATGAGCCCCATGATGCGCCACATGTCATTGGTAAAATTAGGGTAGAAGAAGTCCATCGACCAGCGTTTCTTCGCCGGCGGGAAACTGCCCAGCATCAATATACGTGCGTTGTCAGGCAGGAACGGTTCCAGTGGGTGTCGCTCAATGTTCAATGTTCAATAATCAATGTTCAATGAAACATCACTTCTGCTCCTTCACCAGATAGACAACTACAGGCAGGTGGTCGCTGTAGCCATCGAGCCACACACCTCCAGCATGTGTGCGCTTAGGATTGCCCTTGTACTTTCCTTCCGTCTGGATGAGATAGTCGCGACGGAATATCTGGTTCTTCAGATAGGTCAGGTTGGTATAGTCTTTCTTCCCCTTGCGGTCGAGCAGGTTGGGCGTCATGATTATCTGGTCGAAGAGGTTCCAGGCACCGTTATACTGCAGCGTGCCGGTACCTTGCTTGACGAGCAGGTTATACCACGGATTGTACATGTCGTCGTCGCCGGTCTTCTTGATTTCCGACTTCGCCTGCAGTCCCTGCGTGATGCTCTTGTCCGTCGGGTCGTCGTTGAGGTCGCCCATGACGAAGATCTTGTTTGTCGGGTCAACACGCAACAGGCTGTCTTTCAGCACCCTCACCTGACGGCCAGCCGACTCGCGGTAGAACGACTCGCTGAAGCGGCTGGGCCAGTGGCATACGATGGCCGTCACCTTCTCTCCTGCCAGCCGTCCCTGCACGGTAAGGAAACCACGGGTAAGGAAAGCAGAGTCTTTCTCCAACTCCTGCACGTAGGGATGCAGCTGAACGTCTTCCACCGTAAAGAGGGCGGGATTATAGAGCAAGGCACAGTCTACGCCACGGCGGTCGGGACCCTCCACGTGTACGAATTTCATATTACGTGCGCGAAGCGGTTCCTGGGCTACCAGGTCTTCAAGAGCCTTGGCATTCTCCACCTCCGAAAGGCCAATGATGGCACAGCCCACACCGGGAAGCATGTCGGTGCCTAAGTCGGCAAGCGCGCGCGACATGTTCTTCAGCTTGTGGCTATACTTCAAGCCGTTCCAACGATAGCTGCCAGTGGGCAGAAACTCATAGTCGTTCTTTCCCGCATCATGGCAGGTGTCGAAGAGGTTTTCCTGGTTGTAGAAGCCTACGGCATACACCGAGAACTTCTTCTGTGCCGATGCCTGCAAGACAAAGAAGCAGAGCATGATGGCAGTCAATAGATGTCTTTTCTTCATATCTCTCACGATTGTTTTACTGCTAATTGAATAGATTTTCGTGCAAAGATACAAAGAAACACGCAAAAAACAAAATTATTCTTATGTTTTTTGGGTTAAATAGCCAGAAAAGTTTTGCGCAGCTCCGTCAACGAACCTCGTCAATAGGAGAGAAACTTCTTTCCTTGTGTGACATGAATCCCCCGATGGGTGTGGGCCGTTATGCCATCAAGTGTATAGGTTTTTCCGTTGTGTGCGCTATCCTTGGCACTGTCTATCGCTGTGGGATTGGCAGGCAGCGGTGCGACGTATTGCACGGTGTTGAGGGACATAGCGAGATTGTCAAGCTGGTCAGCCCCTGCCGTGGGGACATAGATTTCAAGGCTCGACTTGAGCATGCCTCCCGTGACGAGCTTCTGCACCTCGTCGGACGAGAAGGCTGCGCGATAGTAGAAAATCTCTGCCAACTGACGTGCGACGGAGGTGTCGTCGACTGAACCCACTGTGACCTGTCCGATAGAGTTGATGCGCTCGCGCAGCTCACCCACCTCGTTGGTGTCGACATAGAGCAGGGTGCGTCCCTGCGCATAATAGTGGGTCAGGGTGACAGTATGCCAGAGGTCGTCGCTGAGCGTCTGCTCGGAGGTGAGCGTCTTGTTGGTGGTGTTTGTATAGACGACATGTCCTTCGGTATCGACGCTGACGGAAGCACTGCGACTACCGCTGCGCAGCAGGTAGGAGAAGATATTGCCAGCCTGACCACCTTTGACGCGCACGCTGATAGTGAAGGGGTGCACCATCTCTTCGCCCTGGAAGGTGATGGCGGCACCATCGGCAAGCGTCATCTCCTGCTGCATGTTGCGCTTGGGCTGTGCTTTGCCCGAGGCGATAGCATCGAAGAGCGATGGCGGCATGGCATAGAAAAACTCCTTATGGCCGTTGGTGGTAGGATGGGCGTTGTCCTGTTGGTAGCCCGAAGCCCAGTGGCCGGCACCGTCGTCGATGGCACCGAGCGTATTGACCGACGACACATCCCACTCGTGAATCAGCAGGTTCATCTTCTTGATATAGCTGTAGTCTTCGGCCGTGAAGTCGCCCCGCGTGTAGTTGTTCATCACGACGGGAATCTTGCCGTCGGCCTTCATCTTGCGGATGAGCGTCTGCATGTTGGTAGAGAACTGGTTCAGCGTCTGTTGCTTGTTGCTGGACTCGTGGATGCCTTCGTTGCCCATCGACAGTCCGATGATGACATAGCGGGCATGGTCGCGTGTCATCTCGGCATAGCGGTCAAGCAGGTTCTGCGTAGTGTTGCCGCCAATGGAGATGCCCGAAACGTAGAATGGATTCTCCGTGACGTTGCTGTTATAGCGTTCTTGCAACTGTTGGCCGTAGAGGTAGGCATATCCCTTGTTGCCGGTGGCTCCCTGGCCGTTGCAGACGGAGGATCCGAAGGCCGAGATGCGGTATTCGTCTATTGGGGCTTCAAAGCTCCACTGCTTCGTCGTGAGGTTGAACGTTGCGGTGTAGGTGCCGCCGTTGATGCGGATGTTATCCGACCGATAGCCCTGTTCGGGACACTCGAAGTAGACGTACTTATCAGAAAATAGGAAGATGCTTGAGTCGTCAAGCGTCACCTCTTGCTGGTACATGTTATCGCCGACAGCAGCGATGGTGATTTTGCCATTGGGAACGATATTGCCACGAAGATTCACCTCTTGGGCGTGGAGGCAATTGAACATTGCTGATTGACTACAGAACAGTGCCAAGAGGGCGAAGATGCGAAGTGAAAGGAGATGTTTCATTGGGTGTTGGGTTGATGGGTTGATGGGGGTGAAAGGCGGATGGAATCCGCCTGGTAAGAGACGGGACTTTTTTGGGTGATGAGGGATGGTGGTTTGTACTGCCGATATATGTACTAATAGATGGAGAGTTCGTAGATACGTGTGGCACCGCCCCTTCCTTGTGTCGGTGAGACAACATAGAGCCGGAGGTAGCGAACGCTGACGGGTGTGAAGTCGCGGTCGACGATGTTGCTGCGGTTGCCGTCGATGATGTCGAGCGTCTGCCACTCCTCGTCAAGGCTGTTGCGGCCTTGCAGCAGACAGGTGCGGGTGATGTACGACCTGTCTTCCGCTGCTGCATTGAGCAGATGCCAATGGCTGATGGTGGTGGGCTGCTGGAAGTCGTAGACCACATAGTGAGGCGCTTGTTGCGAGTCGCACCATTTCGTCTCGGTGTTGCCGTCGATGAGGTTGGCAGCCCGCTCCCATTCGTTCACCTCGCCCGAAACGGAGAGCAATTGTGCCTTCTGCAGGAGGTTGTCGGGTTTGTCTTCGGACACGAGGAGCGAGGACTGAGAAGCGACGAGCGAAGATTCTTTCAGCGATGTCTTGAAGAGGGGAGCCGCTGGCTGAACATCGTCGGCATCGTCGGCCAAAGTGGCTGCAAAGACGACAAGATGTGGGTCGTTGGGCAGGATGACGCTCTTCGCACCCTTTGGGATGTCTACGCGTACCTTAAACATATAGGTGTATTCGTATGGCTCGTCGCCACTTGTGCTATGACGATGGCTGCCGACGTAGGCCACCTGAGCCTGTTTGAGGAATCCCTTCGTATGGCCATCGTGCTCCCACTGTCCGACAAAGCCGGTATAGTAGGGCACAAGAGCCGTCTGCACACTCTTGCCGACTGTGAATGTTGCCATGCGGTCGTCCTGGTCGGAAGCCATCAGCAGGTAGAGATGGGTGATGGGTGACGGGTGTTGGGTGTTGAGAATCGCCTTTGAGAGGTCGAGCGTGTCGCCATTGCACGACAGACCGTTCATGCCGTCCATCGGACCAAAGCGGAACGGGATGTCGTCGACGGTGATGCCCTTCTTGGGCAATAGCTCGGCAGCATAGCTGTAACCGCCCTCGAAATCAGCCGCCCCGCGGAACTCGTTAAACGAGAAGCATCGGCGGTTGTAGGGGAGGTCGAGGTGAGCGGTGGTGCGGTGGTGCGAGGGTGTGAGGGTGCGAGGATGCGGTGCTGCAAGCTTTAGCTTGAAGGTCCTGACGCTGTTGGGCTTGATGTCGATGGTGAGCTGATTGCCAGCGAAGACAGCTTGTCCGATGGTACGCTCCGTACCGTCGGCCTCGGCAGCCTTCACCACCTCGGCAGGGAAGGTCAGGTGGGCTGTCTGCGCTGCTTTTCCGCCAATCTCATAGACACGGACAACATACTCGTTGCTCACCTCTGCCTGCTTGATGGTGCGGACGAGGACGTTGTCGTTGTCCGACTGGACGAACGAGAACGACTTGCCCAACGCCCCTTGGTGCTTGTTAGAGAAGAACGACCGCAACGGACTGTTCAGCTGTGTCGACTGGCGGACGGCCTCCACTTGGTTGAGAGCGCCCTGATGGCCGATGATGCTGTAGGTGAAGACATGGTGTCCCATATCCTGCCGAGCCTGATAGGTGTAGTGGCGTCCTGGCTTGGGCGAATAGAGCAGCGACAGGCGCAGCGTGTTGTCGGAGGGCTTGTCCCATCCATAGCGCGAATCGTTCAGGATGGTTACGCCATACTGCCCCGTGCGGTCGGTCAGGTCGGTCCATTCGTGGGCATACACCTCGAAGGCATTGTCGCGGTTGTTGCCACGGCGCACACTGCCCAGACCGATGTCGTAGGTGGCCTCTTCATTGCTGACGCTCAGCGGGAACACAGCCTTGAGCAGGGCATTCTCCGACCGCCAGTCGACCTCGTTCTCGAAGTCGATGCGGCGCGACATCGAACCGTTGTAGAGATGGATGCGCTGCAGGATGTCGCTGTCGCCATAGCGCTTGCTGACGACGAGTGTCTGGCGCAGCGGTCCTTTCTCCACCGACACCTTTACGGCATCGTGAACACTGACGGGCTCACGGTCGATGGTCGCCTTGAGAATCTCCCAGGCAGGCCACGACGGCGAGCTGCACTCGTCGAAGACGGCCAGCTGGATGCATTTGCCTTGAGCAACCAGTTCCTTGTTGGCTATTTTGTCGAAGAGGCTCACCACGTCGCCATATTCATCGACCGTCAGGCGGTAGTCGCTGTTCTCGATAGTGTTGGGTGAGCGATCGGATTGCAAATCCGCCCGTACGGTGTTGGATGATGAGAGGGTTGCTTTCCCGCCGGCCTTGACAGAATAGACAGAAAGGCCTGTTGACGGGACTTCGGCATCGAAGAGCAGGATGCGTTGGCCGTTGCGCTCCACAACCTGCGACAAGACGCGTTTTCCTTCAGCATCGGTCACTTGGTAGTTGGCGTTGTCAGAGAGGTTCACCTCCGTCAAGCCCTTCACGGGGAAGGCCTCGTTGTTGTACACCACGACAGGCTGTCCGCTGACGCGTGTGTCCATCAGGCTGACGATGCCCGAAACACTGTGGCGGACGACGTCCGAGAAGGTCTTCAGTCCGAGTAGCTCGTCGTTCCACGAGAACTCGTAAGCCCGCGGGATGCTCGTTCCGGTGACATCGTCGTGGAAATGATGCCAGATCAGGCGGCGCCAGTTCTCCGTCATCTTCTGAATGGGATATTTGGCCGTTCCGAGCCAGTCGGCCACGACGGCCGATCGCTCTGCAGCATCGCCGAGATGCTCGTTCTGCCGGTTGTACAGCTTCATCGCTGCCTGCGAGGTATAGCATCCGTTGCCATGAACGTCCATGGTCAGTTCGCCGTCGAAGACGGGCAACTCGGGATGCTGGTCGAAGGGCAGGAAGTCTTTGTACAGCTGGTCGCTCGTTGCACTGACAATCTCCACCGGCCCTTTGCCTTTGATGCCGTTGACAACGGCCTTCACCGACGGAATATTGGGCGAGCCACCCACGTCGCCCGTACCATAATAATGGTAGGCGATGCCGAGCGGACTCTCCTTGACGGCTTTGATGAGCGGTTCGTGGTTGGTCAGGTCGGTGCCGTCTTCATAGCGCTGTGCATAGTTGAAGCCGTGGGCCATCATGATGCGCTCTCCGTCGATGCCCTGCCACAGACCCACCGAGAAGGGGTAGCGCTTGTTGCCCTCATAGAAGGGGTTGGTGCGCCATATCAGTTTTTGCGACGAGAAACCGATCAGTCCGCAATGCTTGGCCAGCGTAGGCAGGTCGTAGCCGAAGCCGAAGCAGTCGGGCAGGAAGATGTCCGTCCCCTCGGTGCCGAACTCCTGCCGGTAGAACGTCTGTCCGAGCAGCACATTGCGTATCCACGACTCTGGCGAGCAGATGATGGCTTCGTTGGCATCCCACGAGCTGCCCGCGATGTGCCACCGCCCTTCGGCAATGTACTTCTTCATCTCTTCATATTGCAGGGGATAATACTCCTTCATCCACGAATACTTCACACCTCCCTCGAAGTTGAAGACGTAGTCGGGATAGTTCTTCAGCAAGAAGAGATTCTGGTTCAGTGTGTTCCACACATACTGGCTGATGGTGGTCTGCACATCCCAGTTCCACTGTGTGTCGAGGTGTGCGTCGGCCACCATATAGGCCTTCATTGTTTTTTCCTGGGCGTTTGTTGCCATTGCCATTAAGCCTGCCATTGCGGCGATAATCAGTTTCTTAGTCATAGTTCTTGTTTAATCGAGGTACGAGGTACGGGGGTACGAGATACGAGAATACTTACGTGTTGAGTTTATTCGAAGACAGCGCACCATCCGCCGTTCTTGACCAGATGGATGCTGAGCGTCTGCTGCGGGGTGACATCGCGCTGCTCTTTGCGATAGTCAACGGCCAGACGGTGTGCATTGGCACCGTCGCGGAAGGCCGTCATGCGGGCATTCTTCGTGAGGAAGTCGAGCGGAATGGTGAAGTCTTGCGGCTCGTTGCCCGTGATGGCACCCACAAACCATTTGCTGCCCGAGCGGCGTGCCATGACGATATGGTTGCCGGCCTTGGCCGAAAGGATGCGCGTTTCGTCCCACGTGACGGGCACCGAGGCGATGAAGCGTGTGCACTCGTCGGCCTGGATATAGCGTGTCGGACTGTCGGCAAGCATCTGCAGACCACTCTCGAACACCACGTAGAGGGCCATCTGGTAGGCACGTGTTCCCATGCCTGCCGTTGCGCCACGCGAGACGACGTAGTGCTCGGGCTGCAGCGAAGCCATCGAACCCGGTGTGAAGTCCATCGCACCGACGGCATTGCGCATGAAGGGCAGCCAGATGGAGTTGTCGGGCGTGCAACCGCCACACTGCTCCAAGCCGCGCACACCCTCGTAGGTGAGCAGGTTGGGGTAGCGATACTCCAGTCCTGCGGGTTTGAAGGCACCGTGGAAGTCGACCATCAGGTGGTGCTTGGCACACTCTCGTGTGGTGCGCTCGTAGAAGTTCACCATCCACTGGTCGCTGTGGTCCATGAAGTCTATCTTCAGTCCCTTCACGCCCATCTTGGCGTAGTGCTCAATCACCTCTGGATGCTGCTCTACGGCAAGCCACGTCATCCAGAGCCACACACCGACACCTTTCTTCCGTCCGTAGTCGACAAGCTCTTGCACATCGATGACATCAATATTCTCGAACGGGTTGCGCACATCCTTACACCAGCCCTCGTCGAGCAGGATATACTCTACGCCATACTCCGAAGCGAAGTCGATGAAGTATTTGTACGTCTCGTTGTTGATGCCCGTCTCGAAGTCGACGTCCCACACCGACCAACAGTTCCACCAGTCCCAGCTCACCTTGCCGGGCTTGATCCACGATGTGTCGTCTATCTCGCACGGAGCAGCCAGGCAACGTCCCATCTCGTTGGCAGCGATGTCGGCATCCGAACCGACGACGAAGTAGCGCCAGGGCAGGGCGCGCTGTCCGTTGGTGCGAGCGATATAGTTGCCTTCGCGGGTGATTGTCTCACCGCGGTCGCCGGCAGGCTCCCATGCCTCGGGGGCTTTTGGGAAAACGGAAGCCACCTTGTTCTTGCCCGAGCTGCACAGGAACATGCAGGGGTAGTCCTGCAGGTCGGCCTCCGAGAAGAGCATCTTCACGCCCTGCGGACTCTCGAAGAGCACGGGCAGATAGGTCATCTTGTCCATCTTGGCATAGCTCTCGGTGTTGATGTGCTGGTAGAATTCCTCGCACGAGGTGACGAAGCTCGACACGGGCGAGAGATGCAGTCCGAAGGCTTTGTCGAAGTTCATCGAGAGGGGTTCGTTGACGATGTCTACCGTACCCTTCTTGTCGATGACGAACCGCCAGGCCACACCGTTGTCGTAGGCACGCAGCACCAGACTGTAGTCGTCGGCGAAGCGCAGCGTCAGCTCGTTGGCATGGTTGCGCGTCGTGGCGTTCTTCATCGGCACGGCGTTGCGCACCACGGTGTTGATGGTCGTGCGCTTAGCGTTTTTCAGCTTCGGTTTCTGGCCCAAGCGCTCGTTGCCCACTTGCAGGGCCAGGTCCAAACGGTCGACCAGCACTTCGCTGCCCGACATCACACGCAGGCTGAGGTCGTTGCCGACGTTCACTTCCATCTTCAGCTTCCCGTTGGGCGAAGCCAATTTCTGTACTTTTGCCTGCATGCCACAAGCAATGCAGAGCAACATCACGACTAAAATATTTCTACGCATAATAGATTAGGTTTTTGATCATTTGACTACAACTTTCCTTCCATTGAAGAGGTAGACACCCTTGCCGTATGGGCCATTGATGCGGCGGCCTTGCAGGTCGTAGAGTCCTTGCGGTGTGGCCGTGTTGCTCGTCACGATAGGCAATGCCGTGGGTATGGCGGTGTCCACGTCAAACTGGGAGGGCTGCATGCCTTCCTCTATATATCCGACTATGTATGCGCGGAAAGGTTTAATGGTTGTCCGTTCGCTGATGAGGCTGAAGCAAGCGCTCTCACCGTCGAAGACGTATATCTCGCCGGGATTGAACGTTGTGCTGAGGGTTGCTCCGATGAAGTGGTAGTCGTCGGTGCCGACAATCATTGGAGCCTCGTTTGTCGAGGAGATTCTGACATCAGTAGCCTCAAACAGCTGGCTGCCTCCAACCTTGCTATATATTATATAAGGTATATTGCGTGCGAGCGCGTGAGCGGTGTCGAACGTCGGTGTCTGTCCTTCCGTCTGTTCGGTGAACTCCTTCAGTGCCACACCGGGCGGCAGGTCGTCCACAGAGAAGGGCAGGGCGATGGTCTCCCATCCCGCTGTCGCCTCTCGTGTGTAGACGGCCTGCCGTGCAGTAAACGTCACGGGCGACCAGAAGCCGTAATCGTCGGTAAGCGTGAGCGCTTCGCACTCATCGCCGACCACCACGTTCCGGTCGTCCAGGCCAGTGGGCTTCTGTCCGCCGGCTGGAAGTATATAGATTGTGTTGGGATTGGCATTGGGACGTACATTCTTCACACCGTTGCCGGCACAACTCATGTCGACGGCAACAGCTCCGCTCGGCACATTGAACGAATTGGTCGGAGCAGCACCGCTCATCGTCCTGTTCTGTTGCCAGTAGACGATGCCTGCCTGCGTGCGCCCCATCTGCTTGAGTCCACCGTCTTGGATGTCGCCACCTTGTTGGTACAGAATGCTCATCGTATAGGTGGTGTTGAGGTCGAGGTGGTCGAAGTCGTAGGCAGCCTGTGCAGTCTTCTTCGACTCGATGTGCAAGGGCACCATCGTGCTGTTGGCACCATAGAAGTAGCCATCGTCGGCCAGACGGAAGAGCCAGAGCCGCACCATACCGTCGAATGCCTCGTCGCCCTGGTTCATGATGGTCACGCGGCCCTGCATGCGATTGCCGTAGATGGCTCCGTTGGAGCGGTTGGTCACGGTGTGGCTTACATAGCGCAGGTTGTTGGCTTGTGCAACGCCGTCGGCAGTAATCTCCACCGTGCCCTCACCAACGATGTTGTGGCCGTCGTAGTCGGTAGAGAGGCGTACGAGCCATGTGCCCACCTGGTTGGGCTCGAAATAGAAGGCGCTGACCGTCTGCCCATCTTCGGCGATGGTCACCTGTGTGCGGCAGATGTGTTCCACCGTGACGTTGCCGTCGGCAGCTCTCGGAACGAGTCCGGCAGACAGGTGTATCTCGCGCGAGTATTCGTCGCCATGATTGCTGAAGATGGCCTGTACCGACTGTCTTTCGTTCACCTTGTGGCTGCCGGGGAAGGTCAGTTCGTCGAGGCTGATATCCTCGATGGGGCGCAATGCCGAGGCGACGTTGCCATCGGCATCCACCTCGACCAGGATATAGCGGATGTCGGGATTAACCTGTGTCTGCCAGGCCTTCTGCGAGCTGCGCTTGCTGACGGGCACGACATGATAGGTGCCGGGCTGCAGTCCGCTGATGACGAACTCCTGTCCGACATAGTAGTTGTTGCTGATTTGCGAGGTCCGCTTCGTGCCCACCAGTTGCCACTCGCCCTCGGTGTCTTTATAGGCAATGCCCATATCCCAGCTCGAAGCGACACCCGACCAGTTGACGAAGTTGGCGAAGAAGCGGTTGCCGTTGCGCAGCTCCCAGTCGTTGACAGAAAGCTGTGGCTGCACGGGGTCGGCCTTCTCGTCGTCGGGCAGCCGGAGCCCGATGATGGCCTCCTGTCCCATATTGTAGCCGTCGGGAGTGAGCGAGGCACCGATGCCCGAGTTGTCATCGGGTGCCAGTGCGTCGATACGGAAGTAGCCGTTGTCCAGTCCGCCCCATCCCCAGTTGAGGTGGAACAGTCCGCTCATGTCGTAACCGTCGATGACGAAGGCATGAGCACCACCAGAGTTGGTTCCTGCGAAGGCAATGGGGTGGCCCGTAGCCAGTTCGGTGTAGAGCAGGTCCGACCAGCCCTGTATCGTGTACTTGCCACGCTGCTCGATGCGTGTGCCGTCGTCGTAGCCGAAGTAGTTGATCAAGGCGTTGACACCCTCGGAGAAACCGGCACCCGACGAGGGTCCGTAGCCCATCTTACAGCCCACGCCGACGTAGAGCATCAGCTGGGCGATGGCCGTGTCCTGACGGGCTGTTGACTGTCCGTTGTATTCGTTGAGGATGTTGTCCCAGTCGATGACCGAGTGGGGCGATATGCCGTCGATGCGTTTCTTCACCTTGCCGTTGTCGGTCTCAAACTCGCACTCGTACGACGGGATGTAGCGTTGCGTCTCGGCGGGATAGCGATAGAAGCCCATCACCTGTGCAATGGCCGTCGCCACACAGCCCGTAGCACTGTGGTCGCCCTCTGTGCCGTCGCCGTTAAGATAGCGCGGACAGAGAATGTTGTAGGGGTTGCCCTGGTTCCAGAGGGTCTGCAGCAGGGGCTCAACGGTATGGCGGGCGGGGGTGTTGCGGGGACTTATATTCGAGGGTGCGGGGGTGCGTGGGTGCGAGGGTGCGAGATTTGCATTGGTGGTATTCTCGTACCCTCCTACCTTCGTACCCTCGTACCCTCGGTTGACACTCTCTTCGAATGTCTCCAAGAACCACCGCATGGCATCAGGCATATTGTCGGCGTCGAACGAACCATACTCTACGTAGCCGATGACAGGCTCCACGCTGTCGTCGCCTGCAATGATGACGAAGCCTCCGTGGTTGTCGATGTCGAAGACATAGTAGGCAGCCTTGTCGGCCATTGATGTGGCTGACTGTCTGGGTGCCAGATGCCGAGGCTGCGAGGGGGTGATGGTCTTGCCTCGTAGTGTTACAAACTGGCGAGCCGCCTGCAGTGCCTGCTGGCGGTTGATGGGTGCTGCCTGAACGGTGCCGAGGGTCATCCATCCGATGATGACGCCGATGGCGGTGATGGTTGTTCTGCGTATACTCATAGCAATTTGTGTGTAGTCGAGTTGTTGTTGATGTCTTTTCAGATTCCAATTTGCGGCATATTGCGATACTACATTATTAATGTAGTCGCACTACCTTATTAATGTAGTCTGACTACTTTATTAATGTAGTCACACTACCTTATTAATGTAGTGTCGCCGTTTGTGTCTGTTTGCGTCCTTTGGTGACGCTGATGCCGATGCGATTGCCCTTGGGAAATCTTCGTCCCAGCACATCGTAGGCCGCGTTCGGCTCTGTGCGGGGCTGCTCTGAGCCGACTGTCTCGATGGCTGTCGGCGTCTCCACCTTCTCTATCTTGAGCGACGACAGGCGGTTGCCCCAGGTGCCCATGCGAGCCATTTCGCTGTCGGTCCACGACTTCGAGGTGCCGGTCAGGTCGGCTGTGGTGTAGGCTGTCAGCTGGTAGCCCAGCTGCAGGCGGAACGAAGCGATGTCTTTGTCGGTGATGCCCCATGCGGCAAGCTCGCCCGTGCCATACTGCCCCTCGGGCAGACTGACGGCATAGCCGCTGAAGTTGTTGTCGCTGTAGAACGTCGCAGCGGGCTCGTCGGTGGTGTGCGTGGGGAAGATGCGGTTGATGGCCGATGCCCACTTGTTGAGGTTCCACGTCTCGTCGTTGTACACCCAGACGAAGCCGCCGACGACGTTGTTGTCGTTGCGCCACGTCTCCATCTGAGCAATCGACTCTTCCATCGAGCTTTGATAGTTGGTGCGGCCGGCATGAACGGGCAGATTGCCCAATGCCCAGTCGGACGGATTGTTGTAAGCGCCGCCGTCGTAGCATTGTATCAGCACGCGGTCGCAGGCTCCCGGTCGGCTCTGGTTGAGCTGTTCGACGAGGTTCTGCCAGAACGTCTTGTTCATGTAGGGTGCCACCGTAGTCTTGTAGCCCAGCGTGCTCATCATGACATGAAACCTGACAGCCGTCGATGCGTCGTAGCAATGCTCATCGTCGTTGTTGACGGCATCAATCTCGGGTATGGCCTCCTTGAGCGCCTTGAAGTTGCGATAGAGAATCGAACTGGGACCCGTCCCCTCGCTGTTGATGAGGTCGCGAATGCGGCTGTACGACTCGTTGCCCCATCCGCCGATGCAAATCTCGATGCGCTCGATGCCCGTAGGCCACTGCTTCAAAGCCTTCACGTCGTCGACGTAGTGAGGCTGCTCGTTGGCGAAGACATACTCGCCATCGCGGCAGATGGTCTCGCCGTCGGTGGTCAGCGTGCCGTCGGTTTCGACATTGACGTTGAACAGGATGACGTAGGTGAAGCCCGAGTTGCGGAGCTTCTCGATGGTGGCGGGACGCTCGCGGCGGATATGCCCGCCAACGTACACACCGCTGCCCTGCTGGGCCGGGAGGTCTGCGGCAGCGAGCAGGAAGAGCAGCAGGAGGGTGAGGGCTTTTTTCATGAGAGGAAAAGCGTTTTTTTTATTTATTCCGTTATTTCGTTATTTCGGGATTCCGATATATCGATGTTTCGATGTTTACCGCATCACCACCTTGCGGACAGTGCCATCGCTCTGGCGAACGATGTTGATGCCGCTGAGCAACGCTGGCTGGCGAACGCCACCGAGGTTGTAGATGCTCTTTTCTGCGGGCGGAAAAGCTGTTCTGCCCCTACTGTTTTGCACGGCGGTTGCCTCCTGGTCAAAGTCGGCAGCAGCGGGTGCCGCTCCGTTGATGAGCTCGCTGTGGATGGTCTCGTTGAAGAGGTCGACGGTGATGCGATAGGTGCCTGGCTGACTGACACTCCACTTCGTGTCGTCGCCGCCGATGCGCATCTGCGTGCTCTCGAGGATGTCCTCATCCTGTGCGTAGGGATGCAGCTCGCGCGGTCCCCACGTCATCTGTCCTTCGAGCTTGAAGCGTCCGGGCTCCACCACATTCTGATAGATGCCCAGCTCGCCCTCCCACGTGAAGACGTAGGGGTTCTCGTGGTCGCGGACGAAGGGGAGCATGTTGTCGCGCTTCCATTCGTTGCGGTCGGAACCGCCCTTGAAGGCACTGCCGGCTATGAGCACCTCGTTCCACGGGTAGCGCAGCTCGCCCTTCAGCGTGTTGTTGTTGGGGTTCACCACGAAGGTGTAGCAGTCTTCCTGGAACGACACCACCCAGCCGTCTTGCGTCTCGTCGGTAGTGAGCGAATAGGCGAGGCCGTTGTTGATGAGGTACGAATCGACAAACTGCGGGCGGAGGAAGCGCGTCTCGCCTTTGCGAAACTCGTTGGTGGTCATCACTTTCAGTTCGCCGGCATTCAGCTTTCCGATGAAGCGGAACTGTCCGTCTGGGCGTTTCGTCAGCTGCTGTGTTCCGCCCGGAACGGCAGAGCCCGTGGCCCACAGGTCGTCAAACTGCTGCGCGCTGGCTGGCAGGCCTACGACGGCAGAAAGAAGGAGGATGATGGATGAAACACAAAGGTTGAAATGCTTTTTTGTCATAGCTTATGGGGTTTATTGATGATTCATGATTTTGCGTGTGATGAATGAGCCGTCGGCCTGCTTCTGTCGCAGGATGAAAGGCTGATAGGAAGGCGGGTTGCCCCAGCGGCCCTGTAGGTCGTACAGCTTCTGCTCGGTGGGCTGCAACAGGGTTGCAGCAGAGGAGGTGGCGGTGGCTTGCTCAGAATAGACAAGGGCAACAGTGATGCCAACGCTGCAGGCTGTCGGTGCGATGTCTATCGTCAGGCGGTGCGTCAGTTCGTCGTAAGTCCAGCCGTTGGTGGGTTGTCCGTCGATGGTGACGGTCAGCGGCTTCTCCTCGTTGAGGAAGACAATCTGCCACGAGCGTTCTGCGGGCATCCCTTCGAAGCTGCCCTCGCGGGGCATGATGTTGAGCATGGTGACCGCCGCTGTGCGTGTCTGCCGGATGGTGGTCAGCGAGTAGGCCCCGTCCTGATAGCCTTGCGAGTCGCCGTCGTCTTCATAGAGCTGCGTTGCGCCATCGGCTCCGGGGGCCACCTCCAGGATGATCTGTCCCGGGCGTTCCTTCAGGTTCTGCACCTTCGGATAGCAGGGGATGATGGCGCCGGCACGGAGGAAGTAGGGTATCTCGTGCTGGTCGTATTCGTCGCTCAGGATGCGGTCGCCCTCTACCAGTTCGTTGCGGCAGACGTCATACCACTGTCCCTCGGGCAGCCATGTCTTGTGGAATGCCTTTGTGCCGTTGTCGGCAGCTGTCACCACGGGCGATACGAGGATGTCGTCGCCGAACATATACTCGCCCTCCTGGCGGTAGGCCTCGTTCTCTTCCGGCCAATAATAGTAGAGCGGACGGCAGATAGACACACCCGTGTCGTAGGCCTGTCGTGCGGCGGTGTAGATGTAGGGCATCAGGTGGTAGCGCAGGTTGACGCAGTCGAGCATCAGCGGGAAGTTGGGATACATCCAGATGCGGCGCTCGTTGCCTGCCTGGCTGGCGCCGTGGGTGCGGAAGATAGGTGAGAAGACGCCATACTGCAGCCAGCGGAGCATCAGTTCGGGGTTCATCTCGCCTATCTGCAGGTGGCCGCCGATGTCGTGGCCCCAGTAGCCGAAGCATACGTTCGATGCCGTGGCGGTGAAATAAGGCTGGAAGGCCAACGACCCGAATGTGCCGTAAGTGTCGCCTGAGAAGCCGATAGGATAGCGATGGCTGCCCATGCCGCCCCAGCGGTGGAAGATCATCGGGCGGCGGTCGGTGCGCTGCTGGCACATGTCGCCATAGAAGACGTGATTGCACCAGAACGTCTCGCTCAGTCCGGCGATGTAGTTGCTCGTCAGGTTCTGCTGCCAGTCAATCCACCAGAAGTCGACACCCTCCGATTCGCGCTCGCGGATGATGTGCTTGAACATCGAGCGATAGAATGTCGAGTCTTCCAGCATCCAAGGCACACGCTCGCCGAAGGGGATGTTCATGTCGGCGGCTATCTCGTCGTAGTGGTCCTCATACGACGCTACGCCATCGGCAGGATGTAGGTTGAGAGCCACCTTCAGCCCCTGCTGATGCATCCATCGGATAAGTCCGGTGGGATTGGGGATGATGCTCTTGTTCCATGTCCAGCCCGTCCATCCGTCGAGGTGCCAGTCCATATCCATGATCATCACGTCGATGGGTATGTCGTTCTGCTTGATTTCGTTGGTCAGGTTGATAAACTCCTGCTGCGTATAGCGCTGGTATTTGCTGTACCAGTAGCCCAGGGCATAGAGTGGCGGCATGGGTTGCCGTCCGGCTATCTTCGTGTAGTCGGCAAGGGCCTGGCGATAGTCGTGGCCGTAGCCCATGAAATACCAGTCGTAGGCATTGGGGTCTACAGGCTCGGCCACCCAGGGTATGCCGTCTACGTTGTGTTCAAAAGCAAAGGTCGTCGAGCCGTCGCCGCGCTTCGTCTTGGGCGACTCGTCGATGATGGCCCACCCCGAGCGCGAGAGGATGCCCGGCTCCAGGTCGTAGCGGTAGTTGTCGCCACTGCCTCCGTCGAGGGTGCGGCGTGTGCCACGCAGGTTCAGGGCGTCGTCCTTGCCGGGATACCATGTGGTCTCACGGCCGTTCACCGTCATCGTTATCTGCAAGGCGGCGGGCGACTTCAGGGCGGGGTTGATGGCAGCATTCTTGCGATAGCGCAGGGTGAGGGCCTCCGTCTCGATGTAGAGGTAGCTGCCTTCCTCACGGGTTGTAAACTGTGGTACCGGCAACCGGCGGTTGACGACGGCAAACGTAGCGCGGTCTTCAAACTGTTGGCGCGTGCTATACTGGATGCGTATCATCTGCGGGGTCAGCACCGTGAAACGGGCGCGCCCCGAGGTCACGATGGCCTCGGGGGCGGCCTGTGGGTTGGGGTCAGCTTCCACCGCTGGCAGTTGCACGAGGCAACAGGCCAGCAGTGTCAGCATAGCGAACAATCGTCTATTCATCTAAAAATACGTGTCAGTGTTAATAATTCTCTTCTTCTTCGTCCTCTTCTTCCCAGACGGTGTAGCCGCGACGGCCCAGGGCATCGTTGTTGCTCTTGGGACCTTCGTCGTCTTCTTCAACGGGGGGAAGGGCCGTATCGTCGAACGAAGCATTGTACAGAACGGCTTCAAGCCTTGTCCCGACCACCTCGATGGCGGGAGCTTCAATATATTGTTTCTTGGTCATAGTGTTGTTCCTCCTGTTACTTTATTTAACAATGGTCTTCTTGCCGTTTACAATATACAGGCCGCGGGTGGGCTTCTCGACGCGCACACCGCTCAGGGTGTAGACATTCTCGTAGGTCTCCACCGTGCCGTCGATGTTGATGATGCCCGTGGCGACATCGTCGACGACGAAGTCGACTGCCTTGGCACCGCCTGCAGCCACCTGGAAGTAAGCACGGAAGGCCTTGATGGTGCCCTCGCCATTGCTCTCGCTGAGCTTGTTGCCTGTCGAAATGAAGAGGCTGCCGGCAGCAGCGGCTGTCGGTTCGTAGACACCCGTGAAGGTAAGGTCGCCAGCAGGAATGTCGGTCGTGCCTGCAACGAGCGAGACGCCTGTCAGGGCTTTCTCGGTCATGGCCTCGGTGGGAAGTACCAGATAGGGCTTGCCAGCCTCGATGGCATTGACCACGGAGAACTTCAGCGTTGTGCCCTCAAGGCTTTGCAGCTCGGCCACCTTGGCACCGGCACCGAACAGCGTTGTCGGGTCGGCCACGTCGAAGGGCAGGCAGATGGTGTTCCATGTGTCAGCCACGGTGGTGCGCACCAGCGTCAGGTCGACATCATCGGCAGCTACGAAGCGGTTGTAGTTGTTCTCCTTCAGCACCATGTCGGTGTCGTAGAGCACGGGGTGAGGCCAGTCGCCGTTGTATTCCATACGCCAGACATTGCCACCTTCGCCGTCGAACAGACCGGCGAAGACGCGGCTCATCTCTGTCTCGTCGTCGGTATCAGCAATCTTTCTGCCGTCGCCGAAAGCCGAGCCCCAGTCGCCGTTGTTCGTTCCCCAGTCACCAGTACCGAAGTCGTAGCAGTTGGTCAGCTGGATACCGCCACCACGGGCGAACTGGTTACCCTCCTGGAAACCGTGAGTATTTTCGGCTGTGGGATAGCCGGCTACGCTGTAGCAGTTCACGACGATAGCATCTTGCATCCAGCCCGAGAGGCTTCCGCTTTCACCAGCCGTAGCACCCGTGATCTCACCTACATTATATACATTGGTCAGGTGGAGCTTGGTGCCATTGAAGCAGACACCGACGATACCGCCGGCATTCTGGCCGGTAGCCTCTACAGCACCCTCGTTGCCGCAGTTCTCGATGTAGACATCGCCGCCGCCATAGAGGCCGCCTATGATACCACCCACGGCCTTGTTGCCCTTGAAGCTGCAGGTGTTGGCGATGGTCAGGTTCTTCACCTTGGCACCGTTGGCAGCACGGTTGACGAAGCCAACGCCCTCGTTGCGGTCCGTCCAGTCCATCTTCAGGTTGCTCAGGATATGGCGCTGTCCGTCGAACTCGCCCGTGAAGTTCCTTGCTCCGGAACCCAGTCCGGGGAAGTTGGCCACCTCGCTCATGTCGATGTCCTGTGTCATCACAGCCTTGACAGAAGCATCCTCGTGGTCGGTCCATACAGCCAGCCAGTTGAGCTCCTTGGCATTCGTGATCTGGTAGACACCATCTGTCAGCGTCACGTAGTCGGGCTGAATGGCATCGCAGACGGTGCAGAAGCCCCAGTCGTTCCACTGGTGCGGGTCGATAGTGTTGCCCTCGGTATTGCTGAAGGTCTTCTCGCTTCCTTCCTTGGGTGTGAGGCCGTCGCATTGATAAGCGCCGTTGGCATAGACGATAGCCGTGCCGAAGGGCAGCGGATGCTCGTCGGTTCCGATAGTCTGGAACCAAGCCACGTCGGTGCTCTTCTTGCCATTGAGCATATAGCAGAGTTCGCCGGAAGCGATGGTAGCCTGGGCCAGCTTCTCTCCCTGACCATACGAACTGTTGCCCGTGGCATCGTAGCAGTTGACGGCTGATACGGCACCCGAGTTGCGATACAGCTGGCTTGTGCCGTCGTAGTTGCTGATGGCACCGCCATTCCAGCAGTTGGTGAAGGTTGTGCCAAGCTGTGACCATCCGCAGAAGGCAGCACACTGGCCGTCCTGACCGCTTACAGCTCCTAAGTTGGCACAGTTAAGGGCGATAATCTTCGCACCACCATCACCACATCCTACGAGACCTGCTGCGTTGGCATCAGTATTGCCGATCGACTTCACGTTTGCCTTGTTGATGACGTTGGTGAGTTTCACCTCACCGCCATCTTGTGTATGTGCGATGACACCGCCAACCTTGGCCGTTCCTTCAACAGAACCCTCAATCACCAAATCGTGGATGTGGGCACCATCAGAAGCGTAGCGCACGAAAGCTACATTGTTGTATTTACCGATGATGTTGAACTTCACCGTATGGCCGGCACCGTCCAGCTCGCCCTTGAACTTGAACTTGTCGGAAGCCAGGGGGAAGAAGCCCTCGGTGGTGAAGTCGAGGTCGGCTGTCAGGCGAGCCTTCGAAGCCTTCGTGTCGTCGGAGGCGATATAAGCGGCAAACCATCCAAATTCGGCCACGCTGCCGATGAGGTAGTAGTCGCCATCCTTTGTTGGTTCCGACGTCAGCTTCTCTGCAAGAATCTTCAGCGTCGAGGTGTTGATGGTCACTTTGTAGAGACCCTCCTCGGCAGGGGAGAACTTGTTGTCGCCAGCGCTGTTTGTCGACAGGTCGGCTTCAACACCAGGCTGGAGGCTATACCATGCGGAAGGAGCCCAATAGCCATCCCAGTTGCCCGACTGGTTGGGAATCTTGAAGGCTCCGTCGTCGCCTTCGCCCGTTGTCAACTTGCCGTACCATATCCAGGTGTTGGCATCTTTTTGCATCAAGGCCACAGGCGAACGGTTAAACTCTCCTGCGTTCCATCCACTGGCAGTGGCTCCACCTACCAGGTAGAGACCGTCTTCTGCCCATGCGTTGCCTCCCGTCCACAATGCGAGGACGAGAAGCGAAAGAAATCTAATAGATCTTTTCATGTTGTTATTGATTTATAGTTTGTAATAATAGAGTTGTATCTTTCGCATCACAGATGCTTATATTCGGTGCGGCCGGATTGCAAATGTCTGGCCCGTAGAACCATTGTGTATGTTGCAGAATTCTGTCCAGTCTTGCGTGGATCCAATCTGATAGACGCCTTCCACTACGTCAAGAGCCCATGCGCTGTTGGCCGTGCAGGCGAGCAGCAGGGCGATAAGAATTGTTTTGATTTTTGATTTGTTCATTTTACGTAAAATAATTAGTTTGAAATTTCGGGTGCAAAGTTACGTATTATATACGCGCGGGCATATAATAATAATGGTTGTATAAAGATTTTTGTGCGTGTGTCTGGGTGCTTTGTGTTGGAAATCAACGACTTAAATTGTACTGGCTGTTGCGAATTGTATAAATAATATAAACGCTGGAATGGTCGTTGTTTCTGTTGAGTTGCACCTAAAACGAGGGCCTGATAGCCTTCAAAACGGGGGGAGAAGGCTCCTTGTAGATAGTCTCAAATAAAACAAGGAAGGGTGGGGAGGTTTCTTTCGGATGGTCCTAAATTAAACTGAAAGGGTGGGGAAGGCTCATCGCGAACAGGCACAAAAAAACTGACAGCCTGTTTGACCAGTGCTGTCAGCTTATCGTTTGGTGGGCGTTGACGGATTCGAACCGCCGACCCTCTGCTTGTAAGGCAGATGCTCTAAACCAGCTGAGCTAAACGCCCTTGCTTCGGAAAGCGGGTGCAAAGTTACGTTGTTTTTCTGAAACGACCAAATTTCTTAACAACTTTTTTGAAAAAACTTTGCTCCTTCGTCAGCAATACTTATTCAGTCGGTTCGACCGGTTCGACAGATTCTCCGTTTGTCAGGCGCTCTATCTCGGCGTTGGCATCTTCGAGCTGGGCGTTGAGTGCCTCTATCTCAGCCTCGTAGGAGTGGTGGATGGCCTCCACGTCGGGAGCCTTCTGCCATCCCGTATGCTTGCCGATGTTGAGCGTGAGGCCTACCTCAGCATAGAAGCGGCGTGCGTGACTGCCCCAGCCGGAGGTTGCCGTACAACCCGTGAACGACGGTTCGAGCCGCTGCCAGCCCACTTCGATGTTGGCGGCAAGGCGACGGCTCAGGCGTAAGGTGTTGAGCAGGCCCAGCTGCAGCCCTAAGACATACTCGTTGGACGAGCAGTTGCGCGCTATGGCTGGTCCGCAGAAGGGGATGAGGTTCCACAGACGTTCCTCGTTGTAGCCCATCACCATGTTGCTCAGGTTGAAGAGGACATCGCCCGAGAGGGTGAACTGTGTGAAATCGTCTCTCCCGTAGACCTGATAGCATCCGCCTTCGGTGATGTAAGACATATAGGGAACAACGGTGTTGCCCTTCATGCCTGTCAGGGCGAGCCGTGTGCCGATGGTCGGTGCCCACCATTTGCCGAGGGCCAGCTTGCCCTGGAAAGGCTTCCATGTGCCATTCTCATTCCATTGCACTCCGGCCTGTACGAACCAGTTGTCGAGCAGGCCGTTGGTCGTTACGCGCCCTCGCTGCAAGGGCTGGTCGTTCTCCTGAGCCGTCGCGTTGACGGTCAGGAGAACGAGCAATATGAATATCAGCTTCTTCATTCTTTTGGGTGATGAGGGTTGAGAGGCGGATGGAATCCGCCTAGTAAGAGACGGGACTCTTGGGTGGTGGGTGTTGAGGGTTAGCCGAGGTTGGCCAGTTCGACGACCTTGTCGACAGCAGCACTCACTCCGTCGGGATTCTTACCTCCGGCAGAAGCGAAGTGAGGCTGACCGCCACCGCCGCCCTGCATCAGTTTGGCAGCCTCGCGCACCAGCTGTCCGGCGTTCAGACCGTGGTCCTTCACGAGGTCTTCGCTGATGATGACGTTGAGCATCGGGCGTCCGTCGTAGACAGAACCGACGACACAGATGGACTGCTGCGGCTCGGCAGCGCGTACCTTGAAGACCAGGTCCTTGGCAGCCTCGGGCTTCAGCGGCAGCACGGCCGTGAACACCTTTACACCGCCGATGATGCGCGGCTGGGCGAGGATCTTCTCCTTCATACGCTCCACGGCCTCGGCCTGGAACTGCTCCACCTGCTTCTTCATGGCGTCGTGCTCGTTGATATACTTCTCGATGGCGCCCTGCAGGTCCTTGGCGTTGTTGAACAGTGCCTTGATGGCACGCATGGCATCCTCCATGTTGTACATCAGCTCTTCGCACTCGCGGCCCGTCTTGGCCTCGATACGGCGCACACCGGCTGCCACGCTGGCCTCGCCGACAATCTTGAACATGCCGATATGGCCTGTGCTGTGGGCGTGAATACCACCGCAGAACTCAACGCTGTCGCCAAACTGTACGACACGCACTTTGTCGCCATACTTCTCGCCGAAGAGGGCTACGGCGCCCAGCTTCTTGGCTTCCTCGATGGGGGTGTCGCGGTATTCCTGCAGGGGGATGTCCTGACGGATGAGGTCGTTGACGATGCGCTCCACCTGGCGCAGCTCGTCGTCGCTGACTTTCTGGAAGTGGGAGAAGTCGAAGCGCAGGGTGTCGGGACTGACAAAGGATCCCTTCTGCTCGACATGGTCGCCCAAGACCTGCTTCAGTGCGTGGTGCAGCAGGTGGGTTGCCGAGTGGTTGGCAGCGCTGGCCTCGCGCTTGTCGGTATCGACGCAAGCCATGAAGGGAGCCTCGGGATGCTGGGGCAGCCGCTTGACGATATGGATGCTCTGGTTGTTCTCGCGTTTGGTGTCGATGATGTCCACCGTCTCAAACTCGCTGACGAGCACGCCCTGGTCGCCTACCTGTCCACCCATCTCGCCATAGAAGGGTGTGTAGTCGAGCACCAGCTCGAAATACTCAGACTTCTTCTGCGTCACCTTGCGGTAGCGCAGGATGCGGCATTCGTATTCGGTGTAGTCGTAGCCCACGAACTGCTGCTCGCCTTCGGCAAGCTCCACCCAGTCGGAGTTTTCCACCTGGGCAGCATTACGCGCGCGTTCCTTTTGTTTCTGCATCTCTGCCTGGAACTGCTTCTCGTCAACAGTGAAGCCATTCTCGCGGCAGATGAGCTCGGTGAGGTCGAGCGGGAAGCCGTAGGTGTCGAAGAGGCGGAAGGCCTGTGTGCCGTCCAGTTCCTTCTTTCCCTCAGCCTTCAGGCGGTCCATAGCCTCGCTGATGAGCTTGATACCGTTGGAGAGGGTGCGCAAGAAGGCATCCTCCTCTTCCTTGATGACGCGTGTGATGAGTTCCTGCTGTGCCTTCAGCTCGGGATAGGCGTCGCCCATCTCGTGGACGAGCATCGGCACGAGGCGGAACATGAAGGCTTCTTTCTGGTTGAGGAAGGTATAGGCATAGCGCACGGCGCGGCGTAGGATGCGACGGATGACGTAGCCTGCCTTGGCATTGCCTGGCAGCTGTCCGTCGGCGATGGAGAAACTGACGGCGCGGATATGGTCGGCGATGACGCGCATGGCCACATCGGTGTCTTCCTTCTCGCCATACTTCATGCCTGAGAGACGCTCTATCTCGTGGATCATCGGCTGGAAGACGTCGGTGTCGTAGTTGGACGTTTTGCCCTGAATGGCACGAACGAGACGCTCGAAGCCCATGCCCGTGTCGATGACGTTCATGGCGAGCTTCTCCAGCGAGCCGTCGGCCTTGCGGTTGAACTGCATGAAGACGAGGTTCCAAATCTCGATGACCTGTGGGTCGTCTTTGTTTACCAGGTCGCGGCCTGCCACCTTAGCCTTTTCTTCTGCTGGGCGCGAGTCGAGGTGAATCTCCGAGCAGGGACCGCATGGTCCGGTATCGCCCATCTCCCAGAAGTTGTCGTGCTTGTTGCCATTGATGATATGGTCGGCCGGAACGTGCTTCAGCCAGTATTGTTCGGCCTCGTCGTCGCGGGCCAGTCCCTCGTGCGGGTCGCCCTCAAAGACGGTGACGTAGAGGTCATTGGGGTTGAGGCCCAGCACATCGACGAGATATTCCCATGCCATGTCGATGGCGCCCTCCTTGAAGTAGTCGCCAAACGACCAGTTGCCGAGCATCTCGAACATGGTGTGGTGGTAGGTGTCGTGGCCTACTTCCTCAAGGTCGTTGTGCTTGCCGCTGACGCGCAGACACTTCTGCGAGTCGGCCCGGCGGCGTGGTTCGGGGTCGCGTGTACCTAATATTACATCCTTCCACTGGTTCATGCCTGCATTGGTGAACATCAGTGTGGGGTCGTCCTTAATAACCATCGGAGCCGACGGCACGATGGCATGTTGTTTCGACTCGAAGAACTTCTTGAACGAGTCGCGAATCTCATTTGCTGTTAACATTTCTATCTATATACGTTTTTTCAGTTGATACGCACGAGCAGGCATATTCTTCGCGAACATGCTTACTCGGCGTAGGTGATGACCATTTTCACGATGCGGAGCTGTGTTCCTGCCTTTGCCTCGGTGTAGTCGTTGCAGATGAAGAGCGAATTGTTGGAGAATCCGCTGAAGGTCACCTGCGTGTCGCTGTCCTTCTTCACCGTGATGCGCTTGCCGCCGGCCTCGCCATACATCATGTCGTTGCCGTTGTAGTAAGACCCGTTGGCTGGTTCGTTGCAAGTCAGCACCACCTTGGTGATGGCCTTCGAAGCCGTGATGGTGAGCGTGTTCTTGGCGTACATGCGGATGGCGCTGCCCGAAGTGTAGTACTTCGGCGTGTTGTTGGTGTTTTCGCCGCCGGCGAAGACAAGCTTCGTACCGTCGGTGAGCGTCAGCGTACCGGCATCGGTAGCATTGGCCAGTCCGAAGTCGGCCATTGTCACGGTGATGGTATTGCCGCTCACCTCGCCGCCTTGCTGTCCGCCCTGTTCGCCACTGCCGCCTTCGCCCGGAGTGAGCTTGACGATGTAGTTGCCCTGTGCAAACTCAGGCGTGTTGCCCATGTAGTTGAGCAGCTTGCCCTTCAGCAGCACCTTGTCGCCCACCTTGATCTGATCGGCCGAAGTGAAGTTCTCGCCGTTGAGGTACTTACCGCGGAACACGTAGAACTCGTTGTTGGCCTTGCCGTCGTCAGAGATATAATAGGTAGCGTTGCCGTAGTTGGGCGACACCTCCTTGATGGTAGAGATGATGCCCTCCACATATACCTCTTCGCTCTCGCCGCCCGAAGGCAGTGCGCTGGCAGCGTTGTTGGCAGCCACAGCGTTGTAGGGGTTGGCCTCCGTGCCGTCGCCCTTGGCATCACCCGAGGGAGCGGAACCTCCACCAAGTTTGACGATATAGTTACCTTGAGCCACTTCAGGAATAACGTTTCCATTTTTGTCTACATACTTCTGGAGGTTACCCAGAACGGTTACTTCATCGCCAACATTGATTTCACCAGCTTTGTTGAAATCAGTGTTGTTTAAATTCTTACCGCGGAACACCGTTATCTCTCCAGTGCCATCATTGATAACATAATCGATGTTGTGATATTGGGCAATGCTTGCATCAGTTGTCTTGATCGTCGTAATCTTTCCGCTAAGATATGCCTGCTTGTCGGAAGTAGCGTTATCGGCAAGGCCATTGATTATATCAAGTGCCTGCTTAATAGTAATCGGATTGTCAATCGTGCCAAGCGTTTCTGTCGGTTGTGGCTCTCCACCACCTTGACCGTTTACAGATACGATATAACTCTTGTTTTGGACCGTCTCGGGAGTGTTACCCTGATAGTTTGTCACTCTACCACAGATGACCACCTCGTCGCCTACCTGAGGCTTGTCTCCGCTTGTGTACTTGACATTTCCCAAATAGAGAGTACGGAACACGTAGAAAGTGTTTTCGTCCTCACCATCGTCTGATATCCAGAAGGTAGCATTGCCATACTGGGTACTAAACTCCTCTTTGTACTTAACAATCTTACCTTTGATGTAGACATCGTGATCAGACTCGCTTCCTGCACCCAGCTGTGATGCAAAGAAGTTTGCAGCTACTGCATTGAACGGATCGTCAACCGTACCTGTTCCCTGTGCATCGACGGGCACCTCTGTGGGATCGTCGCCGCCTCCGTTGGCGAAGGGCCATCCGTAAGGCAGTGGCACATCTTCGCAACTTGTGAGTGTGAAGGCCATAGTGGCCATCATCAACACTGAATAAATAATCTTCTTCATGTTATATTGCTTTTTTTAATTTTCAATTATCAATTTTCAGTTCTCAATTGTCAATCATTCGAGCTCTTCCACATCGTCGAGGCTGCGCACGACAAACTCCCATGAGTTGTTGAAGCGCTTGACGATGCCCGTGATGTTCACCTTGCCTTGCGGCAGTGTGCGGGCGGCGAAGTCGCAATAGGGGCTGGTGTATACCATGACGGTGTTGCCCGAGTACTCCTTGAAGTACCAGCTGACCGACTGCTTGCCGTCGGGGTCGGCCCACATCGACTTCTTCGTGATGTTGCGGAACGACACATTCTTGATGACACCCAGGCGGGCATCGTCCTTGTCGAGGTTCCACGTGGTCTTCGTGCCGCCGTCGCTGAAGAGCGTCGGCTCGACCATCTTGGTGCGTCCGGTGATGCGGAAGTGCTTCTCCCACTGCATTCGGCTCATGCGGCTGACGTAGGTCTGTCCGCGGTTGTTGGTATAGGGCACGCCTATCTCCGCCTGCTTGGCATAGTTGCCCACGTAGAGGCCGTTCAGCTCGATGAGCACCTCAGCGCCTACGGGCAGGTAGCCACAGATGCCACCCTGCTGCACAGCGATGATGATGGCACCGGTGTTGTCCTGGATGACCACCTCGTTGTAGAGGTTGCCGGTGATGTCGTTGCCTGTGACGTAACCCTTTATCTGTGTATTCTTGTCCACCTTGGCATAGCTGACGCCGTCGCGATAGTCGGTAGCGATGTATTTCGCGTATTTTGTCTTCAGCTCCTGGATGGTGAGCAGATTGGTCTCCTCGATATCGTTGTTGCCGTAGGGAGCATCGTTGCTCTGAGCGCCCTCGTCGTATTCGCCGTCCATACAGGCGGTGAAGAGGCTGCAGAGGAGCGCCATCGTGATATATTTCAGTTTGTCCATCTTCATTATCAATTATCAATTTTCAATTGTCCATTAAAATTTGTATGCGATGTTCAGCATTCCGTTGATGCCGTAGGCATAGTATATCTTCGGATTGTTCGAGAACTTATAGGCGCGGACGTTGCCCGAACTGGTATAGTCGGAACGTCCCTGCTCGTAGCCACCGGTGACGATGTTCTGGTTGTTCAGCAGGTTGGTAATCATCAGGTTGATGGAGAGCGAGCCGCGCTTGCGCAGATAGATGCTGCGACCGATGGATGCATCGACCATGAATCCGCCGTGGCCTTTCGCCTGAGCGAGCACGTCGGGCAGGATGTTGCCCTCGTTGTCGTAGACATCGCCGTAGACGGCCTGCCGGTTCTCGAGCGAGTTCTGATAGTAGAAGCAGGGAGCCGAGGAGAGGTAGATGCGGTCGTACCAGTTGCCGTTAAGGTCGATGAACCATCCGCCCTGGTGGTAGCTCAGTCCGAGCGAGGCTGCCGTCAGCGGTGTTCCGTTCTCGCGGTGGTTCTTGTTGTAGCACACGTCGTTGACGTACAGGCCTGTCGTCGAGTTCATGTAGGTGACGTGGGCGTTCTTCAGGTTCTTTGCCTCGCTGTAGGTTCCGAGCAGGGTGATGTCGAAGGCCGGCGTTATCTTCACGCGTGCGCCACCTTCTATACCATAGTATTCCTTGTCCTGTCCGGTGAGCGATACGTACGAGAACGAGTTGATGTCGTCGTAGTAGAAGTTCTGCCACTCCGTAGCGTCGTTGATGCGGCTGTAGTAGCCGTTGATGTTGAGCTTGAGCCATGAGGTCTGGAAGTGGTAGCCCAGGTCGGCGCTCAAGATCTTCTCGTTCTTCAGGTCAACCACGAAGTCGTTGTTAATCTCCGGTGCGGCAAAAGCTGTGGAGGCCGTCGGTGCCTTTGTCTCAGCACCCAGTCCGAGTGTGATGACATGTCCGCGGCCGATGCTGTAGTTCAGCCCCAGCTTACCGCCACCATCGAGGAACTGTGCGTGGCGGCTGCGCCCGTAGCTGTTGTTGGCAGCCATACCGTTGCGCATCTTGCCGTCGCGGGCCATTGCCGTGCCGCTCATCTTGGCGGCTGCCATGAGGTGGAGCTTGCCCGTTGTCATGGCGAAGCTGGTCCACCCCACGAGCTTGTCTACGAGGATGGCGTAGTCGTAGCCGAACTTGTCGCCCTCGGCCACTGTGGCGTTGGGGTTGTTCAGGTCGTACTGCACGCGAATGTCGTTGTCGGCATAGGTTCCCAGGGCGTATGTGTTGATGTTGTGGAAGCGGTATCCTCCGAGCATATCCTCCATCGTCTGGTAGTGGCGGCCTTTGTTCGTGCCGGCCATGAGTCCGAGGTTCCACGTCTTGTTCTTGCCGAGCTGCATGTTGAGCGTCGACGAGAGGTTCAGCGTCAGCGCGTCGTTGTGCTTGGCCTGGATATAGTACATCACGTCGCCGCCCTGTGCCGTCACCATGCGGTTAGAGTAGATCAGCTTGTCGAAGTCGATCTGGCGGTTGCGCTGCGAACCAGAGAGGTAGTAGTAGGCCGTATTGAAGTTGTCAAGGCACTGCTGCGTGCGGTTGTACTCGTCGCTCTCGTCCCACACGTCGAAATAGTTGCTGGGCATCAGCTTCCAGTAGTCGGGCTGCGGGTTGTCGCTGTTGTTGTAGTTCAGCTTCGTGCTCTTATACTTCGAGTATTTGCCTAAGAGCGAGGTGGTCAGCTTGGTGTTCTCGTCGATGGTCCAGTCCCATGTCAGTACGGCCGACGGTGCGAAGTCGTTGACCACGCGCGAGTTACGTCGCTTGCCGCCCTGCCATCCCCAGTAGGGGTTGTAGTAGCGGTCGTTGGCCAGGTGGTACATCTCGTCGGTCGAGGCACCCTGCGAGGCACGCTCCGTGGGGTTGCCCCAGGTGGAGAGAGCCAGCGAATGGTGGTCGTCGATCACTTTCTGCACGCCGAGGAAGTAGCTCCACGCGTTGTAGAACGTACCGTCGACGTAGCTGGTGTTCATATTGGCCCAACGGTAGGTGAGGTTGAACGAGTAGGCCCATCCCTTGGCGTTCAGTCCGCTGTTGTAGGTGTACATGGCGCGTGCCGTGTAGTTGCGGTTAGCCGCCGAGAGGGTCACGCGGTTGCCCGAGGGCATCTGAGCCGGGCGGAAGTTGTAGTTGTTCGAACCAGCCATGTTCGACACGGCGAACTTGTTGTCCTCGAAGGGCAGGGCATATTCCACGCCTCGCGTCTGCTGGTTCAGGCCGCCCACCATCGAGTAGCGGAACTGGCCCGTCTCCATGTCGTTGGCCAGTACGCCGTTGATGTAGACGTCGTTGAACTTCTGGTTAAACGCACGATAGCGGTAGCGCATGGGTGAGAAGAGGTATCCCACCTTGCTGGCATACAGGTTGTTGTTCGAGTTGATGATGGTCACGTTCTGCGACATGTCGTCGTCCTCGCCCAACTGTGCTTCAGTGAATGTGAAGGCCGACTCGGTTGTCAAGCTGGCTTTTTGCTCTTCTGTCTCGGTGGTCTGGCCGAAGGCCTGCAGGCTACAGAAGGCTATCACGGCAAGTAAGAGCTTCTTTTGCATGTTACATGATTTTATATATTTTGTGCAAAGTTACAACTTTATTTGCAGATTGCAAAATAAAAACAAATATTTCTGATAATATTTTCATTGCAAAACCTTCCGGCGGCTATCCTCATCCAACCATCCAGCCATCCAAACCAACATATATGTGAAGGTTTGGATGGCTGGATGAAGGAATATAAGAACCCGCTTTTTACACCCACCTATCAGAGACCATCTTTGATCTCATCAGAGACTATCTCTGACACCCTCAGAGACTATCTCTGACCCCATCAGAGACCATCTCTGACACCCTCAGAGACCATCTCTAAAAAGACCTCGTGTGGCACAAAAGAAAAAAAACGGAGAAAGATGCGGCTGATTCAATAAAAATGCGTAACTTTGCACTCCGAAACCATCAGAACCTATCCAGTATGGAATATATCGTATCAGCCAGAAAATACAGACCCATGTCGTTCGACACGGTGGTGGGGCAGCAGACGCTGACCACCACGCTGAAGAACGCCGTGAAGAGCGGCAAGCTGGCCCATGCCTACCTCTTCTGCGGGCCCCGCGGTGTGGGCAAGACCACATGTGCCCGCATCTTTGCCAAGGTGATCAACTGCGAGCATCCGCACGACGACGGCGAGGCATGCAACGAGTGTGAGAGCTGCCGCGCCTTCAACGAGCAGCGGTCGTACAACATCTTCGAGCTCGACGCTGCCTCGAACAACGGTGTTGACCAGATCAAGGCGCTCATGGAGCAGACGCGCATCCCCCCACAGGTGGGCAAGTATAAGGTGTTCATCATCGACGAGGTGCACATGCTCTCGACGCAGGCCTTTAATGCCTTCCTCAAGACACTGGAGGAACCCCCGGCACACGTCATCTTCATCCTCGCCACCACCGAGAAGCACAAGATTCTCCCGACCATCATCTCGCGCTGCCAGATTTACGACTTCGAGCGGATGACCGTACCAAACATCGTCGACCACCTGAAGATGGTGGCCCAGAAAGAGGGCATCACGTACGAGGAGGAGGCGCTGGGCGTCATTGCCGAGAAGGCCGACGGCGGCATGCGCGACGCACTGAGCATCTTCGACCAGGCTGTGTCGTTCTGTCAGGGCAACATCACGTATCAGAAGGTGATAGAAGACCTGAACGTGCTCGACTCGGACAACTACTTCAACATCATCGACCTCTCGCTCCAGAACAAGGTGGCCGACATCATGGTGCTCGTCAACAACGTCGTCAACAAGGGCTTCGACGGCTCGCATCTCATCAGCGGACTGGCCATGCACGTGCGTAACCTGCTGATGGCCAAGGACCCGCAGACGCTCCCCTTGCTCGAGGTGAGCCAGCGGCAGCGCGATCGCTACCAGCAGCAGGCTGCCCAGTGTGCGCCGGCCTTCCTCTTCAAGGCGCTGCGCCTGATGAACGATTGCGACATCAATTACCGGCAGAGCAGCAACAAACGACTGCTCGTAGAGCTGACGCTCATCCAGGTGGCACAGATCACGCAAGAGGACGACTCGCCTGCCGCGGGGCGTAGCCCCAAACGACTGAAAACCCTGTTTAAGCAACTGATTGGGCAGATCCAGCACCAGGCAGCTCCGCAGGTGGCCGCCGCTGGACAGACGCCCGCTCAGACCCCCGCCACGACCCCGACGGCTGCACAGCATGCCGCAACCTCTCAAGCCCCGACCACCGCTCAGCAGCAGGCGACAGCTCCCTCTGGCATCGCTCAATCCCCGGCAGAGACACCACAACCGCCCGTGCGCCCTGCCATTAAGCTGAGCCAGCTGGGCAGTACCTTCGGCAACCTCTTGCGCAAAGACCGCCACAAGACAGAGGAACAGACCACCACACCCGACGGCGACGGCCAGCACGAGTCTTTCGACGAAGACCAGCTGCGCAGGCAGTGGACGGCGATGTGCAACCGCATGCCGCAGAGTCTGATAGGCGTTGCCACGCGACTGAAGAACATGACGCCCCGCATCACGCAGATGCCTCAGGTGGAGCTGTTGGTAGACAACGACATCCTGCTGGGCGAGGTCAACAAGATTAAGGGGCGCATCCGTTCCACTCTGGCGCTGTCGCTCCACAACAGCGATATAGAGCTCGTCGTCCGGCTGGCCAACACCGACGAGCTGAAGCCCATCCTCTCGAAGCGTGAGGAGTTTGAACTGATGCAGAAAAATAACCCGGCATTGGAGAAGCTAACCTCCCTGCTACAGCTCGAGTTGGTGTGATTTTATATAAAAATTCTTATTTTTCTTGCGATATATTTCGTTAATTCGAAATAAAGTAGTAAATTTGCCGCGGGTTTACAAGTACCTTTACTCTTACATATAGTTAGACAGATAGGTGGGAGCCGTGTTTCCGAGAGAGCATGGTTCCTTTTTTTATACTTCAATCCTCAACCCTTGATACGGTTGCGACACGTCGCGGCCCACATCAACCTTCAACGTTCAAACATCCAACGTCCTCACCTCGGCGTTCTTCATCTTCTCAATCTCGTGCATCGGCTTGCCCGAGACGATGGACAGCAGCACGCGGTTGATGATGCCGTGACCAACGACGAGGAGCGTCTGCCCGTCGTAGTGGCGACGAATCCACGCGAGAAACTGCTCGCCGCGACCGTACATCTGCTCGGTTGTCTCGATGTCGTCGGGCCACTCTATACCCTTCAGGTCGGGGATAAACCTGCCCGTGAAGCTGCCCCAGTCGCGTTCGCGCAGCAGGGGTGTCTCGACGACAGGTTTCCCGTGGGGCTCGGCAATGATGCGGCATGTGTGCACACAGCGCCCCAGGTCGCTCGAGATGAAGGCGTCGATGGGTTCGTGGGCCATGCGGCGCGCCACCTCGTGGGCCATGCGGATGCCGTTGGCGTTGAGGCGACCGTCGGTCTGTCCCTGCAGCGTCTGGTTGACGTTGTCGACGGTCTCACCATGCCTCACTAAGTACATTTTTATCATTTTCTTACCCTAAGTTTTCAATTTTGGCGCAAAATTAAGAAAAATAATTGCAGCATCCAATATGTTTTTGTATTTTTGCAAATAAAAAAGCCTATTTCACATGAAAATACTGCAAACCTCCTTGCTACGAGCCGTCTGTGCCGCCGTTGCCGGCTATCTGCTCGTGATGTATCGCACCGAGATGGTGCGCTGGACAACCATCGCCTTCGGGGCTATGTTCCTCGTGTCGGGACTGGTCTCCGTTATCGTCTACTACACCGAGAAGCGGCGCGCCCGCACTGCCCCTGACGCACAGGCCGTGCTGGTGCCCACCTTTCCCATTGTGGGCCTGGGCAGCATGATTTTGGGCGGCGTGCTCATGTTGATGCCCGCCACCTTCGTCACTGGCGTGATGTATTCGATGGCCGCCATCCTCATCTTGGGAGCCATCAATCAGTTTGTCAACCTGGCCAGCATCGTTAGATACGCGCGCGTACCTTTATTATATTGGCTCTTCCCCGCCGTGGTCTTGCTCGTCGCTGTCTATCTGATGGCCCGTCCGCAAGAGATGGCAGCCCTGCCTTTCCGCCTGCTGGGCTGGTCGCTCATGGTCTATGCCATCTTCGAGGCCGTCTGTGGCATCAAGGTCTATCGTGCCCGCCGGCTCTACGAACAGCAACACCCGCAGGCCGACGAGGCACCGCGACAGATAGAGCAGGCCGACGAGGTGGAATATGTGGAGGTGACGTCCTGACCATTCTCATGCGAACATCCTGTAACGAGCACCCTCACCGACGAGGCAGCCGTGGGCTCCTCCTGCTCCTGACGATGCTGGCAGGTGGGGTAGGGAGTCGTGCTGCCGAGCCCCATGACACGCTTTGCCGACAAGCCGTCACCGTGTATGCCGGCCCTTCGCGCCAGATAGCCATCGATGGCTACGAACGCAAATGGCTGCGCCACAAGGATGGCTTTGTGTTGGGGGCAGAGCTGAGCATCCCCACTGCGGGGCCCGACGACGATGGTACAGATGCCGACTACGGCTATCCTACGTTGAGCCTGGGCGCCAAGCTCTCTCTGAACTACGATGTCACGATGCGCCGCACGCCCGATCCGGCATGGGGAATGGCCGAGATGGTCGACTACGACTCGCGCCTGGGCCACTTCCTCACCCTTTATGGAGCCTTCGACCGACCGCTGCTCCGCTGCCAACGGTGGCAGTTGGCCTACACCCTGCGCACGGGCATCGCCTTTGGCAACCATCCCTACAATCCGCGGACGAATGTCGACAACGAGCTCATCGGCTCGCGACTGACCATCTATGTTGGACTGGGGCTGCTGGCTTCCTATCGGCTGTCGCCGCGTCACGAACTTGTCGGCGGTGTGCTCTACGGCCATCATAGCAACGGTGCCCTGGCGCGACCCAACAAGGGCGAGAACCATATCACGCCCGTCGTGGGCATCCGGTCCGGCCTGTCTCATCACAAAAATTCTCGCCCAACGTACCTCGTATCTCCTACCCCGAACAGTCCTCGGTCGCCGTTTCCCCGTCACTGGTATGCCATGCTGCGACTGGGTGTCGGCGGCAAGACGCTCCTCGAGGACTGGCAGCAGACGCAGTTCCGCACACCCCCTGGCGCTCCTGACTATCGTACGAGCCACTTCCGCCTGTATGCCGCCTATTCGGCCAGTGCCGACCTGATGTGCCGCTATGCCCGGCGGTGGGCCTCGGGAGTTGGTGCCGACGTGTTCTACGGCACCTACTACGACCACCTGCCCATGCCCTCGTCGTCGCCTACCAGTCCGTGGTCTGTCGGTCTTGCGCTCCGCCACGAGGCCTACTACCACCAGCTCTCGGTCGACATGTCGCTTGGTGCCTATCTCTTCCGCCGGATGGGCGACCACGCCCGCGAGGTGGAGAAGCCTTATTACGAACGCATCGGACTATCTTATCACTTCCCCCGATGGGGAGGTTTGCGCGTGGGATTCAGCATCAAGGCCCATCTTACCAAGGCCGACCTTACCGAATTTGTCGTCGGTTTCCCTTTTTGGCAAGGCAAGTAGGAAGATAATCATAATCTTCTATAAATGTTTCTCGAAAAGTGAAGGATAGTCTGTGCAATTCCGTAACTTTGCACCACGTTTTTCAGAATCAACAAAAAGCATCTAATTGGATATGGACAAAAGAAAACTTAGCGTGCTCGCAGCAACCGTCGTGAGCATGTTCCTCATGAAGACACCTGCTCAGGCAGACAAGACGGGCACCGGCCACGTCAGCGACTCGGTGGCGCTGCAGGAGGTGGTGGTGACGGGTTCGCGGCATGCTGTCGACGTGCGCCATCTGCCCATGACGGTGACCGTCGTGGGGCGCGAGACACTCACCCGCCAGCACCAGTCCTCGCTCCTGCCCACGGTGATGCAGCAGGTGCCAGGACTGATGGTCACCTCGCGCTCGATGATGGGCTATGGCGTCTCCACGGGAGCCGCTGGCGGAATCAGTCTGCGTGGTATCTCTGGGGGCGCGGGGCAGATGCTCGTGCTCATCGACGGCCACCCGCAGTATAATGGTGTCTACGGCCACCCTATCAGCGACAGCTATCAGACGCTGATGGCCGAGCGGGTAGAGGTGTTGCGCGGTCCGGCTTCCGTGCTCTACGGAAGCAATGCCATGGGCGGCGTGATGAACATCGTCACGCGGCGGCCTGCCGAAGGCAACCATACGGCCACCCATCTCAATGTCGGTGCGGGCAGCTACGGAACCTTCCAGGCCGAGCTTTCCAACCAGGTGCGCCACGGACGCTTCAGCAGCACTGTGGCCGCACAGTACGGCCGCACGGACAACCACCGTCCGTGCATGGGCTTCGAACAGTATGGCGGCTACCTGAAGCTGGGCTACTACCTCTCGGCCCATTGGAATGCCTACGTCGACATCGACCTGACCCACTTCAATGCCAGCAATCCTGGTACCACACAGCAGCCCAAGCTGCAGAACGACCAATGGATAACGCGAGGTGCCGCCAGCCTGGTGGTCGAGAACCATTACGACAACACCAGCGGAGCACTGAGCGTCTACGACAACTTCGGACGACATAAGATCAACGACGGCTACAATGCCGACGGTGGTACACCGCAAACCGACCTGTTCCGTTCGCGCGATGCTGTGGCCGGTGTCTCGTGGTATCAGAGCGCACGCTTGTTTGAAGGCAACCGCCTGACCGTCGGCTTCGACTATCAGCACATTTACGGACGTGCCTGGTATACCGACCGGAAGACAGGCGAGACGGTTGTCACCCAGCGCCGACTGATGCAGAGCACCCACACCCACGAGAACGAGGTGGGAGCCTATGCCGACTTCCGCCAGGATTTTGCCTCATGGCTGACGGTCGATGCCGGTTTGCGCTACGACCACCACTCTACAGCCGGTGGCGAATGGGTGCCGCAAGTGGGCGCTGTGGCGCGACTGATGCCGGAGGGTGCCTTGAAGCTGATGGTGAGCAAGGGATTCCGCAACCCCACCACGCGCGAGATGTACATGTACGGCACGGCCAATCACGACTCGCTGCGGGCCGAACGACTGTGGAACTACGAACTGTCGTGGCACCACCGTGTCGGCTCTTTCAGCTACGGTGCCAACCTGTTCTATATCAAGGGCGACAACATGATACAGACTGTTGGCGGACGCAATGTCAATACGGGTGAGATAGAGAACTATGGTGCCGAGCTGGAGGCTGCCTACGACATCAACAGCCATTGGCATCTCACCACCAACCATTCGCTGCTCCACATGCAGCATCCCGTCGTCGCAGCACCCACCTACAAAGGATTCGTCGGTGCTGATTACCGATGTCGGCGATGGACGGTAGGTGCCGCCCTTCAATATCTCAGCGGACTCTATACCGCCGTCGGCGACAACGAACAGCGTGAGGACTGCTGTCTGCTCAACGCCTCTGTCAGCTATGCCGTAGCGAAAGGCATGAGCCTCTGGCTGCGCGGCGAAAACCTGCTGGCGCAACGCTACGAGCTCAACCTTGGCTATCCCATGCCCCGCGCCACCTTCATGGCAGGCATCCACTGGAGCTTCTGAAGCTGGCGGAGCAACAAATTGCGGAAAAATAGCAAAAAAGACGGAAAAAGTTTGGTGGTATGGCGAAAAGTCTGTACCTTTGCAGCCCAAAATGTAATTATCAATCAATCAGTAACAATAACAATGAAAAAAGGTATTCACCCCGAAAACTATCGCCCCGTCGTGTTCCGTGACATGTCCAACGGCGATATGTTCCTTACACGTTCCACATGCAAGACTACAGAGACAGTGGAATTTGAAGGCGAAACTTACCCGATGGTAAAAGTAGAAATCTCCAGCACCTCTCACCCGTTCTACACTGGTAAGAGCAAGCTCGTCGACACGGCCGGTCGCGTGGATCGCTTCATGAGCCGCTACGCCAAGAGCACTGGAAAGAAATAATAGCACATAGAGGCTTGACGAATATGAGAGCATTAGAGTGTAGTTGCATATACACGCTGATGCTCTCATTGTTTTTTTTGACAGATAGAAAGATAGACAGGTAGACAGATAGATAGACATGAAGACGACAAGACAGCTATTGATAGGGGGGCTGCTGCTGGCGGCCTTCATTCTGAACGGCTGTAGCAGCGACAGCAGCTCCGACGAGACAACCCCTCAGCAGACCAACGCCAACCGCAACCGTACCACCGAATATAGCGAGGCGGCACGCATGGAGATGCCGCGCCTGAAGGACAGTGGCACCATCCTGCTCGTACACAAGACGAGCGACAGGGTAGACCCCGACGGCGTGAACTTCAGCGTGGAATGGGACTATGAGAAGAAGTCGCAGCGGTGGACGGCCTATCAGATGACGCGGCGGGCGGCAGAGAGTCACACGAGCCGCTATTACGGCGACCCGCAGTATCCGATGGATCCCGACCTGCCTCGGTCGTACTATCTCGACAACGACTACTACTGGGGCTCGGGCTTCGACCACGGTCATATCTGCCCGTCGGCCGACCGTCTCTATTCGGCCGAAGCCAACTATCAGACTTTCTTTCTCACCAACATGCAGCCGCAATATAAGAACTTCAACGGCAGCGGCAACAGTGGCGGGGTATGGCTCACCATGGAGAACAAGGTGCGCCAGTGGACGCCGAAGAACACCAGCGACACGCTCTACATCGTAAAAGGTGGCACCATCGACCGCGTCTACTTGGAAGGTGGGGCCGAGGATGGTGTGCTGCAGCGTATCGACGGCAAGCTCATCGTCCCGAAATATTTCTTCGTCGCCCTGCTCTACAAGAACAACACCGGCTATCGCGGCCTGGCGCTGTGGTTCCCGCACAACAACGAGGTGCACGGCTACGACGCCCTCACCGACTATGCCCTCAGCATCGACGAGCTGGAGGCCCGTACGGGCATCGATTTCTTCTGCAACCTGCCCGACGACATCGAGGGGCAGGTGGAACGGGCCTTGCCGCTCAGCGCCTGGGGGCTGTGATTATTTCGAGGAGCGGGAAGCGAGGAGTGAGGTTACTTCCGTTTTTTCGATGTACGAAACTTTATTTAAAACGCAGAGACGCAAAGACGCAGAGATTCTTTTTTTCTGCATTATTTTAAACTCTGCGTCTTTGCGTTCAAAAGAAATAAGGCTTCAACGGCATAGGTCCTTCATGCCGGCAACCATTCGCTGCAGGCCCTCAGCGAGGATGGCACGCGGGCAGGCCAGGTTGACACGGACAAAGGGGCGCTGCATGGCTCCGTACATCTCGCCGTCGTTCACCCATACACCATATTGACTGCAGAGCACTTGGGCTATCTCGACAGAAGAGCGTCCGAGCACCTCGCAGTCGACCCATGCCAAATAGGTTCCCTCGAGCTTGACAACGGGGAACTGCGGCAGCTGCTCGCGGAAAGTATGAAGCAGCAGCTGATAGTTATCCCAGATATATTCGTTGAGTTGGCGCAGCCACTCTGCTCCGCCCTCGGTGTAAGCCTCTTGTGTGGCGATGATGCCGAAGGGGTTGACATCGCACACCTCGTGCAGGTTGATGGCGCTGTCGATGCGTTCACGGCGATGAGGGTCGGCCACGAGGATATGGGCCGTCTGCAGTCCGGCAATGTTGAAAGCCTTCGAGGCAGCCACACAGAGGGCGCAGTTGCGGCGCGCCTCCTCGCCGAGCGATGCATACGAGCAATACTCCGTACCCGGACGGGTGAACTCGCAGTGTATCTCGTCGGCTACGACGAAGACCTCGTTGCGCATACAGATGTCGTGGATGCGCTGCACCTCATCGCGTGTCCATACACGTCCAGCGGGGTTGTGAGGGTTGCAGAAGAGGAAGAGGCGCACCTTCGGGTCGGCACACTGTCGCTCGAAGGCTTCCCAGTCGATGGTGTATCGGCCTTCCTTTTGTTCGACTGGCTCACCAACCGACGTCTTGTCGGTAAGCGTTACCACCTCATAGTGCAAGGGACAATCTTCCACGATGCACCCCTGGTTGCGTATGCTCGAGAAGAAGCAGTTGTAGACAGGCGACAGTAACAGCACTTTGTCGCCCGGCAGAGTCAGTCCGCGCACGATGGCAGAGAGGGCTGGAACGACTCCTGTCGTCATGATGACCTCGTCGGGCTGATAAGGTACGACGTGGTGCTGACCGACAAACCAGTCGATCACTCTTTGTTTGTAGCTATCCGGCACATGGGTATATCCGAACACGCCATGCTCCACCCGGCGGCGCAATGCCTCCGTGATGGCGGGATAGGTACGGAAGTCCATGTCGGCCACCCAGAGGGGGATGATGTCGGTTGGGGGGTGATGAGTCGGGGATTGCAAATCCCCGACAACGGGCGAGTCGCCCGACGGGCATGGAGGGGCGGCATCCCACTTCACGCAGTTGGTGCCGCGGCGCGTGATGATTTCGTCGAAGTTGTAGGTCATTTTATTTAGAGGAGTTAGGAGCGAACGACTATCTCGCAGTTGTTGGGCTGTAGCACATGCTCGTCGATGGTGACAGAGCCTACGCCGTCGCAGACGATGCGGCCGGTGATGGGGTTCTTGATGTTGGTGATGGTGCCGCGGATGTCGGCCTGCACCTCGCTGTCTTCGAACATGCGGTCGCAGTCGGGACCGAAGGTGCAATCTTCCAAGACGAGGTTTTTGACATAGCAGAAAGGCTGTTCGCCCGTGAAGTGGCAACGCACGAAGCGCAGGTTCTTCGAGTGCCATCCGATATACTCGCCGTTGAGCTCGCTGTCGTAGACCGTGACGTTCTCACACTCCCAGAACGAGTCTTTCGTCGTCACCTTGGCGTTGTGCACCTCGACGTTCTTGCAATACTGGAAGATATACTTCGACTGGCAGTCGAGGCCGTCGACCATGACATCCTCGCAGAACATGAAGGGATAGGTGCCTTCGCGCAGCACGACATTCTTGACGCGGAGGTTCTTGATGCGCCAGAAGGTCTCGTCGGCATCGTTGAAGCGTACATTCTCTATCTCTACGTTCTCCATTTCGCGGAAGAGCTTGGGAGCATCGATGATGGTGTCGCGCATCACCATATCGTTGGAATACCAGATGGCAGAGCGTGAGCCCACCTCGAAATAGCAGTTGGTGATGAGCGATTTGTCGACGTGCCACCAGGGATATTTTCCGATGAAGCGGCAACCGTCTGATTCGATGTTGCGGCAGCACTTGATGCCCGACTCACCCTCGGTGATGGTGACATTCTCCAGTCGGGTGTCGTGAATGCCAAAGAGCGGCCGTTCGCCGCCAAAGCTTTTGTCTTTGATGATTTCCATTTCTTTTCTTATATATTCTTTTTAAGGTTTTGAGGTGTGAAATAATCAACTATTCGTCGGCCGGAGCGAAAGCGTGGCGGTAGCCTTTCACGTCGTTCCAGTGGCCACGGGTGAAGTCGGGCACCTCTACTGGCATGTTGCCATTGTCCATCGACATGGCTCCCAGCTCTGCCAGGCAGCACCACTCCGCCAGGTCGTAGACGTCGATGTCGAGGGGCAGTCCGTTCTGCAGGCAGTAGACGAGCCGTGCGTCCATGATGAAGTCCATGCCACCGTGTCCGCCCACCTCGCGGGCCATCTTCTCGTATTGAGCAACCAAAGGTGCGCGGAAGCGTTCTACCAACTGGCGTGTCTGCTCGTCGTTAAGATACGAATGGGCTGACAGGTTGTCGTACTTCTTGTCGGAACCGACACTCATTTCCTCTTGCTGCAGCCATTTGCCTTCCACGGCGTAGCCTTCGCGAGGATATTTGTTGGCAAAGCCTTCGGTGCCCGTGAGCTGATACATGCGGTTGTAGGGTTGTGGCGTCATCACGTTGTGGTGAATCTCCAACACCTTACCCTGAGCCGTCTGGATGAGCGTTGTCGTGTGGTCGCCGTTGCGGAAGTCAACATCCTGGCCCGTGCGCTCTTTCACCAGCTTTTTGCCGTTGAACGAGTGAGTGTCCATGGCGATGAGCGTCGTCATGCGGTCGCCTCGGTGGATGTTCATCACCTGTGCTATCGGGCCGAGTCCGTGGGTGGGGTAGACATCGCCGCGATGGTCTTTGTTGTATTCGAGTCGCCATCCGAGTTGGTCGTCAGCGTCCCGTTTCCAGTATTCGTCCCAATAGGGCGACAGCTCGTGGCAGTAGGCACCCTGCGCATAGATAATCTCGCCGAAGATGCCATGCTGGGCCATGTTCAGTGTGTTCAGCTCGAAGAAGTCGTAGCAGCAGTTCTCCAGCATCATGCAGTGCAGACGGCACTGCTCGGCCAGGTCGATGAGCGTCCATATCTCCCGGAGGTTCATGGCCGACGGCACCTCGATGGCCACATGTTTGCCATGCTGCATGGCATAGCTCGCCACGGGGAAGTGGTGGAGCCAGTCGGTAGAGATGTAGACAAGGTCGATGTCGTTGCGTTCGCACAACGCCTTGTAGCCTTCCGCTCCGTGGTAGACAGCGGCTTGCGGTCGCTTGGCTTTTTCCAAAGTCTGCTGGCAGTCGTCGGCCCGCTGCTTCTCGTGGTCGCAGAGCGCCTTCACCTCGATGCCGGGGATGTATGTCCACCGTTTTACGGCATCGCTGCCACGCATGCCAAGGCCGACAAAGGCTACACGCACAATAGGCAACTTGGGTGTGGCGAGCATCAAGGCCGTCTGTTGTCCTGGCTGGCGTTCGGGCACCTTGGTGACAATCTTGCCATCCTTCACTTCGTAGGGCCAGCTATACTGTGCCCTTGTGGCTGTCGGCAGCATGATTGCCACCAATAACAGCGTCATCAATCGTTTCGTCTTCATAGGAGTTTGGTGTTTGGAGTTAGGGGTGAGGGGTGAGGAGCGAGATCTTTTCAATCTTCCATTCCCTCTACAAATGCAACTGATGGCCCATGCGGTCGCGTTTCGTTTCGAGATAGCGTTTGTTGTATTTGTTGGGCTGTATCTCGATGGGGATGTTCTCGATGATTTCCAGTCCGTAGGCTTCCAGACCGACGCGCTTGACGGGGTTGTTGGTGAGCAGACGCATCTTTGTCACGCCCAGCTTGCGCAGAATCTGTGCACCGCAGCCGTAGTCGCGCTCGTCGGGTTTGAAGCCCAGGTGGACGTTGGCCTCAACGGTGTCGTAGCCTTCCTCCTGCAGTTTGTAGGCTGCTATCTTGTTCATCAGTCCGATGCCGCGCCCTTCCTGTTGCATGTAGACGAGCACGCCGCGCCCCTCCTTGTCGATCATCTGCATAGCCTTGTGGAGCTGTTCGCCACAGTCGCAGCGCATGCTGCCCAAGATGTCGCCTGTGGCACACGATGAGTGGACGCGAACCATGATGGGGTCGCCTTCCTGCCACTCACCCTTGATCAGGGCGAAGTGTTCCAGACCGTTGCTCAGCTGTCGGAAGGGAATGAGCCTGAAGTGTCCGTAGGCTGTGGGCATGTCCACCTCTTCGCCCATCTCGACGAGCGAGTCTTTCTTCAGTCGGTAGGCTATCATGTCCTTGATAGAGATAATCTTCAGTCCGTGCTGCTTGGCGAAGGGGATGAGCTGCGGCATACGAGCCATCGTGCCGTCGTCGTTCATGATTTCCATCAGCGCACCGGCGGGATAGAGACCCGCCATGCGGCAGAGGTCGATGGCAGCTTCGGTGTGGCCGCTGCGCTTCAGCACACCATTCTCTTGGGCATAGAGAGGGTTGATATGACCCGGTCGGCCGAACGTTTCGGGCTTGGAGTGGGGGTCGGCCAGTGCACGGATGGTGGCGGCACGGTCGTTGGCCGACACACCTGTGGTGCAACCCTCCAGCTTGTCGACGGTGACGGTGAAGGGCGTTCCGAGCATCGAGGTGTTCTCGTTGACCTGTTTCGGCAGGTTCAGCTCTTCGCAGCGCGAGATGGTGATGGGTACACACAGTACGCCACGGGCATTCTTCAACATGAAGTTCACCATCTCTGGCGTAATCTTCTCTGCGGCGCAGATCAGGTCGCCCTCGTTCTCGCGGTCTTCATCGTCGACGACGATGACGAACTTGCCGTCTTTGAAATCTTTCACAGCCTCTTCTATGCTGTTGAGTTTGAAGTCTTCCATGTTATTTGTTGTATTTAGGTGCGATATTGCGAATTTATTATTTCTGTAATTCTTCAATTCTTTGGATAATCTCGCTGTTGGTGTGCTTGATGACCTTGAGGTCGCGGTACAAGCGTAGGCGGAACATCCACATGCGCAGGTAGATGCAGAGTCCTACGGGCAGGATGATGGCCGAGATGATGTTCATCCATCGGCGGTTGAACACCCGAGTGTGCGCCCTTGGCGAAACGATGGGATAGTTGCTCAGCTCGGTAATAATCTTCTTGTCGCGCGTGTTCATCAAGTCTTCAATCACGCCTTCGAGCACCTCCACGATGCGTTCTATCTCGTGGTCGTCTTCATAGCGGAAGAACACCTTGATGGGGTTGGGCAGCCGCCACAGCTTGTGCTCGTGGGCGTAGGTCGTTATCTCGTCGTTGACGGTGGTCAGGCTGATGCGGTCGGCGGTGTAGTCGGGATCGTTGATGATGACCTCCTTGCCCGTGATGTGTCGCTTCAGGCGCAGTCCGAGCAGCTTCATGAAGAAGTTGCGGTAGAGGTCGATGTTGAACACCACGGAGTCGTTGTTGGCCTTGTAAGTAAAGAACACGGCCAGCGGGGCCAGTACGGCTGTCGGCAGACTCTTTCCGAACCACACGGCCCACATGCCGCCACGGGCCATACGATAGCCGGTGTTGTCGAAGATGTAATAGACGATGAACACCAGCACGCTGATGATGACGGGTATGCCCAGTCCGCCCTTGCGGATGATGGCTCCGAGGGGTGCTCCGATGAAGAAGAAGAGCAGGCACGAGAGGGCCAGCGTGAACTTGTTGAGTGCCTCGATGCGATGCTGGCGGATGAGTTTGTCGCCGTCGCCCGTTATGAGCTCTTTGTATTCTTGGTCGGCCACGCTTCGGTTCACACGGTTCAGGGCCGTCGTCATGGCGCGTTGTTTCTGTTCGGGCGACAGGCGATTGAACAGCGTATCGACGTTGACGGCCTTCGTCTGGGCCATCTTCGTAGCTCGCAGCGAGTCGCTCTTCGAGATGCTGTCGCGACAGAAATAGAAGGTCATGACATCTTTGTAGAACACCCGTCCGATGCTGTCGTACTGGTGGTTCATCGAGTCGACGTCCATCCTGATTTGTTCCAGGCTCTTCGCCTTGGCATTGTTCGAGAGCAGGCCTGCATCGGTGAGGTTGAAGTCGGCATCGAAATCGAGCAGTATCTGCTTCCGTGCAAAGGTCTCGCGGCGATAGGGCACACTGGCCGAGCCAACGTCCTGTCCGCGCATATTCTCGAACCATTCACCGCTATGCAGCGTCAGCAGCAGGTGTTTCTTCTCCGCCGTCGACTGCATCATGCCCGAGTCGGCCAGGATGATGGCGGCATCCTCGAAGCTGTCGGTCTGCCGGAATATCATCATGCCATAGAGCATGCCCGACTGCGGGTCTTTCTTTTGCACGTAGAGGCTGGTCTGCGGTATGCCGTCGTAGAAGATGCCCTCGGGAATCTCCAGTTCGGGGCTCTTCTGCTTCATCGAGATGAGCAACTGGGCGAACGACATGTTGGCGTTGGGTCCGATGACGTTCTGGAAATACATCGACCCCAGCATGATGCAGACCGTCAGGAAGATAAGGCTGCGGAACGAGCGAATGAGCGAGATGCCGGCGGCCTTGATGGCCGTCAGCTCTGAGCTCTCGCCCAGATTGCCGAAGGTGATGAGCGACGACAGCAGGATGGCCAGCGGCAGCGCTTGCGGTACGAGCATGAGCATCATGTACCAGAAGAACTGGGCCATGACCTCCATCGACAGACCTTTTCCGATGAGTTCGTCAATATATCGCCACAAGAACTGCATCATCAGCACGAAGAGGCACACGAAGAAGGTGGCCACAAAGAGCAGCAGAAATTGTTTGGCAATGAATATATCGAGCTTCTTGATTCTAAACATGATGACGTGGCATATTGAATGCAGCGTGCAAAGTTACAACAATAAAATGGACAACGGCCGGAAAGCGCCTAAGTTTTTTATATTTTTAATGTTCTGTACGCTTTATTTCCTGCAGGATGGCCACGGCACGGCCTGCCGTGGGGACATCCTTCACGGCCATCGCCCGCTTGCCGCGTGTCTCGCGGAGGGCACATTGGCGGACGTTCTGCATGGCGTAGTTGATGACCTGGCTGAACATGGCGCTCTGGTAGTAGGGACTCTCGGCAGCTGAAACGAAGTAGAGCGTCATCTGTCCCTGCTTGAGCATGATCTTCTCGCAGCCGATTTGTTTGCCGAGCCGTCGGAGCGTCACCACGTTGAGCAGTTCGAGCCCTTCGTCGGGAATGTCGCCGAAACGGTCGCGCAGGCGTGCCTTGTAGGTCTCCAGGTCGCTGTCGTTCTTGATGTTGTCCAGTTCGCGATAGAGCAGCATGCGCTCTGCCGACGAGGGGACGTACAGTTCGGAGAAGTACATCTCCAGGTCGCTCTCGATGGTGCAGTCGTCGACGTATAGAGTCTCTCGAGGAGCGGGAATCGGGGAGCTAGGAGCGAAATCGCTTTCGTCGCTTCGGGGAGTGTGACTACCAATGTTGCTTCTCACGGAGGTATTCTCACTCCTCTCTCCTCTTTCCTCTCTCCTCTCAATGCTTCCCTCATTCCTTAGCTCCGTCATGGCTTGCGAGAGAATCTTCTGGTAGGTCTCGTAGCCCAGGTCTTCCATGAAGCCGCTCTGTTCTGCGCCCAGGAGGTTGCCGGCGCCGCGGATGTCGAGGTCTTGCATCGAGAGGTTGAATCCGCTGCCCAGATCGGAGAAGGTCTCTAAGGCCTCCAGTCGCTTGCGGGCCACCTGGCTGAGCAGCGACAGTGGCGGAGCGATGAGATAGCAGAAAGCCTTCTTGTTCGAGCGGCCCACGCGGCCACGCATCTGGTGCAGGTCGGAGAGTCCGAAGCGGTGGGCATCGTTGATGATGATGGTATTGGCATTAGAGATGTCGATACCGTTCTCCACGATGGTTGTGGAGAGCAGGATGTCGTAGTCGTAGTTCATGAAACCCATGACAATCTTCTCCAGCTCTTCGGGCTTCATCTGTCCATGACCGATGGCGATGCGCGCATCGGGTACATACTTCTGGATGGTAAGGGCTATCTCGGGCAGGTTGGAGATGCGGTCGTTGACGAAGAATACCTGTCCGTTGCGGCTCATCTCGAAGTTGATGGCCTCAGCAATCTGCTCCCAGCCCGACGATTTCTCTCTCCTCTCTCCTCTTTCCTCTCTTCTCTTATCCTCTTCTTCTCTCAAGGCGATGATTTCCGTCTGGATGGGGTAGCGGTTGGGTGGAGGCGTCTGGATGATGCTCATGTCGCGGGCACCCATCAGCGAGAATTGCAGCGTTCGCGGTATGGGAGTGGCACTCATCGTCAGCGTGTCGACGTTCACCTTCATCTTGCGCAGCTTCTCTTTTACGGCCACGCCGAACTTCTGTTCCTCGTCGATGATGAGCAGTCCTAAGTCGCGGAACTTCACTGTCTTACCGATGAGCTTGTGCGTACCGATGATGATGTCTATCTTGCCGTCGGCCAGGTCGGCGAGAATCTCTTTCGTCTTCTTCGCGCTGCGAGCCCTCGACAGATAGTCTACCCTGACGGGCATTCCCTTCAGTCGTGAAGAGAAGGTCTGGTAGTGCTGATAGGCCAGCACCGTTGTGGGCACCATCACGGCCACTTGCTTCGAGTCGCAGGCAGCCTTGAAGGCGGCTCGGATGGCCACCTCCGTCTTGCCGAAGCCCACATCGCCACACACCAGGCGGTCCATCGGCCGTGCCTGCTCCATGTCGGCCTTTACGTCGTTGGTGGCCTTCAGCTGGTCGGGTGTGTCCTCGTAGAGGAAGCTGGCCTCCAGTTCATGCTGTAGGAACGAGTCGGGACTGTAGGCGAAGCCTTTCTCCCTTCGGCGGGCTGCATAGAGTCGGATGAGGTCGCGTGCGATATCCTTGATCTTCGTCTTGGTGCGTTCCTTCAGACGGTCCCAAGCACCGGTGCCGAGGGTGGAGAGTCGCGGTTCGGTCTCGGTGTCCTTCCGCTTGTACTTACTTATTTTATAGAGCGAATGGATAGACACATCCACCTTGTCGTTGTTGGAGTAGATGATGCGGATGACCTCCTGATAGCCAGTCCGTGGCGGCGGTAGCGGTACGCGAACCAGTCCGGCAAAGCGGCCCACCCCCAGGTCGATGTGCACCACATAGTCGCCAGGTTCCATCTCCATCAGTTCTTTCATCGTCAGCGCCATCTTACCTGTCCGGGCGGCATCCGAGCGCAGGCTATACTTGTGGAAGCGGTCGAATATCTGATGGTCGGTAAAGAGGCAGAGCCGCAGCTTGTGGTCGACAAATCCCTCGTGGAGCGTCTTGTCCACGGGGATGAAGCCCGCCTCGGAAGTCTCCGCCGGGGAGGTGTCGGCAGCGGGTGAGAGAATCTCTCTGAGCCTCTCCTGCTGCTTGGGCGAATCGGCAAGGATATATACATGGTAGCCCTTCTGACGGAAGTCGTCGAGCGACTGCTTCAGCAGTTCGAAGTTCTTATGGTAGAGCGGCTGCGGTGCTGTCTTGGCGCGGATGGTTGCATCGGGACGCCCCGTTGCCCGTTGTCCTATCTCGATGCGGCGGAAGGCCAGTGCCTCGTCGGTGAACCTCCTTCCGTTGATGAGCTGATGCTCCGACTTCATCTCCTCGAGGATGGTCTGTTGTTCCACCTCGGTGGCTCCCTCCATGCGTTCGGTGAAGGCCTGCTCGGAGAAGCCTTCTTCGTAAGTGCGGTCGATGACATCGCGCACGAAGAGGAAGTCTTTCGTCACGAGGATGCTGTCGGCGGGCAAGAACTGCAGGAACGACATCTTCTCCGTGACATCCGACAGCTGCGGGACGATGTCGGCCTGCTGACGTTTCTCCTTCGACAGCTGGTCTTGCACGTTGAACAGACGGATGGAGTCAATCTCGTCGTCGAAGAAGTCGATGCGGAAAGGATACTCGTTGCTGAAGGAAAAGACGTCAACGATGCTGCCGCGTATGGCAAACTGACCGGGTTCGTAGACGTAGTCGACCTCGTTGAACCCCAGATTAAACAGCTGTTCCTCCAGTTCGGAGATGTCGCGGCGGTCGCCTACCTCCAAGCGGATGGAGCGTTCGTCCATCTTCTTCTTCGACACCACCAGCTCGGCCACCGCCTCGGGGTGGGTGACGATGATGGTTGCACGCTCACCCCCTCGTTCGTTTCCCGCTTCTTCAGAACCGTTCTCACTTCCTGCAGCTTGCTCCCCTTTCCTTGAAAGCACTCCCAGCACCTCCGTCCGGAGCACTTCGTTGGCAGCGTCGCGCTGTCCGTACTTGATGCTCCGCCGATAGCTTGAGGGGAAGAACAACACACTGTCCGTGCCCAGCAGCTGCGTCAGGTCGTGGTAGAAGTAGCCTGCCTCTTCGGCATCGTTAAGGATGAAGACGATGTTTTTCGACGTGTGACGTGAGGCTGAAGCAAACAATACCGCAGCGGCCGACGACACGAGTCCCTCCACGAAAACGTTTTTCAGAGAAACGTCGTCGAGTACTTTCGCCAGGGCAGCGCTCTGCGACGACCTGGCATAGAGTTCCAACAATTCTTGTATTTTCATACGGTGGTGCAAAATTACACAAAAAGAACGACACCGTAGCATGCTCGCATAAGTTTTTAAGTTTTATTAGAGGAGCGGACAGCTGTTGGAGGGTTGTTATTTTCTCTGAATTATCTTGACAAAATTAAGTTCAACTTTTTCGCCGTTTTAGAGCGCGGACAATGGGCCGGATAGGCATTCGCGACGTCAGAGATAGTCCCCGAGGTCGTCAAAGATGTTCTGTAACGTGGTCAGAGATGGTCTCCGGGCATGTGAAATGACGCAAACTGCGGGGTAATCTGACGCATATTGCGAACCAATATGACGCATATTGCAACTCTAACTGCCACTTTGAGGGAGGTAAAAACAGCCCTCCTAAGGTTAAGACTATGAATATCAACCACTTGTGGAAAATGCTCATTTTCGGCGTATTTGCGAGCGAAGGAGCGGTTGCTTTGAAATACGCGACTCCTGACCCACTTGGATTCGGAATTTTCTTGACAAAACAGCTTGCCGCGCTTGCTGCTTTTCCGTGCTTTATAAATAGGTACTCCCGCTCGAAAGAGCAAAAAAAGAAAAAAATATTTTCTTTTTCTTGGCTCTTTGCTCGCTTATTCGTACCTTTGCACTATCAAAAAACCTCATCATCATGAATACAAGCGACAGCATCGTCATCATCCCGACCTACAACGAAAAGGAGAATATCGAGAAAATCATCCGTGCCGTCTTTGGCCTGGAGAAATGTTTCCATATCCTTGTCATCGACGACGGGTCGCCCGACGGAACGGCACAGATCGTGAAACGCCTGATGGCCGACGAGTTTGCCGACCGGCTCTTCATACTCGAGCGCCAAGGGAAACTCGGACTGGGCACGGCCTATATCGCTGGGTTCCGCTGGGCCTTGGAGCGGCAGTACGACTATATCTTCGAGATGGACGCCGACTTCAGCCACGACCCGAACGACCTGCCGCGGCTCTACAGCGCTTGTGCCGACGAAGGCTACGACCTGGCTATCGGCTCGCGCTATATCAGCGGGGTGAACGTTGTCAACTGGCCCATCGGACGTGTGCTGATGAGCTATTTCGCATCGAAGTATGTCAGGATGGTCACCGGCTTCAAGGTGCACGACACGACGGCTGGCTTCAAGTGCTACCGTCGGCGCGTCTTGCAGACCATCGAGCTCGACAAGATTCGCTTCAAGGGCTACGCCTTCCAGATAGAGATGAAGTACACGGCTTACAAGATTGGCTTCAAGATCAAGGAGGTGCCCGTTATCTTCGTCAATCGCCGCGAAGGGGTGTCGAAGATGTCGGGCGGTATCTTTGGCGAGGCCTTCTTCGGCGTGATGCGCCTCCGCTGGGATGGATGGACCAGGAAATACCCTAAAATAAAATCGTAGGGGCAGAACGGCGTTTCCGCCCGCAAACAACAAAACCTGCAATGAAGTTTCTCTACCGCATATACCAACTTTGCATCGGACTGCCTTACATCATCCTGTCCACTGTCCTGGCAACGGTGGTCATCGCCATCGGATCGGCCATCGGACTGGGCCGCTGGGTGAGCTACTACCCCGGTAAACTGTGGGCATGGAGCATCCTGAAGGTGATGCTCATACCCGTAAGCGTGGAGGGGCGAGAGCATCTGCAGCCCGGGCAGTCGTATGTCTTCGTGAGCAACCATCAGGGAGCTTTCGACATCTTCCTCATCTACGGCCATCTCTGTCGCGACTTCCGCTGGATGATGAAATACCAGCTGCGCAAGGTGCCCTTCATGGGATGGGCCTGCGAGAAGTGTCACCATATCTTCATCGACAAGCGGGGGGCAAGCCGCATCAAGAAGAGCTACGACCAGGCACGCGACATCCTTCGTGGGGGCATCTCGCTCGTCGTATTCCCAGAGGGGTCGCGCTCGTTCACAGGCCACATGGCTTCCTTCCGTCGCGGCGCTTTCCTGCTGGCCGACGAGCTGCAGCTGCCCGTGGTGCCGCTGACCATCAACGGTTCGTTCGACATCATGCCGCGCACAAGCCGCTGGGCTGCATGGCATCCGATGAAGCTCACCATCCACGAGCCCATCGAAACAAGCAAAGCCGGCCGCGACGTGAAGCAGGTGATGGACGAGAGCTACCGCGCCATCGAGCAGGCCCTCGTTCCCCAATACCAAGGATTTATAGAGAACCCCGACCAATAAAGTCTTTTAAAAACAAGTCAAAAAACAATGAAGAAAATCAGAGCAGCCGTAGTGGGTTACGGCAACATCGGACGCTACACAGTGGAGGCACTGCAGGCAGCAGCCGATTTCGAGATTGCGGGCATCGTGCGCCGCCAGGGTAACAAAGAGAAGCCGGCCGAACTGGCCGACTACGACGTAGTGAGCGACATCCGAGAGCTGAAGGATGTCGATGTGGCTATCCTCGCTACACCGACACGCTCCTGCGAAGAGTATGCCAGGCAGATACTGCCGCTGGGCATCAACACCGTCGACAGCTTCGACATCCACACCGAGATTCGTGGCTATCGCGAACGACTCATGCTGCTGAACCGCGAGACAAAGACCGTCAGCATCATCGCCGCCGGATGGGATCCGGGTAGCGACAGCATCGTGCGCACCCTGATGCAGGGACTGGCTCCCAAAGGCCTGAGCTACACCAACTTCGGACCTGGCATGTCGATGGGACACAGCGTCTGCGTGCGCTCGAAGGCTGGTGTGAAGAATGCTCTCTCGATGACCATCCCTCTGGGTGAGGGTATCCATCGCCGTATGGTCTACGTCGAACTGGAAGAGGGTGCCAAGCTCGAAGAGGTGACGGCTGCCGTGAAGGCCGACCCCTACTTCGCCAACGACGAGACGCATGTCTTCGCCGTCAACTCGGTTGACGATGTGCGCGACATGGGACACGGTGTGCACATGGTGCGCAAGGGCGTGAGCGGAAAGACGCAGAACCAGCGTCTGGAGTTCAATATGAGTATCAACAATCCGGCTCTGACAGGACAGGTGCTCGTCAATGTGGCCCGCGCCTCGATGCGCCAGCAGCCCGGTTGCTACACGATGATAGAGATTCCCGTCGTCGACCTGCTGCCCGGCGATCGTGCCGACCTCGTGCAGCAGCTGGTGTAATCCTTGCAGGATGAGACAATAAAAAGAAAGAGGGTGCTTATGAATGAAGCACCCTCTTTTTTTTGTAGTGTTATTTCAGCAGCTTGTAGCTGTCTTTTCCTTTGCGGACAACGTAGATGCCGCGGCCGATGATGCCGTCAGGCTGTCGCCGTCCCTGCAGGTCGTACACCTCTCGCTCCTGGCTTCTGGCTTCTGGCTCCACGGCATTGATACCTGTCGGCTCCGGTATGTCCACCCGCTGCTGGATGAAGCGCAGGGGCAGCGTCGTGATGCCATCGCTGACGTAGAGTGTGGCTTCGCGGCGGTCGACACCTTCGGGCAGCATGTCGTACTCCACCGTGAGCGTGTCGACGGTATACTCGCCTGGCTTGCCCATGATGCGCAACCATTCTTCCGACGGCTGCTGATAGGCTTGAAGACCCCTGTTGGCAAAGACGTAGACTTCGGCCTGGCCAGCTTCCTGGTTGACCGTGGTGCTGTCGGCTCCCACAATGATGCGCTGCTGCGAGAGGCCACCGTCGAGCTCAATCTCTTCGAAGGCTGCGGGGACGACAACTGAGTGACGATAGTAGGGGAAGACGGCCAGTGAGGTCTGTCCGCCCGGAGCAGCATCGAAGTAGCCCGTGAAGGGGCGCCAGGTGCCATTGTTCAGCATGTAGGCCGTGTTGCCCTCGCTGCGCAAGGGTGCCATAGCGATGGCGCACTCCAGGTCGTCGGCTTTCTCGGGTATGCCGTCGATGATGACAAACACCTCCTGGTCGATGACGATGGGTGCTGACAGCTCCACCGTCACGATGCCGTCGTTGGTGGTCATGGCGTAGTTCAGTTCGGTCATGGTCCACGAGTCGAGCAGGGCGATGGGCTCGCCGGGCAGTCCGTTCTCGCTGGTGTAGAGCGAGAAGTCTACCGATGCTATCTGGTTCATCAGATCGTCGCCAGGTGCGGCCTTGGTGAAGTTGACGTACATCCCTTCGAGCACGACGGGCACAGAGGGCTTCGAGAAGCGCTCAGCCCATGCCGTGATGCCCATCTTGTTGGCTCCGGGCATGGTCAGGTCGCCGTCGACGAAGTTGGTCTGATAGCCGTCCTTCGGCAGGAAGTTGGTCACCAGTGCGTCGAACTTCACGCTGACGCTGTCTTCGACATAAGCGTAGCCCAGTTCGTTTTGGGCGATGTGCAGCACGTAGTTCTTGTCGAGGCGTTCATGGCGAACCTTCACGTCGCGGGTGGTGTAGATGGTGTCTGGCTGGAAGAAGGCACCTCCGTGCTCCAGGTCGTAGGGCGTGTAGAACGTCCACGAATACTGGTCGGGGAAGCCCGCAGAGGCATCCTTGTATTCAACCTCGGCAAAGGGGGCGACCATCCGCATGCGGGTGTTGAGGTCGCGGAAGCCGGCGGGGAACGCTATTCCGGCGACAGGCTCTTGTCCTTCCACCTTGACGAAGCCCAGCTTCGTGATGGAGGCCTGTTGCTCGTCGGCGTCGTAGACGTTGAGCGTCACGTCATATTCGCCTGCCTTTTCATAATAGACCGTGGGGTTCTGGTCTGTACTCTCTGCGGGTGTTCCACCGGGGAAGAGCCACTCCCACCGGGCAATGTTGCCCGTGGAGAGGTCGGCCATCTGGATGATGTCGCCTGTCTTCACACTCACTTCCTGCACGCTCTGCACGCCGGTGATGGAGAGTCCGTCGACGTAGAAGTCGCCCATATAGCCACCCACGCCGAAGTTGCTTTTCGTTCCTTCGCCGTATGTCAGACGAAGCTTTATCGTCTGGCCGGCAAACTGGCTGAGGTCGCTGTTGATTTCCTGCCAGTGCCAGCCGGTGATGCCGCAGTTCATGCTGTTCCAGAGTTCGGTCTCTGTCTCAAAGTCATCGGTGGAGACGGTGATGTAGAGCCCGCACTCCTCCCATTCGGAGTAGCCAACGAAGGCATGGAGCATGGCGTTCTGCGGCACGGCGATGTCGCCGCTCGTCACGTAGGCCATGTTGCGCTTGCTCACACGGTAGTCGCCCTCGATGTGCAGCGAGGTGACGTCGTCCGCGTCGTAGGTGTTGAAGGGCACTTTCTTGCTCGATGTCGAGGCGAGTTCCACGGTGATGGGTCCCCAGCCGTCTTTCACCTCGTTGTTGATGTCCCACTGGCTCAGGTCTGTGTCGAAGTTCTCGCTCCACACCTCCACCTGCGACTGTCCGCCCTGGATGCTGAAGTCGGCCTGGAGGTCAGCCTCCTCTTCGTGGCGCGGCATGGCCTTTTTGCTTCCGAAGGCGAGTTTGCCCACAGTGGGTTGATATGGCATCGTCGGTAGTGCAGGCATCTGATTGCTGCCCGGTCTTGTCGGCCCGATGGTTGTTTGTACGTTCTGTGCTGCGCAGGTCAGCATGGCCGATGCCAGCAAAGTGCAGAGTGTTGTTCTTTTGTTCATAGATGATGTTATTTTATTAAGACCTATAAAGCGTGGGGCCAGCATGTGTGGCTCCACGCTTTCACAATCAACGAGATGTTTAGTATTCTTCCTCGTCGTCGAAGTCGTCCCACGTCTGGTGGTGGTTACGCTTGCTGCTGAACTCGCCGTCGTACTCCTCGTCAGAAGGCGTCACCGTCTGGCTGTCTTCGTTCGGGTCGAGTTTGCTGGCTCCTGCGAGGACGATGTCCGATTCAATCTCTGTTATCTCGATGCTGGGCATCATATATACTTTTTTCATTTTTCTTCTGTTCTGTTTTTCTTTGTTTGACACATTCGTGGTCGTTGCCAGCCACGAATGTGTCATGAATATGGATTTACTTAACAACTATCTTCTTGCCGTTCTGGATGAAGATTCCCTTCTTGGCGCTGTTCACCTTGCGGCCCTGCAGGTCGTAGACGTTGCCGTTCAGCTCGTTGAGCATCTCCACAGCATCGATACCTGTAGCGATGGTCTGGCCGTCGATGGTGATGGCGAGCTTCGACGGATCGGCATCCTCGGGCAGCTCGAAGTAGGCGCGGTAGCCCTTCATCCTGGCATTGGCACCACCCTTCTGAATCTTTCCGGTAGGTGTCACGCCATACTTGCCCTCCATCGTGCCGGCAGGCATCGGGGCGAAGGTACCTTGGAAGCGAGCACCGTTGTATTCGTCGTAGTTGACGGAGCGGAATTCGACATAAGTCAAGATGTAACCGGGTTCCTCGATGGTTGCAGGATTCTCGCTGTAAACGATATATGGGAAGCCGCCATATCTGCGTGATGCAAGCTGGAAGCCTAACTCGCCATTGTTGTAACTCTTAAACTCGTAAACTTTCCAGTTTTCGCCGAAGATAGCAGTGAGATCGGTGTCTGTCAGCGGGAACGGTACGCAAATAGTGTTCCAACCCTTCTTGGCAGTGTACTTCAGCGCAACTTTGTCCTGATAGCTTGTAGGCAAACTTTCAGGATCAACTGTTTCGTCAAGCACGATGGCAGCCTTTGTTGTAATAGCCACTTTTTCTGAAGTGAGCTCCAGATTGTCGTTGGACACCACGAAGTAGGCATCGCCGCTGATTACTTCGTTCAAACGGACGGCAACGACAAACTCTTTCTCGCCACCGGCGGGGACGGTCTCAGTCACTGATTCACCATACTGTGTGCCGTTGATGAAGAACTTGGCGGTCATTTCCTCATCCTTGCCCACCATTTCCTTCACGGTGACGCTCACCTGATGGTCAGTGTACTGGTTGAAGGATGAACGGATATCCAAGTTGGAGATTGTAGCATCATGCTCCTTTAGAGCCAGTTTGAAGCCGTTGAAGTTGTCAACGCCGTTGCCGCTATAAGAAGAGGTGAAGCGCAGATAGTAGAAACCGTTAGCGGGAGCCTTGAACGACATGTCGAGTTTTGCTCCACGTGAGCTAATACCATTGTCTTTAGGACGATAGCTGTTCGTCAGACTTCCAGTGGCACCAGTGCCCATCGTGAGACCGTCTATCTGAACCAAATTCCACGTTTCTTTTTCATCGTTGGAATACTCTACTCGTATGCTCTCGTCATCCCAGTCAAAATCAGCCTCCCACATCAGTACATCATTGGCCTTGGCTTCCAAACGCGGAGTAACCAACACACTCTCTCCTGCAGTCTTTGTTGCTTTCGCAATCTGTGTAGCATTGGTGGTTGAGTAGCCGAATGTCCCAACTTCCCAATTGGTTGCGTCCCAACCAATTGGCATGGTGCCTGCCTCGAAGTCTTCATCCCATGCATTCGGATCCATAGCCTTGGCAGAAGCGGCGATGGTCACCTTGGCATCCTCGTTGTAGGTCGGGGTGACGGTGATGTTGGCGGTGAAGTTGCCGTAGTTGCCTTCGGTGTAGTTGAAGGTCACGGTAAAGTTCTTCGGCTCGTCGGTGATGACCAGCTGAGCAGGCTCAACGGTGAAGGCTTCGTTGTCAGAAGCGATGTTCACGGTCAGTTTGCCCGTACCTACGTTCTTCACGGTGTAGGTCTTCGAAGCACTTGCCGTCACCTTATCAAAGGCAGCTGCCTCGGTGGAAACCATTTCCATGAGGGGAGCATTCATGTTGAGGTGGAAACCGTTGATGGCATTAATCTTATTGTCGTTAGCGTCGAAACGAATCTGATAGCTACCTGCCTCAAGACCTTCAATGAAGAACACCTTGTAGATGCCGTTCTCCATGTCAGCGTCGGCGATAGTCTGATGCTTGGTGAAGTCGGCGCCATTTTTCGAAACGTAGATGTCCATAGCACAACCGCTATTGCGGGTTTTCTGAACTTCGATTGCCATCTTCTCGCCCTCAGCAACAACCAAAGAGGGAGTAATCAGCTGCTTTCTTGTGCTGTTGTATGCACCAGAAGCCTCGCCGTTTGCAAATGTCCAGCCCGTGTTTGTCCATCCGTCGGGCAGGGCATTGCCGTCAAAGGTCTCAGTGAAGAGTTCTGTATCCATCACGTAGCCGCTGACGTTGAAGGTCTTGCTCTCCTGTTCGGGAGCAGCAACGGTGACGGTTCCCTCGTGCATACCCTTGTTGGCAGCAGACATCTTCACCGTAACAGTGGCAGTCTCGCCAACAGCAACGGTTGCGGGAACACCCTCAAAAGTGAAGTTGGTATCAGTAGAAGTGACTTCAACGCCTGTCAGGTCCGATTTACCCTCGTTCTTGATGGTAAAGGTAGCCGTTGCCTCGGCGTTGACCATACCGAACGAAACGTCGGTAGCTGTGACGTTCATCACGGGAGCAGTAGAATACTCACCGCCATAGATGTCGTCTATGGATATTCCCATTCCTACGAAACGAATCTTTTTGGTTGTAGCGGGAATAGTTACTTCCTTCTCAACCCAGTTGGTGGTAAGATCGGCATCAGCGTATACAGCTTCTGAAAGTGTTGTCCAAGCTTTTCCGTCCGTTGTGTAGTCTACACGTAGATATCCTGGATAATTCGAATACTCTGGTTCTTTCTTTAGCTTAAAGAGAAGTTTCTCTCCTTCGACAAACTTCACCAGTGGTGAGACCAACGAGTGATAGTAGTTTGCAGAACTGTAGGCATAGCTTTTCTTATACCAAGCATATCCTTTGGAGAAGTCCCAAACATAGGAGGATGCAGAACTGCCAGTTGTATAGCTACCGATACCAACAGTTTCCCATCCCTCGGGCAACTGGTTGTCATTGAAGTCAACAAAGAATTTGTTCGGGTCTTTGATGACACAGCTCAGATTGATAGTAATGGGGTCAACGCCATCGACAGTCGGAGTTATGGTGATGGTTCCGTTTGCGGTTGCGTCGGGAGCCGTAATAGTCACCACCTGCTCACCCTTGTTGGCTGCAATTGTTGCAGAGGTCTTGTCAGCTGTAAATCCACCGGTTGTTGCGATGTTAACGGTGATATCCTCTGTGCCCGGATTTACCAAGGTGATGGTTTTCGTTGTTCCTGCATCAACCAAGCCGAACGACATCGTCTCGCCATCCTTGTAGTCTTTTACCTTCAAACCAGGGCCTTCAACCACGGCCTCCTCATAAGTGAATGTGGTTTTGGGAGCAAATGAACGTGCTGTTCCTGTTATACTTGCAAAAGCTGTTCCTTTTCCTGCCCAAGTGACACCACTATTAACAGTCGTTCCTGTAAAACTGTTGCTTTTGTAAGAGCCTTTGACAGTTTCGTAAACCCCCACGAGAAGATTCTTTCCATTATATGTGATAGGGGTATTAAATTCTATTGTGATGGTGTTATTTGTTGAACTCATGCCTCCTTCATAGACAATTGTTGCTCCGTCCGTTCCTGTAAAACCAGTCAGGGTCGTATTGTCTACTTCTTTCAGAAAAACTTGGAATGTTCCTCCCCAATCATTATTAATAGAAGTATAGAACTTGAGTCCCTTTATTTCTGCTCCATTAATACCCGACAAAGCTGAAGCAGGAATGATGTATTCACACTTCTGATAGTTGTCGTCTACATAAAGTCCATAAAAAGGAACTTCTGTATTCGTAGTCGTCCCGTCATACACGGTCAACTCATCAGCATTCGCGACACTCCCAACACCCAATAGGGCGAGTGCCAAAGCGAAATAGAATTTCATTTTTTTCATAAGCCAATTGTTTTTATTGTTAAATACATTCTAATTCTCGTTCTCTTGCGGATAAAGATTCACGAATTCTTTGTATCTGCAAAATTACTGAATTTATCCTGTTTAGCCATGAATGATTCTTTGTTTTTAAGCCTTATTAACCTTGCGATATGTTAAATTAGGTTTTGATAAACAAAAAAGGAAGGCATAGATGCAATAAATAGGAAAAATCGGAGTTAGATAGAAAAAAGACACGCGAAGAAGAGATATGGACAGCTACGTCGTACTTACCATCATCGCCCTGGTAGGCAGCATGGCCTGTGGGATGCTTACCATCCCGCTGGTGCTCGACTTCTGCAAGCGCAAGGGGCTCTATGATTTGCCGAACTACAGGAAGGTACACAAGCGCGCCATCCCCCGTATGGGGGGCGTGGTGTTCCTGCCCAGTGTGCTGGTGGGATGTATCATCGCCTTCTTCATGGCACGATGGCAAGGGGTGATGCGCGTGGAGCTGAGCCTCTGGACCATCTATTTCTTGCTCGGCGCCATCGCTATCTATTTCACCGGACTTATCGACGACATCGTCGGGCTGAAAGCGCTCAACAAACTCGTCGTGCAGATACTGGCCGCTTCGGCACTGCCCCTCTCCGGACTCTATCTGACCAACCTCTACGGCTTCTTCGGCATCGGCGAGGTGTCGTGGTGGATAGGCACGTTGATTACCATCGGCATCGTCGTGTTCATCTCCAATGCCATCAACCTCATCGACGGCATCGACGGACTGGCCGGCTCGCTGTCTATCATCGCCTTGGCCGGCTTCATGCTCGCCTTCGCCCACTGCGGACTGTGGTACTTCGTCGTGCTCATCGCTTCGATGATAGGCGTCATCCTTGCCTACCTATATTATAATATGTATGGCGATGTCAACCGCAACCGGAAGATCTTCATGGGCGACACCGGGTCGCTCAGCATCGGGTTTATCCTGGCCTTCCTCTGCCTGAAACTGACCGTGCCGTCGTCGAACACCAGCATCACCTACAGCGACCAGAACATCCTCATGGCCTTCACGCTCGTTGCCGTGCCCGTGCTCGACAGTTGCCGCGTGGCCTTTGTCAGACTGTGGCACCGCCGTTCGCCCATTCAGCCCGACAAGAACCATATCCATCACAAACTGCTTCGTGCTGGGCTCACCCACCATCAGGCACTGTTTGCCATCGTTGCCCTGGCGCTCTTCTTCTGCGTAGCCAACGGATTGCTGCGTCATGTGGTGAGCGCTACATTCATCGTCGTGGCCGATGTGGCTTGCTATGCCGCCTTGCATGTGCTGCTCAACGCCGCCATCGTTCGTCGTGGAGGCCGCGCCACTGTGTTCTGAACCATCCTCCCACGACTTCGTACGTCGACACGTTCAACAACATTTCTCGCTCCCCACTCCCCGAATAATCACAACTTTAGGGGAATTCCCCGCCAATGTAGGGAAAATCCTTTGGATATACCATTTTTTCTTCGCAATTTTGCAGCGTGAAAGTTCATCAAGAGTATTAACAAACAAAAAAACATACCACTATGAAGAGAATGATGATCACGCTGATGGCACTGCTCATGATGGCAGGCGCAGCACAGGCAATGAGCTACGAGCAGGCTCGCGACCAGGCTTTGTTCCTGACCGACAAGATGGCTTACGAGCTGAACCTCACCGAGGATCAGTATGAGGCAGCCTACGAAATCAACCTCGACTACCTGATGAGTGTCGACCGCGTCGACGACCTCTATGGCCTCTACTGGGAGCGTCGCAACCTCGACCTCAGCTATATCCTGCTCGACTGGCAGTATCGCGCCTATCTCGAGGCACGCTACTTCTACCGTCCGCTCTATTGGGAGGCTGGCTACTGGCACTTCGGCATCTATGCCCGCTATCCCTATCGCACCTATTTCTACTTCGGACGGCCCCACTTCTACATGACCTATCACGGTGGACACAGCTGGCGCATGAACGGCGGACGCAGCTGGTATCACGGACGTGAGTTCGGCAGAGGTCATCGTCACGGCACCAACAACCACGGTTTCGGCATGCGCAACGGATTCGATCGTGGCGACTATCACGACCGCGGCGGACACTTCGAGCGTCCGAAGGGTGGCAAAGGCTTGGAGCGCAGAGGCGATGTAGGCACACGTGGACACAATGTTGGTGGACGCCAAGACAATGGTGGCAACTTCGGTGGCAATCGTGGTGGCAACTTCGGCGGTAACCGCGGCAGCAACTTCGGCAACCGTCCGAGCAGCACCCGTCAGGGTTCGGAGACGCATCATGGCAGAGTGGATGGCAAGGAAAGAGGTTCGTTCTCTAACCCCAACCGCACGTTCCAGCCTGGCAAGGAGACCTCCCGACAGTCGACCATCAATCGCAGCACGGAGCGTACACGCCCCTCGGTGTCGAATGGTTCATCTCACCGCTCAACCGGTAGCGTGAGCAGCAGTCCTTCGCGTCACAGCGGTTCAAGCAGCAGCTACGGCTCTCGCGTCGGCAGTGCACCTCGTTCGAGCTCTGTTTCGCGCAGCAGCAGTTCGTCCCGCCCCGTCTCAGTATCGCGCAGCAGCAGTTCTTCCCATAGTGGAGGTTCACGCAGCGGTGGCTCGCATGGCGGCGGTTCGCATGGCGGCGGACACTTCGGTGGCCACAGGTAAACCAATAAACAAAGTTAAAGTTCTAAATAATTATGAATTCTGAATCATGAATTCTGAATAATTTAGTACCTTTGCACCGCATTTGATGCCCGCTGGTCCCGTAGCTTAGCTGAATAGAGCGTCAGATTCCGGTTCTGAAGGTCTTG